>JBIKVI010000124.1:0-11785 GCA_044356935.1 Silvanigrellaceae bacterium | reverse complement strand
GACGTGGACTGGCGAAGGCTCGAAAGCGATCGCTTCTCCGTTTACCACGACGTGCGCGCTCCCGAGATGGCGCGCTACGCCTTGACCGCGGTGGAGAACGCGTATCCCGATCTCTCCTTGCTCCTCGGCGTGAAGCTCGCCGGCGACGCGTCGACGCCCGATCCGTTCCCTCCCGAGCCGCGGGTTTCGCGCTTCCGACGCGTGCCGATGATCCTCAGCACCCAGGTGGACGGCGCCGCATTCGCTAACCTCACGACACAATCCATCGAGCTGCCGGTGTTCAGTGGTTCGGGCGCGGGCCTCTATCAGCACGAACTCGTTCACAGGCTCATGTACGAGCACTTCGATCCGCACGTGGGCGTTGCGGGACGCGCGTTTTCGCTGGCCATGGTGCCAACGTGGTGGATGGAGGGACTTCCGGAATACCTCACCGAATCCATGGGACGACTGGAAACCGCCGGCGTCGCCCGCACCATGGCGCTCGAGGACAGCTTCCTTTCCTTCGATCGCATGCACGCTCTCTACAAGGCCTCGGGCGACGTGTTCGTGCGCGGCTACGTGACGGCGGGACGGTTCTTCGCCCACCTCGTCGAGACGTCGGGCCGGGAGCTGCCCGAGCTCATGAACGATCTTTCGTGGAAGACGCTCACGCCGCCGTTCGTCAACGCCGAGCGGCGCATGGTTGACTCGGTGTTCCAGAAGAGCCCCACCGACGCCTACGCCGAGTGGATCGGCCTCGAGAAGGAGCGCTGGAAGAAGGCCCTCGAGGGGATGCCCAGAGCCATTCCCACGGGCGCCAAAGCCACGGTGGTCTCCTCGGGTACGCCCAATGTCCTCGCCTTCGGCGAAGGTGAAACGATCCTCTCGCAGCTCACTTTGAAGCCCTACGCGAGCGCATTCATGGCCAACCGCGGCGAGACCGTGCGCACCACAGACGACAAGGCCGAGCAGGCGCAGAGGGAAGTCGACCCCGACGCCATCCGAGGGAACCGGCGCGAGATCTCGTTGGAGGGAAGCGGCACCTGGGACGTTCATCCTGCCGAGCTCTCCGACGGCGGCTTCTGGACCGTCAAGGCCAACGAGTTCTCGAACGGCACGTGGGGGCACGAGGTCCGTTACGTCGCTTTCAGCGGGCACCTGCGCGATGCCCGCGACGCGACGCTCAGCGCCCCCGTCGTGCTGCCTTTGGCCAGCCAGGAAGATCCCAGTTACGTTAAGCAGGTGTTCTCTCTGGGCGACGGCCGGGCGTTCGCGCTGGGCATTTTGCGGGGGCGCACCACGCTCTACGCGCTCAACGCCAAACGCAAGGCCGTTGTGCCGGTCCACACGTGGCCCACTCCCCACACCGTGCGTCTGGTCTACAAAGCACGCTCCTCCAAGGATGTCCTGACGGAGAACTGCGTGCACGTGGTTGTCGACGCCGACCACGAACGCACCTCGGTGGAAAAGATTTGCAGCAACAAGTCGCGCACCGTGGTGCTGCCCGCAGAAAAGCAGGTCGTGCGCGACGCCATGGAGCGCGTCGACGGCTCGTTGGTGATGCTCGTGGGCTGGCACGACGTCCTGGGTTTGGCCTTACTCTCCCAAGGCGTGGTGCGCCCGCTCGCCCCCATTCCCGAGTGGATCGAGGGGATCAAGCCGTGGGGCGGCTGCGGCGGCGCGAGTGGCGTAGAGGGGTGCGACGACGTGGGACTTTGGAAGTTCGACGGGTGGGACAACGCCTACCATCGCGTGAATCCAGAGGCCCTCGGAGCGGCCTACACGAAGTGGGCCGCCAGCCTTCCCCAAGATTCGAAGTGGAAACGCCCCCCCGCTTACGAGCCTTTTGTGCCGCCTTACGCGCGCCTCGCAGCGCAAAAGCGTGGGAGGCTGGTCGCATCGCGCGCGGCCACGGGAGCTGAATCAGGCGCCGTGGCCGCACCTGAATCAGCGGCAGGTGCCTCGCCAGAAACACCGCCCGTGGCCGCACCCACGCCGGTGCCCTTCCAGACGTTGGAACAACGGAACATCAAACCCGAAGAGACCGACGCCGACTACCGCCATGGCCATTGGTTCACCTATCCCCTCGTCGTTCCTCCGCCCCTGGATTCCTGGAGCGTTGGCCTGGTGAGCGTGCCGTTCAACGAGGAGATGGAACGGCAGCGCGTGCAGGTGTTCGGCTTCTACAACTTCTACACGAACCGACTCTCGGGATCGGTGACCTATCTCAACAACCGCGTGTTCGACGGCCTGAGCGTGAGCGCCTTCTCGCAGGAGCGCTTCAACGGCTATTATTACCTCTACGATTGCCCTACGAACCGTTACGATAGCTGCGGCTTCATCTCCACGCGCGAGCCCGGCTCGAAACGATTTCGTCTGGTCAGTTACCTCCGCGAGGAAGGGGGCGAGATCGCCACTCTGCACCGTTTCCAGCCGTCGAGCATCTGGCTTGGCACAAGGCTACGCGGATATCGTTTGCGCCCGCTCTATGAGCGCGATTCGCCCTTCTACGCCGATGACTCGCCCGCCCTTGGCGTCCAGCGCACCGTGGTTGCGCAAGGCGGCGCGGACCTTGGCTTCACCCTGTTCGAGGCTGCGTTCTACGATCGCGGCGCGCGAACGGGAGGCAGCTGGCTCGATTGGAAGACCTCTCTGGTGCTCTCGGCCGACAAGTTCAAGAGCGTGAGCGATGCGCGCAAGGGCGACGACACGCCCTCCACCGGGCTCGACTACCAGAGCTATGTGGCGGCAGGCACGAGCATGCTCGGTTACAAGAATCACGCACTCACCCTGCGAGGTCGCTTGGCTTCGACGCGCGGAGGGCACACGCTGAATCTGCGCGAGACGTTCCAGCCCTACACCACCTACCTGCTCGGTTCGGGCAGCGGACTCAACCAGCTGAACTACCCACTTGCGGGAGACGCGGCCCTCTTCACCCGACGCGCGGGCACCACAAGCTATCGCACCACGCTCGACTACAACTTCCCCATCGTCGAAGAGCTCGACAGCAACTTCGCGATCTTCTACTTCGAGACCCTTCGCGGCGAAATGGCTGTGGGCCGCGGCGGCGTGACCGACGAGCTGAATCTCACCGGATTCAAGAACGTGGACAGCGCCAGCGTCGCCACGCGTCTCACCATCGACGTCAAGGGCGTGCAGGTATTTCCCAGTCTGGCCTACGGAAAAATACTCGGCGGCGACGGGTGGGCGTTGTTTACGGAGTTGGCGTTCTCCCAATTCTTTTGAACTGGTCAACTTGATTGCGCCTCGAGAGCTGCGAGGCGTTTGCGCTGCCGATTGCGCCGTCGTGTTTCCTTTTCCGCCTGTCGTTTCGGCAACAAGGTGCCGTTGTGCCACCATGCGTACATGTCGAGCAGGTCGTGGAGTCTGTCGAGGCGTTTTGTCGTGCACCAGGTGGCCCTGCGCAGGGTGCAGAGATTGTCTCGAATCATTGCATAGGCATGATTCAGCATGAACAAAGGGTCGAATCCCCCCTCCTTCATCTCGCCTTGACCCGTTCTTAGGATGTAGGTGCAGTCTTGTAGACCAGTTCAGGCATTTGGTGCCTCCCATCCCCTTGACCCCTGCACTCACGCATCCGGCGGCCATGCCGAACCGTGGAGCGGCGAAGAGGTGATCGCCGCGGAGGAGAGGATGCCTACGCTCATGGCGGCTTGGGGATGGGTCGAAAAAGCGACGTTCATCGGCGTGGCGAGTGCTGTGCTTTTGGGGACGTCGCTTTTGGCCGTGGCCGCGCCCACGGGAGGACCCTCGCGAGGGCCCGCACTGCTGGAGATTCGCAAGACCGCTGAGGCGGGGGACGCCGATGCGCAGTATTCCATGGGATTGCTCTACGCCACGGGAGAGGGCGTGCCCCTCGAGCGCGAACAGGCGCGCAAGTGGATGCGCAAGGCCGCCGAGCAAGGCGATCCTCGCGCGCAAAACCAGCTCGGTCTGCTCCTCGATCCTCTTTGGTTCGGTCGGAGAGCCTCGGAGCAAGCGCATGAGGCCGCGCGCTGGTACAAGCGCGCGGCTCAGCAAGGGTACGGACCTGCCGCCCACAATTTACAGGCGATGAAAGACGCTCGGCTGGTAGCCGATGACGTGCCGGATCCGGTGACGCTCCAGCCCGCGTCGCTCGCACCCGCTCCCGCTGCCAATCCTCCTGCGATAGCGAGATTCGACGGCGAAGCGGACCTCTCCGATCCCACTCCGGCGGGCCCGGACGCGCGCGAGATCTTCGCCCTCAACGCGCCGGCCATTGCCGAGATGCTTGGCGACGGCAACTACGGTTCGGGCGTTCTCGTGGGAACTCTCACCGGCAAGGGCGGGGCCTACACCTTGCGTCGCGGTGAAGGCGGATTCGACAATCCTGTTCCCTATGGATTCTTCTCGCGCGCCAAAAAGGAGGCCAAGATACTCGAGGGAACGCAGGCGGTGGTCATGACCAATCGCCACGTGCTGCAAGGGAACGTGCAAGTGCGGGTGGGCCTGGGCTCCAATGCCAACGGGGAGACGCTCGCCCGTTACGTCGTGAGTGGGGTTTGCCTGCCCGACGACCCCGACCTCGATCTCGCCTTGGCTTTCGTTCCCTATGGGCACGAGGGCGCAGAACACCTCCGTACACTTCGTCCATTGCCTCCTTTCGACGACATCCGCCCACCCGCCAAGGGAAGCCCCGTGTTCGCGCTCGGCAACCCCGAGAAGCTGCCCCGCACGATTACCCAAGGCCTTTTCAACGGCGTGCGGCCCGAGGGCCTCCAGTTCGACGCTCCCATTTCCAAAGGCAGCTCGGGGGGGGCCTTGCTCGACGCGCGTGGCCGCCTGCTCGGGATCATCGTGGGTTTCGCTGCCGCTGAAGGTTCGCAGAACCTCAACTTCGCCATACCCTACGACAGGATCGCGAAGTTCCTGGCGGGTGAGAACATGAGTTGCTTCCTGCCCTAAAGTTCGTGTCGACCAGGGCGAATCTCGGGACGAAGGCCACCTCGTAACCGGGCAGGGCTTTCCAACGGAGTATGCTTGGGGAAAGCCAACCCGCCCTGCAAGGAGGCCTCTTTTATGCCGTCAAGTACTGTCCGCGCGCTTTTCGCCGCACTCGTTGCCCTGTGTTCCGCCGTGTCGACGGCGGGGCCTTATCCTTCCCATGCGGCATTCGCCTGGAGCGCGAGGGGCTTCCAAAGGCCCTCCCCTGCCCAGTTGAAGGCCAAGCTGACTCCTTTGCAGTACGGCGTGACCCAGGAGGATGATACCGAACCGCCCTTCCGTAACACTTACTGGAACAACCATGCGGCGGGCATTTACGTCGATGTCGTTTCGGGTGAGCCGCTCTTTAGCTCGTTCGACAAGTACGACTCGGGGACCGGATGGCCTTCGTTCACGCGTCCTCTCGTTAAGGAGAACGTCACCACGCGCGAGGATCGAAAGCTGCTGTCGGTGCGCACCGAAGCACGTTCGAAACACGCAGATTCCCATCTGGGTCACGTTTTCGACGATGGCCCCGCCCCAACCGGACAACGCTGGTGCATGAACTCGGCCGCTCTGCGTTTCGTCGCGGCCGCCGATCTTGCCAAAGAGGGATACGGCGAGTTCGCCGCGCTCTTCACCCCCGACAAAACGGCAGTGGTGGAAGCGCGCGCGCTTTTCTCGGGAGGCTGCTTTTGGTGCATGGAACCTCCCTTCGAAAAGATGAAAGGGGTCAAGGCCGTGGTGTCGGGATACACGGGCGGCGCCAAGCCAAATCCGACATACGAGGAAGTGAGCACCAACGTCACAGGCCACGTCGAGACGGTGGAGGTCGTTTACGATCCCAATCTCGTCAATTACGACGCCCTTCTTGAAACGTTCTGGCGCCAAGTCGATCCCACCGACGCGGGGGGGCAGTTCGTGGATCGCGGGTCGTCGTACCGACCCGTCATCTGGTACGCAAACGAAAAGGAACGGGCCGCGGCGCAAAGCTCCAAGGACGCGCTTGCGCGCTCGGGCCGCTTCAAGAAGCCACTGACGATAGAAATCCTGCCGGCCAAGCCCTTTTACGCTGCTGAGGAATACCATCAGGACTACTATAGGAAGAATGCGATCCGCTATAAATATTATAGGTACCGCTCGGGAAGGGACCGATTCCTCGACGCGACTTGGGGCTCCGATCGCGCGAAGTGAATATCGGAGTGATGATTTGATCGCGCGTCTCGAAGTGGTTCCTAGCGAGCGTAAGCTACCCGCCGCGTGAGGGGTTTGTTGCGCGAAGCGACGCGCTTCGCGTCGCTGTTGACCATGGCTTCGGCCCGTGCAAGGGCCTCGTCGGCTCGCGCTTGTTCAGTGGCCGTCGGTCGTTGGTAGGCGTGGGCGAACTGGATGCGAAAGTCGGCGGCAACGGGACGGTCCACGGGCGCGACGACCTTGCGCAGGGCGAGTCCCACGCACTGAGCGAGCGCCACGTCGTCCTTGGCGCCGGGCGCGCGCGAGAGTTTAACCACGCGTCCCGTTCCCGCTTCGAGCTGGACGCGGAATGCCAAGGTTGTCACCCGGCGCTCGGGGTAGGCCTCGAGGTGCCGGTTGTAGCAAGCGTTGAATCGTTCGTCGGCGGCGGCCTTCACCGCGTCCATGAGGGGCCGGTTCAGTCTGGTCGCCCTGGGAGCGTTGAGTCCGTATCGAACGCCGACTTTCAGACGAATGGGGACTGCCTTCATGTCGATCGCATTGGGTGCTTCGCCCCCGTAGCGTGTGGTCGCCCTCGCGCGGGTGTCGGCCGAATCCGCGGATTCGGCCAATCCAGCCCCGGGCTTGACGTAGGAAGGCAGGCGCGCTCCGAACGATGGCGCAGGTGAAGCGAGTGCCCTGCCGTCTCCGGATGCGAGCCAAGGAAACAGCAAGGGGACGCAGACCTCGAGCGCGAAGGCGGCGGCGAGCACCGCGACGCGGCGATGCCCGGGACGTTTCATCATGGCGCCATCCTCTAAGTTGGCGTGTCTTCTTCCATCGTTGGTATCGGCCAGCCACGCGCGGGAGCTTGAGCCCGGGGCATTTTTCCCGGGAAGCCGAGTTGTTGCGACGCACGGTTCGCGGAAACAGCGCCGACCATACCCCCCTTCGGGCGCTCCTAGCCCCTTGACACTTCGACGGTATGGCGATTCGCTGCTGGCCACAGGTGTCGCGGTACCCATCCCTTTTTCCCGCGACTCAGGAGGTCATAGCCCCCATGGTCTATTCCGATACCGCTCCTCGGGCCGCCTCACGCAAAAAGGTCCGCGTTCCCGATCTCACGGCCCTCAAGGGGGTTCGCAGGATCACTTCGCTCACCTGTTACGATGCGACCTTCGCCCGCCTCCTCGAACGCGCGCCCCTCGATTTCGTGCTCGTGGGCGATTCCCTCGGCAACGTCGTGCAGGGCCGTGGGAGCACCATCGGTGTCACCGTCGAGGACGTGGCCTACCATACGCGCTGCGTGGCCGCCGCTTTGCGCACCCCGCTGCTCGTAGCCGACATGCCTTTCGCCGCTGCCGGCTTCGACGCACACGCCACTTACCGTAACGCAGAAGCCCTCATGCGCGCTGGCGCGGAGGCCGTGAAAATCGAAGGCGCCACGCCGGCCCTTTGCGAACAGATCCTCACCCTCACGAGCCTGGGCGTACCGGTCATGGGGCATGTGGGTCTCACACCCCAAAGCGTTCACGCGCTCGGAGGGCATCGCATTCAGGGCAAGTCCGACGCCGCGCGGGCGCGCATCGTCGAAGAGGCCCTCCGTCTGCAGGAGGCGGGCGCGTTCGCCATCGTGCTCGAGCTCGTCACGCCCGAGGTCGCCATCGACGTGACCGCCGCCGTCCGAATTCCGACGATAGGCATCGGCGCTGGAACCGGGTGCGACGGGCAAATCCTCGTCCTCCAGGATATGCTCGGATTGAACAAGGACTTCCGTCCGAAGTTCCTCAAGCACTTCGCCTCGCTGGAGGACGTGGTCGTCGGCGCGGTGGAGAACTACTGCCGCGAAGTCGACGAGGGTGCGTTCCCCGGAAGCGGTAAGGAAACACCATGAGCAGCGACTCCAAGGCCCTCACCCTCGACGAAATCAAAGCGCGCATTCGCGTCGTTTGCATCTGCAAGGGCATCAAGATGGGGAGGATCTGCGACGCCATAGGGAAGGGCGCCGACACCGTGGAGAAGGTGAACAAGGCCTGCGGGAGCGGCAACGGCGGATGCGGTGCGACGCGCTGCCGGCCCGTCATCACCGAACTCATCGCGAGGGGAGGTCGACCCCTCGCTACCAACGCCGAGACCGAGGCCGATGACGCGAAAACGGAGGGCGACGATGACTTCTTTTGGAAGCCGTGAGGCGCGCGGCAGGCCGAGGGCTTGGTTGATTCTCGCGACCCTGGCCGCGACGACGCACGCAGGCAACGCTCGCACGATGGCGGTGGCGGCCCCCTTCATTCGACAGGCCGGCAACATCCCGAAGGGCCAGACGAGCGTATCGCCCCTGGCCGGAGTGGGCTTCGACAATTTCGTCGAGCTCGGTGTGGCTGTGTCGTTCCTCATCGTGCCCCATGGATTCGTTCCACCCATCAACAACTCCGTCCATGGCGAGGCAGTGGCATTCTTTGATGTCGCCGGACGCGATCCCACGGGTTTCGTGGGTGGTCGCATGCGTTGGGACTTCCATCTCCATCCGAAGTGGTCGGCCTTCGGCGCGCCCGGATTCGGCGTGCGCTTCGGCGACGACGAGCGGCATACGGGCGCGGAGCTCACCGGAGTCGTCGGTGGGTTCTTCCACATCGACGACGCTATTTCCTTGCGCGCCGAGACCGACGTCGTGCACGTGTTCGATCACGCGGGCCTGCGCGGCGGGGTCACGTTCCGGTTCTAGGGTTCGCGTTGGGAGCTCTACGAACGAGACAGGAACGATCGCACCAGTCCGTAGAGGCTTACGACGGCCCACGTGCCGTTGAGCACGATGAAGCCCCACTGGCCGCCGATGCTCGCCACCGTGAAGAGGACGACCGAACCTAGGAAGTTGAGGGCTTGTGCGGGACGGCCGCGCGGATCGAGCTTGCCGAGAGAGGTTCCGGTGAAGGCCGCGAGGACGAGGGCCGCTCCGCCGAGGGAAGCCGCCTGGAGGGCGAAGGCGGTCATGGGCGTGTTCCTTTCGCGTCTACGGCGGCATCGCGGGCATCTACGGCGGCATCGCGGGCATCTACGGCGGCATCGCGGGTATCGAGCTCAACCGCGAGAGCGAGGGCGAACTCGATGGCGCGCTCGATGGCGTCGGACTGCGCGCGCGCGTCTGCGAAGGGTTCGTCGTCGCCCACCACCGCCAGAACGGCTCCCACCTGGGGCGCGGGAGCGTCGTGAGGTGTTTCGCCGTCCCAAACGGCGCGCAACGTGAAGAGCGTGGCGCACTCCATCTCGGAGGCGAGCACGCCACCGGCTCGCATGAGTTCCATGTAACGAGCGTTCTCAGGTGCTTGCGGACCGGCGCCGAACTCGCGCGCGTAGAGCGAGTCCTTGCTGTGGGTGATGCCGAAGAAAACCATCGGGGATGATTTGGAATGAGCGAGATCGCGAGCCGCCATCAGGACATCGATGGAAGGCGTAGCAGGCACCTCCACAGGAAGGTAACGCCGTGACGTGCCCTCGTCGCGCACCACGGCGGTAGGCACCACCAGCGCGCCCGCGCGGACGCGGCCGGGCTGGAGGGAGCCGGCCGTCCCGACGCGAAGGAAACGCCGCGCGCCGAGCCGCCAAAGTTCGTTGACCACGATGTCGATGCTCCCGCCTCCCATGCCCGTGGAGATGCACGCCACGTCGAGGGTGCCCACCGGTGTGGGGAGGGTTCCGAGGTAGAGGTTGTGGGCGCGCGGATGCTTGCGCACCCGCAATGCGGAGAAGCGTTCCGCGATGCGGGCGGCGCGGCCGTCGGAACCTGGCAGGAAGACGAAGCGTCCGCGACCGCCGTTTCCGACGAAGTCGTCAGCCTCGGCGTTCATGTGCTCGGGGGCGAAGGGGGGAGTGGCCGTCATGGGGGATCCTCGCGGAAAGGTTACTTGCGTGGACGTCCACGGCGCGGAGATCCCAAACCGCGGCAAGCCGCGCTCGGCTGCGCGACCTCGAGCACCGTAGGCCTGGTTGTCAGCGTCGCTCGCGATTCGCGCCCGGGGCGTCGTCGGCGCGCTTGAGGCGCACGCTCACCGTGATGTCGAGCTTGTGCTCGCGCACGATGGCGAAGACGCGGTCGACGGTGGACGCCATGACGTTCTGGAGGACCTCCTTGGAGAGGCCCCGCAGGACTTCGTCCTTGCCCTTGCTGATGAGCTGGGAGGCTTCCTTGGGCAGACCTTCCGTGACCTCCTTGAAGACATCGAATCCCGAGGACATGGTTCGCTTGAGGAGGTCGCCACCAATTTTCGCGATGTCGCCGAACTCCTCGACGATGAACCGCCGTGTTCCGATGATCGCGTCGTCCGGGTCGCGCGTCGGGTCCATGTCGCCTCCGTCGTCGTGGGTCTTGTAGCGGGCATGCGCGCCCGCGTATTTCTTGTCCCTGCCCGGCCCCCCGTGGCGCTCAGGTTCGCCACTGCCCTCGGAAGGTCGCTCTGCAGCACGAGGGGCTTCTGACCCGCGCAGGCGCTCGGGAACTCCGTGGGAGTCGGACCCTTGATGGTTATCGCGCGCGGCGCGAATGCGAGAGCGGCCGCGCGGGCGATCGGCGCCTCCGCCGGGAGGGCGAGAATCTTCGTCGTGCATGTGGCGTCCCTCGAGGCGACGCGGCAAGGAAGCGCGTCGTCGTTGGAAGTCTACCTCATCCAGCCTTGCGTGTCTTCTGGAGCACTCGCCCCAAGGCGTCCTTGGCGTCCGCGTCTCCAGGATGGAGGCCGAGGACGCGCTGGTAGCATTCCATGGCGGACGCATAAAGACGCAAGTTCTCGAACGCGTATCCGAGGCTGAACTGGTACTTTGGCGCGTGCGGATCGAGCTGCGTGGCCTTTTCGTAGGCGCGGCGGGCCATCTCGTAACGGCTCATCTTCAGGCACACCACGCCTATCTTGGCGTAGTTGTCGGCCGTGGGCGCGATGGTCTCGATTTCCTGCCAGGTCGCCTGGGCCTCCTTCGAGAGGTCGAGGCGCAGCAGGAGCCGACCTCGAATGAGAAGGGCCTCCACGCTTTCGGGTTCGGAGATGAGGTAGGTTTCGACGTCGCCCAGGGCTGGGTCGAACTCTCCTATCTTCTCGTGGAGGCGCGCCCGCGCCAGGAGCACGTCCTTTTGCTGCGGGGAGGCCTTGAGCGTGTCGTTGAACATCTTGAAGGCCTTCTGCGGCTCGCCGATGCTCACGCACACCTGAGCGAGGCCATCGAGCGCCTTGGTGCAGTGTGGATTCTTCCGTCGCGTCTTGACGTAATAGTGGATCGACTTCTCCACGTCGCCCGACATGAACTGCAGCTCGGCCATCTTCAGGAGGACCATCTCGTCGCGCGGGCTGTCGACGAGGGCCTGCCGAACTTGATCGAGGCCTGCCTTGGGGTTGTTGACTTCGAAATACAGGTCGGCCAGCAGGACTCGGCGCGCCGCCTGTTTGCCGTGGATCGACAATTCCTTTGTGAGATACTCCACGGCCTCGGCCTTGCGGCCGCTTTCCAGGAGGACATCGGTGGCCACAGCGTAGGCCGGAAAGTAGATCGACGAAATCCTAATGGCGCGCTCGATGAGGCCCAGGGCGTCCTCCACACGGCCCATGCGCGCCTTCGCTTGCGCGAGGCTGACCATGACCCGCACCGAGTCGGGTTCCTCCTCGAGGAGCGCGCCGAACATCTCCAC
>JBIKVI010000408.1:0-3306 GCA_044356935.1 Silvanigrellaceae bacterium | reverse complement strand
AGGAGCGCTTCCGCACGCGCCAGGTGCGCGCGCGAGGACGCGTCGTTCATCGCAACTCCAGGCAGAGTCGCGCGGCGCAGCGCCACCCGTGCGCGCAAGTAGAGGTAGGGAAACTCCACGCGCCCATCAAGCCGGGAGAGTGCGTCGGCGCGCGCGAGGAGATCCTCGACGCGTTCGAGTGTTTCGGACATACCCCGTGCCGCGCTCGCTGTGCTCGATCCGTTGGGTGTCGACGACGACGCAATGGAACCACCGTTACGATAAACGAGGTAGGCTCGCGTATAGGCGCCCAGGGACGCATCCCAATTCGGCGTGGGCGAGCGGGCGGGATCGCGAGGATCGGTGGGCAGGGCGTCGACGATAAAAGGCATCCGTCCGTTTGCGGCGGCCTCGAAATCGACGCTGAAACCGAGGAAGCGACCGCGTGTCACGGGAAGCCTGTCGCCGAGGCTCACCGTGAACCGGCGCGCCTCCGGTTCCATGATGTGCGCGAATGTCGTGAAGGTCTTCGTTACGTTGCGGCCGAACGCGCGCTGACCTCCCTGGATCATGTCATGGGTGTCGCCCAAAAGACGCGCGAGCATATTAGCGTCGATGCGGCCTTCGTGCGCCGAGAGGACTTGGTTCACGCGCGCGAGCCGCGCCCTCGACTCCAGCGTCTTGTTGTAGCTATGAGGCACATAGGCGCGCGCGAACTCGGGTGCGAGGAACGCATTGGCCTGCGCTAGAGTCGAGCCCGCTCGGAGGCCTTTTCCCCCACCGACGCGGCGCGCCAATAGCGCCTTGCCCGCGGTCCATTCCAACGAGGCTATCTCTTGGGTCTTGGCGTCGACAACGAGCATAGCCCACCCGCTGAAGCGCCCGGCGTCGCGCACGATTGAGAAGGCCTCGTCGATGCTCGTGGCCCTGCTCAGGACTTTGTCCTGCAGCAGGAACGCGCTGAGGCCCTCGCGCAAGAACGAGCGATTGCGCACGTCGGAGGTTCCGATGGCGTGCAGCGAAACAGCGATCCCTTCCTCATTGAATCCGGAGGAGCCTCCTGCGTAATGGACACCTGGGGTCGCGACGCCGACGTAACGCAAGCCTCCCGGGGGCTCGTGCAGGATGACAACCGGGTGGCGTTCGACGTAGCCCAGGGCGCTGGAATCGACGGTCCGCGCGAGGAGAGCCGTTCCGGAGCGCGTGGCCGCGCCCGATGCGGCGGCTCCCGTGCAACCCGCATAGGGACTCAGGGAGGGCGCGAACAAGGCGTCGCGCGCGAGAAGGGAGCGCAAGGCTGGAATCGCCGGAGACACGCCGCACTTGGCCGCTATGCTCGCCACCGCAGCCGCCGGTCGGGTCTGGAGCTGCCGCCGCAAGGCTTCGACCAGCGCCGCCGAAGGCATGTCGAGGCGGACATGGCAGGCCTGGGGCAGTTCGGGGTGACCGGGCTCGGCCAGGGCAAAGCTGGCAGCTGCGGTGAAGCTCAGAGCGGCCATGCGCGCCGTCGGCTTCACAGGGGAGCTCTCTCGGTCGTGACGTTTCCTGCGTGCGGCCTGAGGGGCCACGGGTCGTTGTCCTTGGCATCGGACGTCAGCAATCTGCGCCATTCCGTTTCGCTCCGCAGGACGCTCTTGAGCTTGAACTGGCCGCGGTCGCGTCCGCGCGCGAAGAGCATGTCGCAGGCCTCAAGGGGCAAGAGTCGAATCTCGGGCGGACCGATGAGCCCGTCGCGCAAGCGGCTGTCCTCGTAGTTGCGGCTCTCGCGCATGAGTTCGGCATCGAGAAGCGATTCGAGCCGCCGCGCGACGCAGGAGCGGGCCTCCCCGTCGAGCCAGGCTTCCGCGCACGCCACGGTCCAAACGTAACGGGGCCGCGCGTGCTTGTCTCCCGTGTGCGGGCCGCCTTCACTCGGATGCACGAAATAATGCGTGGCCGTCACGCACGCCAATTCGCGCACGCGCCTAAACACAGAATCGAGCTGCGGTTGGGAGACCTTTTCGTTGCCGAGGTTGATGGTAGCCTCGCGCCTCCCTACGAAGCGGAACGCCACCAGGGGCGTCACGGACTCGACGCGGATCACGTCGCCCGTGCGGTACTGCAGGAAGCCGTTTGGCATGCCCAGTAGGACCTCGTATTCTCCGCCGGGCTCCAGGGCGTCGATGCCCCAGGGAACCTCGGCGTTCCCTTCCACGGGTAGGAAGGAGAACAGGAAGTGGTCAAGGTTGAAGGCCATGAGTCCCGAGTCGTCGACAGGGAAACCGAGTGGACCCTCGGTCGCGACGTAGCCCGCGAGGTAGGTGAGACGGCGGCCCGCGAGCGCATCGAGTCGGTCGCGGTAGGGCTCGATGTTGCTGCCCGAGTAAAAGAAAGCCGACAGATTCGGCCATAGTACGTTGAGGGCCGTCACGCCCAGCCTGGCCACTAGGGATTCGAAGATGGCCTTCATGTAGAGGGGGATGCCCGTTACGATGCGGACATCGCGCCCCCGCGCGGCCTCGCAGATGGCGGCGAGTTTGGCGTCCCAGTCGGATATGGCCAGAACCTCGGGACTCGGGAGGAACCGCCGCGGCGTGAAGGGAGATGCGCTCGCGGTGAGGACCGTGGAGGTGTAGGTGCGCGGAAGTCCCTTTGCGTTAAGCCCACCACGGACTTGCGCCGACGCGTAGCCCAAGCGGTAGTCGAAGGCGGGGTTCACACCGGGGCACACGTGAGCCATGCTTCCCGCGACGAGGAACTGGTACTCGCGGAAGGCGGCAATCATGGCCTCGTTATAGGGCACAGGCTTATTGAGGTAGCCGGTGGTGCCCGAGGTCATGGCCATGCAGCGCGCGTGGTCGTTGAACAGGACGCCCTTCTCTCCGGCGTCGACGCGCTCCACGTAAGGAGACCAGTCGTGCCATGTCGTTGGCGCGAGGCGCCGGAGATAGTCCGCGTAACACGCCACGCCTTCGGCGCCGGTGGCGCGGGCGGCCACGGTCCGAGCCACGAGTTTGCGGACCCTCCTCAGGCACCGCTCCTGGCGGGCGAGGGGGTCGCTTTGGCGGTGCATATGGAGCGCATGTGCCCTGCGGAAGAGTGACGTCGTCATGGACGACATACCGTGCGCGATGTTCATGGCCCGGCTCCTAAAGAGAGGTTCGGGTGTCAACTTAGTATAGTCGATTAAACATCGTCAAGGGAGTCTACGCAAAGGCTCAGAGCTTAGGCTTATAGCTTAGGCTCATCAATTCTTCCAAACAGTAGGGCCACTTTAAAAATTGCCGAGGTCGAGGCCTGAGGAGCGAGACGAGCCGCAATGTATATGGAAATACATGAGGCGAGCGA
>JBIKVI010000407.1:0-3308 GCA_044356935.1 Silvanigrellaceae bacterium | reverse complement strand
ATATCTCGTCTTGCCATAGGGACCTCCGCCGTTGGTGGCGAAGGAGAGAATCACGCCACGGAAGCCCTCTCGCAATGTGCCAAGAACGAGGGGTTACGTATCGACGCCCTACAGCCGTGATTGTGGCTTTACGCTACCACCGTTTCGCGCGAAATTGTGAGTTTCCAGGCTATTTGACGGCGATGCAGTCACGGTCTTTGTCGGCGTGAGGGGTGAGGGGTGAGGGGTGAGGGGTGCGCAGCGCCCCTCACTTTCCTGCCTTCCGTTTCCGCACCCGTTCCCGAAACACGTCGAAGAAGAGATCCTCATCGAGAACACGCACTTTTCGTTGCTCCGCCGACTCCAGTAGTTCGTTTCCCATCATCATCATTGCGCGAGCGTTGCCCATGCCGTGCTCGGCTACGGTCTGGATGAGCTTTGCAGTCATCAAGTCCGGACTACCCGCTTGCGTCAAGATCTCCCGAAGGAGCGCAGCCATGTCTTCGGGAGGTCGCTTGTCGAGGTGATGGCGAAGGCGGATCCGGCTCTCGAGTGGCAGCAGCGTGCTGCCGCGCAGCTTTCCCGGCAGCCGGGCATCGCCCGAGAGTACGACGGCGAGGATGTTTCGCGAATCCAGATCCACCGACGACAGAAGTCGCAATTCCGAGAGGACATCATCTGGCGTTTCCTGTGCTTCATCGAGCAGAAGAACCGGCCGCAAGAGGGATGCCTTGATGTGTGAATGCCACTGAGTTCTCAGGCCCGTGAAGCTCCCGAACCTGTTGCTCGGCTTCATCGGCACGTTGAAAAGATCTGCCATCTCTCGGTAGAAATCGCGGATGTGGCTCTGCGGACGCGTGAGCGTCCGCACGGTGAGTTCCGGGATCTCTCCCAGATGACGTTGAAGCTGGCGTAGAAGAACCGACTTTCCAGTGCCGGGATCGCCGGTGACCATCGCGAAGCCGCCGTCCATGACGACGTGTTCCACCCTCCGGCAAAAATTCTTCGTATGCTCGTCTTTCACCAACGCGTCGGGAGGAATCTCGGGAAGGAAGGGATTCCATTTGAGTCCGTAAAGTGCATGCAGTTGATTGCGGCTCATCGCGATTCCTCGGGCTTGGGCGGAAGTGGCATGTAACCCGCGTGCGGGAATAACTTCGCGTATTCATCGAGGCAACGCGCCAGCAGCGGAGGAAGATTGCTGGCTTCGTCGCTAGGTGCTTCGTGCTCGAACGCTGTCTGCTCTACCGTTGCCGCGTCGGCGACGGCGTGCCGGATGCCGCGCGCGTTTCGTTCGAGCGGCACCGGCTGTATCCGCGCAAGGATGCCGTTGGTGTCAGGGCAGAGAATGTGCGCCCAGGAGAGATCCCATCTGGCGTACGAGAGCTTGAGGCTTTCGAGGTGGCGGTAACACTGCGGAACTTGGAACCGCACGCCGTCAAGAGCGACGGTGCCGTCTGTTTGCCGTTGGGAGCGCGTCACGCGCAGCGCGAAAGCGCTGCGCATGGCGTCGATGTCCGGCGACGGTCGGTGGACGGACGGCAAGCCGAAGAAACGTTCGAGCGGAGGTTGTTTGGTTTCGCGATGTTCCTTGGCGTTGTAGTCCTGCTCCACCCACGCCTGCGTGTAACGATTGAGAACGTCGAGCGTCAGCGACGTTCCCTTGGGAATCATTTTCATGAGCCGACCTTCAAGTGGTTGCCAGAACGCCTCTTGTTTGCCGTTTTGGTGAGGTGAATACGGCAATGTCCGCTCCTGTCGAACACAGAGCGTTTCGAGGCCAAGAGTGAATTCCGCACCACGCATGGCGGCGCCGCAGTCGGTATAGAACGTGCGCGGCAATCCACGTTTCATAACGGCCTGCGTGAACGCGTGCACGAGAACCTCAGTGGTTTCGTTCAGATACCATTGCGCATGGCACACGAGCCTCGATTTATCGTCGATGAAGGCGACGCACAGCGGCGTCACGTACGTGCCCTTCTCGGTAAGGACGTCTCTGGACCCTTTGTGGAAGTCCATGTGCCAAAGTTCACCGACGTAACTCACCTCGAAGCTGCGCACCTCGCGCCGCGACGCGCGACGCGAGGTGAAGCCGCCCACGAGCAGACCCGCCGCACGCATATAGCGAAGCACTGTCGAATAGGACGGCATGCCCTCGTCGCCCGCAGCGACTAGGTTATCGAACAGGAGCTGGACCGACCACGCTGGGTGAGCGAGCCGGAACTTTCCGATCCAATCCTTGTGAGACTTGCTCATCGCCCGCTGCTCACCGCGGTCCGAACGCAGCTTGGGCTGCAGAGCTTCGCCTGGCCGGGAAGCGTTTTTGGCTTTTGCGTACCACCTTTCGAGCGTGCGCTCCGATACGCGGATGGGGTCGTCGTGGCCGACAAAGACGTGAGAGCGCGCCGCGATCTGGCGTATCCGGGCCGCAAGTTCCCCTGCGTCCGATGGACGCTCGATGAGTTCGGCGACGATGCGGTATCGACACAATCCGATGCGGTAGGCTCGTTCCTGACAGGACGATTTCGACACGCCCTTCTCCCTTGCTGATGCGGGTTTTGGAAACCACGCTTGCATAGGACGACAATGATCGTGGCTGCATCACGCGACTTCTGCGGGAGGGTCAGCGCCGCCATACAGAGGCATCTCGTTCCAAAGAGCCGCGCACATCAGGAGCATGTTTTGAGTCGCATCGCGAGCGCCCTCGCGCCCAGAGAGCGCGTTCCACAGGGCGTCGATCGCCCTTCCCGAGAGGGAAAAGTGGGAGGCCCGTTCGCGCCACCAGCGCGAACGGGCATGCACCCCATCCCAGAATCCCAACCAGCGATTCACGGTCCGCTCGCTCACGCCGAGCGCCGCGCGAAGGTTAGCGATGCGCCTTAGGGATCCCCGCGCTTCAAGCAGCTGAGCGAGCAGGATCAGCAGCGGAAAGCACGGGCTCCGTCCGGCGAACCGCACAGACGCGGGCCGAACCCTCCGCCGACACCCCTCCCGCGAGCAGCACAGCCCGTGAAAGTCCGACCAGCCATCGGGAATGGGGACGGGCCCGGTGCGTCCCTTGCGGGCGTACCGGGCCGAATGGAGTGAGCCGCCGCACCAGGGGCAGCCCTTGATCCGAGCCTTGAGCGCGAGATCCTTGTCAATATCGAGAGACCAAGCCAGAAGGCTTGCGTCCAGAACCGGGTTTTGTGTAGGAAAAACGGAACGACTCCTTGTTTGTGTTGCCCTACGCGCTTACGCGCGCACAAAATTCCCGGACCAGCCTGGTGGTACAGGCCCCGGGGGAGTCGCCCTTTTACGTGGCAAGAATTATTCATGCAACTTGTCGG
>JBIKVI010000123.1:0-11982 GCA_044356935.1 Silvanigrellaceae bacterium | reverse complement strand
ACTCGAACGATGGATGAGGCTCGCCAAGGCCGTCTTGCGATTGCGGTAGGTGTGCCCTTGCACGGCTTCGAGCTTCGAGACGCTTTCCTCACAGTGGGGGAAGTGGCGCCGGAGCTTGTCCACGTTGAGCTTCTCGATCTGTTCCGCAATGAACCGGAAGCGTTCCATGGCGGGCGTCGGGGTTTTCGGGCCGTCCATCATTGCTCAAGCACCTCGTCGATGAAACCACCACCGACGACCTCGTCATCCCGATACAAAACCGCGATCTGCCCCGGAGTCACCGACCGCTGCGGCTCGCGGAATCGGAAGCGCGCTCGTCCGCCCGCGGGGATGCCGGAGCCCGACGCGTCGCTGGACGGGCCTTCCACCAGGAGCGCGCCCCGCGATGGCTGGGCGCGGTAGCGGATTTTGACCTCGAACTCCTCGCCAGGTTCGCAGGGGCGCACGAGGTGGAACTTGCCGAAATCGAAGCCGGCGCGCATGAGGTGCGACTCATCGCCGACGCGCACGGTTCCCGTCTCTGGATCGATTCCCGTTACGTAAAGGGCTGATCCGGCCGCGAATCCGAGCCCCTTGCGTTGACCAACCGTGAACCTGTGGATGCCGTCGTGCTCGGCGAGAACCGTTCCGTCTTCGTGGACCACGTTCCCGCGCACGATGGCGGCAGGATTCGCGTGCTTCTCGATGAAGGCCGCATAGTCGTTGTTGGGGATGAAGCAGATCTCCATACTCTCCTTCTTGCCCGCGTTGACGAGGCCGCACTTCTCCGCGATGGCGCGGACCTCGGGCTTGGTCAGTCCGCCAAGGGGAAAGAGAGTGCGCGCGAGCCGCTCCTGGGTCATCGAGTAGAGGAAGTAGCTTTGATCTTTGCGCTCATCGACACCCTTGAGGAGCCTGTAGGTCCGCGTGTCGCCCTCGCCGGAGCTCTCGATACGAGCGTAATGGCCCGTGGCGACGTAGTCGCACCCGAGGCGGGCAGCCCGCTCCATGAGGTGATCGAACTTCAGGAAAGTGTTGCATGCGACGCAAGGGTTGGGAGTGCGTCCCCGCAGGTATTCGCGCGTGAAATAGTCGACCACATTCTCGCGGAAGTCGTCTTGATAGTCGAGCACGTAGAAGGGGATGCCCAAGACGTGCGCCACCATGCGCGCGTCGGCCACGTCGTCGAGGCTGCAGCAAGTGTCGAACTTGGCGTTGGGATCGCAGCTCGCCTCGTTCTTGCCGTAGTCCCACAGCTGCATGGTGACGCCCACGACGTCGTAGCCCTGTTCGAGTAGCAACGCCGCGGCCACGCTGCTGTCCACGCCTCCTGACAGCGCGGCGAGGACCTTCTTGCGTTTCGGTGCGTGGGTCGGCTCTGTGGGTACGATCATGGCGTCAGGTTTCCTGGGAAATGCCTTCGATGTGGTGCTCGCCCGTTCCGTGCTCACGGAACAGAGCGTCGGCGGCGGATTCGGCCGAGAGATCGCGCACGGAGCCGCGCAAGAAGAACTCCTCGCCCTCGCATTCGTACTTCGACCAATCGAGCGGAAGGAATGTGTCGCGCCCGCCGGTAATGTACTCGTTCCAGTAAGTGTCGAGATAGTCGAGAAGAAGAATCGCGAGGTTCTCGACCTCGAATTCGGGCTGCCCGGAGCGCACGAGGACCGCCTCGATGGGGTAGATGACCTTCCCGTCGAGCGAGGAGAGCGTTGTGCGGACTTGGACGACTTCGTCGTTCTTCTCGGCCTCCACGTCGAAGGCCTCGCCGTTGAGGAACGATTGGTACTTCTTGTTGAGGAGGATTTCCACGCGCGTCGTGGTTTCGTCTTGCCACACGGGAGCGGTGTCTTCCTGCCAGCGGAGCTTGTTCACGGGGGTACCCTCGTCAGCCTTTAAGGTTGCTGGAAAGCGATGCGGCGAACTTCCTGACGAGCGCGAGCTCGGAGAGGTGCGCGAAGGGCCTGAGTGTTCGGACCGGGCTCTCGAACGCGACCGGGAACAGAGGCACGCGGTTGAGGACCGCGTTGAGGATCCAAAACGCAGGCGCAGCCATCGCGGGTTCCGCGGCATCGAGCCACCTACGGACGTCGCCGTACCGCCCGGAGCGCGCAAGGATGTCGAGGCCCACTTCTGTTACCGCGCCATCGTCGGACTTCATTGCGCGGGTGGTCGCCAAGAAGCCGAACTCAACGGGCGAGCTCGCCTCGAGAGCCACGAGCGCCTCCGCGAATTCGATGGGCAAACGCGCGAGCGGCTGCCAACCGAGCTGGAACAGGAATTCAGGACCGACGATTTCCAGGGCGTGCGCGGCGCGCACCTCGTCGAATTCGGTGGCGTCGAGGATCAGTCCATACTCAGTGGGTGCGGCTAGGACGACCTCAAGACCCATGTTGAGCGCGCCGCGCACGACACCGAGAGCGCGCGCGAACGACTCGCTCGCGAGGAAGTCTTCGGGCGACAGGGCCGCCGCTAGCGTGTTGGAAACACGCGCCATGCGCGACTTGATGTCGAACACGGCGTCGGGTCGCCTCTCGGCCAGGGCTGCGACGGCTCTTTCCACGAGAAGGGCATCCGCGGATTCACTCCGCAGGTTGATTCCATAAGCGCGCGACAGAAGCGAGCGGGCCTCGAGGATGGCTCGTTCCGTGGCCTCG
This sequence comes from Silvanigrellaceae bacterium, assembly GCA_044356935.1. Taxonomy (GTDB): domain Bacteria; phylum Bdellovibrionota_B; class Oligoflexia; order Silvanigrellales; family Silvanigrellaceae; genus JADCJN01. Next base: position 9,346 of record JBIKVI010000123.1, on the reverse strand, counting down.
ACGACGACCTCGTCGTCCTCGAGGATCCGGTCGGCGTCATCGATCACTCCGCCGGTGAGGCGGCGAATTTCGTCCTCGGGCAGGAGAGCGCTGATGTAACGCATGGCCAGGGTAGGATCCATGCCACGCAGGAGAGCAGCGACGGCATCGACCGTCTCGGGTTCGAGATCGGCCATGAAGGCGGCCTCGGTTTTGGCGAACTTGCGACGACGTTCGGCCACGTCGAGTTCCTTGGCTTGCTCGCGTCGCGCATGCGCGCGCACGGCCTCACTCAGCTTATCGGCCGGACGGGGTCGCAGGGCCGAGCGCGCCTCCTGGGGATCGACAAACCCTTGATCGGCCAGGCGCCCGTTACGCCAGCGCACGGCGTCTTCGAGCGACTCCTGGCGAATGAGCATGGCCGCGTATGCGAACACGCGGGAGGCGAGCCTCACGTCGCGGCCGTACATGGCCTGAACGACCTGGTGCGCGATTTCGAAATTCTCCTCGCCGGACACCTTCAACTTAAGATGATACCTCCGATCGGGCGTAGTGACCCAATCGTCGGGAAGGTTCTCGGCCGTTACGACGAAGCCCTCCGGCTGGATGTCGAACACGCCCGAAAGGAGCGAAACGAGTGTTTCCTCCTCGAGCTCAAGAACGCGCTCGGCCGCGAACTCGGGGCCTATCTCGAGCCACACGCGCAACCAGTCGAAAACACGATCGGGAGCGATGTCGCGTGTTCCCAAAGTGGGAGCGTCGACCCAAACGTCGAAGTCGAGAACCTTTTGGAGCTGATCGCCGCGCAGCCATTCGATGACCTCGAGACAGTCCTCGAGGCCACGCGCCGACAGGCTCCGGTAGAGCGTGTGGGCAGGAACGACCTCGACCAAGATCGGGAGCAGGGGCTGCGCTCCGAGCCAGTCGATGTCGAGCACAGGCGGCGCCAAAGGGTTGTCGGCGTCGGTTTTCCAGGGGAGGTTCCGCAAACCGCCCGCCTCGCTCTCCCATCGGGAATCCTCGAGGCGGCGAAGCGAAGTTTTTTCGTTCTGCATGGAGCGGTGACCCCTTGGAAAGGAGGGCGGGAAGGTCTCAACCGCATTGCATAACCGCCATAAATCCGCCAGATCAAGCAGTTTCTTCCCGGTTTCCTCGAGACGTGACACGCTTTGTCCGAAAGTTGGAGCCAAAGCCGCCGATACAACGGAAATGGTTTTACGTCCGTCCGCTGGGGGAGAAAGTGGGCAGAGCCTCAAGGCACCCAAAAAGTTCGCAAAAGCGGACCCGGAATGGAGAAGGAGAGGCAGCCCAGCTCGCCTCCTTCTGGGGGGTTCGTGGAACCATCCCCACCCCGGGTCTGGCCTTTGCTCGCTACGGGGGTCAAACCTCGTGTGTCGAGGTCAGAGCCACGGGCCCGCGTCCTTCCACCATCGTGTGCGACGCCGGCAGCGGCCTTTCAAGGTACGGCGACGCCGCACTCGCTCGGGGCGAAAAGACGTTCCACATCCTTCTTTCGCACATGCACTACGACCACATGCTTGGTTTCACGAAATTCGCACCCTTGTTCCGTAGCGACACCGAGATCCACATCTACGGCCTCGCCAAAGGCGGCATGGGCCTGCGGGAGCTGTTCGCGCGCTTTTTCTCGTTCCCGTTCTTTCCTATCGAGTTCGGCCAGTTGCCCGCCCTGCCGCGCCTTCACTTCCACGAGGTCAACGGCATCGACGGCGTTCTCATCGAGGATTGCCGGGTAGAGTTCCAAACCCTCAATCATCCCCAGGGCTCCCTCGCCTTCCGCGTTTGGAGCCCCGGGGGCGACACCAGCGTCGTTTACGCCACCGACCACGAGCACGGCACCGGCACTGACGAGGCCCTCGTCGACTTCATCCGCGACGCCACCCTCTTCCTCTACGACTCGACCTTCTCACAGGAGGCCTACCCCAAGTTCGTGGGCTGGGGGCACTCTACGGCCTTCATGGGGGCGAAGTTCGCGTCCATGGCCGCGGCACGCTGGTACGGACTGTTTCACCACGACCCCGAGGCGCACGACGACCTCCTGGAGTCGGCACTCCTCCCGGAGGCTCAAAAAATTCTTCCGACTTCGTTCCTGTGTCGCGAGGGCGATACCCTTCACATAGGAGCCCTGCGCGACGGGGGCCTCGAAAAGGCGCGGACCGAGGCCGATTTTTTCTTGTTCTCTCAAAAAAACCATGACTTGAAAACGGGTTGACCACCCCGGACGATTGTGGGAATTGTACGCACGGCTCCGAACCTCCCCGCGACCCGAAGCCCTTCGTAGAGAACTGAGACTCACTGAATGTCACTCGGAAAACCGCGCCGTCATAAGGTGGCCCCCAATTTGCGCCGTCCGCAAGAGCACCAGCGCATTCCCCGTGCCCTCCGGCCAGCGCCCGAGCCTCCGCCCGTGCCACATCCCAACCGGCCCTCGTGGATGGAACGCCACCCGAGCAGCGTGCCTCTGGTCTTTTTTGACTTGGAGTCAACCGGCGGGAACCCGCACAATAGCGAAGTCATCGAAATCGCGGCGGTAAAGGAAGTCGACGGGGTCGAAGTGGGCCGGTTCCAGACGCTCGTCAACCCGCGTCGGAACATTCCCCGCATCGTGCGATCAATTACAGGGATCGATAACGACACCGTACGCAACGCGCCCACCATCGAAAAGGTGGTGGACGATTTCCTCGACTTCATTGGCGACGGAATCCTAGTTTCGCACGGCGCCATCAATGACTATGCGTTCGTAGCCGAGTATTCCAAACGCTACCGCGGCAAGAAGTTCGAGAACTACTACGTCTGCACGCATCTCCTCGTGAGCAATTTCCTACCCAACATCCCAAACAAGAAACTCGCCGGCCTCGCCGAATACTTCGGCGTCAAAGGAGGGCAGGCGCACCGGGCGCTGGCGGACGCCGAAATGACGCGCGACGTCTTTTGGAAGCTCCTCGCCGTGCTCGAGAAGAATGGCTTCCACTCTGTGGAAGACCTCCTCAAGCTCCAGGCCGACAACGCCACGCTTAACAGGCTAGGCTCTGGGCTCCTCGCGCGCGACTTCGAGCGCGCCCCCGGGACTCCCGGCATCGTGTACTTGTTCAACGCGAGCCGCGAGCTGAGTTACGTATCTGCCACCTCCAACGTCAAACGCACCCTTTCTGGCGTCACGGAGCTTTCCGATGAGCGGGAATTCAACCGCCTCCTCGTCGACCTGACCGACTACCGCTTCGAACGCATGCCGCATTTCCTGGGCGCCCTCCTGCGCGAGAAGCGCGAGCTCAAGAAACTCCACCTGCCCATCGATCCCCGCAAGTACGAGGCGCGCGCCAACGGATACGTGCAACTCCTCCTTCCAGGGGACCTCGTTGAGCACATGCGCCACGTGACCCTCCGCGCGCGCGACACGGGAGCCGATGCCGGATTCGTGCGGGTGCCCGTCATGGCGGGCGCTGAATTCGACTGGGCGGAGGAAGCCCACAATCGCAAGGGCGTGGCCTATTTCCCGAGCATGGACTCGCGCAACGACCATGGCTTCGTCCCTATCCGCAAGGTCGACGCCGTCACGGGCCTGTCCTATTCCGACGAACGCAATTACGCCTACCAGAACTGGGTTCCCAAGGAGACCGAAGAACTCGTTGTGCCCGTGCGCAAGGCACGTCGTATCGGCTCGGCCCTCCGAACGCAAAAGTACCAGTTCAGCCGATTGCCGGACACCAACGACGTCGTGCGCGTTGGTCACCTCCAAGAAGGTCTTGGCTGGTTCTTCGGACCGTTCGAGGCACCCAAGGTGGTCAAGCACTCCTTCGACGACCTCGTGACTTTGTTCCCTTTCCACGACGATACGCTGTCAATGGAGGAGCGCGTAGAGAACCTCGAAATCATCCTCCGATTCCTGTTCGGGCAGCTTGCACCGGAAGTCGCGCGCCTCGAGGCCGAGCGCAGAGCGCCGCGCAATCTTCTCAAGCCGCTTTACCGCAAGCAGCTGGCTCACCGCCTTGAGCGCCTCGCCCTCTTGGACGCCTTCCCTTTCAAAATCAAGAAAGCCGAGCTGCCCCGCACTGGACTTGCGCTCATTTCCAACAACGACACCAAGGAAATGGACGTCATGGTCGTGGTCGGAGGACGGGTGCGCCGCGAGGCACGTCTGCCACAGGAGCAAACCGATAAGCTCAAGAGCGCGCGCTATTTCACGCGCCTCTTCAATGCCTGGCACGAAGATCTGCATGAGCCTTGGCACCCCGTTCAGTTCACGGAAGACGTTTGCACCGACATCGAACTGTTTAACTTCTGGCTCTTGAGACGGCGCGGCGAAGGTGAATGGGTGGAGTTCGCGGATTTGGAACCTCTGTACGACACCAACATCCTCACCTGAATCACGAGGCCGGCAAATTGGCGTCGTTCCTGCAAGGATTGCCTCAAGCCGACTGTCTATCGAACCGAACTCTCTGCGCGCCTCCTGGATGGGGCCGCAAGGAGAGTCGGGTATGTCGACCATCACAAAGACCATCGCCATGACGGGCGTTGCGGCGGTGACGTGGCTCACCACCGCGTGCACCGGAGAAAGTTCCCAAGGCTGCCTGAAGGCCGACATCAAGGCAGGCACGGGAATCGTGGTTGATGATGGCCGCGCTGGATTCGTTCAATTCACCTTCGATGGGCAGAACAATGGGATCGCAGCAACACAGTGCACGGCTTACTTCGACGCACCTAGCTCCGCTGCGAACACGATGGCCGGTGCGAACACGATGGCCGGTGCGAACACGGCGGCCACAGCCTCCTCGCCTGTTACCTTTCCTAAGGCAGTGCGCGTTTGGACGGCTGCGCATTGCGTAGCGGCGGGACTGGGGCGCGTTCGCGAAGTGAAAGCGCTCTTTTATACGACTTCAGGACTCGTGGAAGTCCCCCTTTCCTTGGGCACGGAGGGGCTCATCACTCCACCGCAAACGCAGGGCCTGCAATGCGCCCGCGGAGTAACGGGCACTGGAGTATCAACGAGCGACCGCGCTCCACTTTCGACGTCGACGACCGTTCGCCAGGACGTATGCTTTTCTTGGAGTGACCTCCTGGTTTTCGAAGCGTCCCTCGCGCTTCCCCCCGAGGACCTCGAGAGTTTGCCGAAGTTCTTCCCCGGGGTGGACTTCCTGACGGGCGCGCCGCCGGAACTGGCAGCCTATTTGACGGCCGTGCTCGACTGGAACAAAGCAGCGCGCGCACCTCGCGCAAGGGGCTACAACGCTGAGCTCCTCCGCACCCGCGAGACCATCGAACGGACATGGAAACCTCTGGCAGAGAGTATCGCCCGCGAACCCGCCCAAACAGCCGTTCTGACCAGCGATAAGAACACGGCGACCTTTAAGGCGGTGAGACTCGACGAGTTCGCGCCCGAGGCCAGCCAAAGCCTCCGCCAAGCCGAAGACTACGGGCTCACGGTGAGAACGCCGCGCGAAAATCTGCGCATCGCGTTCGAGCGAGGTGACAGCGGATCCATCCTCGCGTTCCAGGGGCGCGTCCCCCTCCTCGCCCTGCATGTGGTGGACGGCGAGGAGACCTCGGGCGGAGCATCCGTCGTCGCTCTCCCGTCGCGTCGCCCCTCACGGGCCGCCGCCGAAGGAGCTCCCTCCACGGCGAACCGCGATTCCGCGGATCGCGGCGGAGACGCCGGCGACCCAAGCTGCGCGACGAATTAAACAAGGGCTGAAAGAGCCCAGGCCCAACCGAGAATTGCAGCGGCCGCCACGATAAGCGTGGGGTTCGCGCGCCGGAACAAGGCCAGGAGCGCGAGTGCGCAGACAGGGAGAAGCTCTGGACGGGCTCCGAAAACCTTGAAGCCCATCTGCGCGAGGACGACGAGCAGCAGGGCGAACGATGCCGTGGCTGCGCCTTCTACGAAACGGGCGAGGGCGGGGACGCGCAAGAGGCGCTCGCAAAACGGAGCACTGCAGGCCACGAAAAGGAACGCTGGCAGGAAAAGGCCGGCGGAGGCCACCCAGGCCCCTGACCACCCGTGGAGGAGATAGCCAACGAAACCCGCGCTGGAGAACAGTGGGCCGGGTGTGATCTGCCCAGCCGCGATGGCCGCAAGCACGTCGCCGCTCGAAAGCAATCCCGCGTCGGGGCCGAACGCGCGCTCGACGTAGGCGATGAGGACGTATCCGCTGCCGTAGAGCACCGCACCGATCTCGAGGAACGCGAGAAAGAGCGCGGGCAGGGGAAGCACCGAGCGCGACTCGCCTTGCGAGCGGCTCGACGTCATCACGAGGGGCGCAAGGGCTGCGACTCCGCCAGCGGCAAGTAGGATGACGATTTCGCGGGCTCCCATCGCAGAGGCGATAGCGCACCCCACGAAGAGGATGGCTTCGCGTGGGCGCCCCAAACTCCTCCTCCAAAAGGGCAAGAAGGAGAAAAGGGCGATAGCCACGACCACGGGCTGAACGAAGAGGAGCGCCGTGGAGGTTTCAGGAAGGGCACCCCAGCGACGATAGGCCCACGCCAAACTCGCGACGACGCAAACCGACGGCACGATGAATGCGAGTCCACAAAGAAACAAACCGGGCCAGCCGCAACGGCGGTAGCCGACGTGCATGACGAGCTCCGTGGAGTTCGGACCCGGTACGAGATTAGAGATGGCAACCATGGAGCGGAAATCATCTTCCGATATCCACTTCCTGTTGCGGACGACCTCTTCATGAATGATCGCCGTATGGACGAGAGGACCACCGAAGGCCGTGACGCCCATGCGGAGGAATAGCGCAACTGATTCCTTTAATATTCTATATTCCTCCATTTTTTGCATGAACTAATCCTATATTAATTCAATTATTAGTATTTACTATTATATAATATGCCGTTCAATGCAATGAATAACAGAAATTGAGTATGCCATTTTAAAACTCGTTTGTGACATCTCTCTGTTTGTCTCCTATAGAGTGGAATCCCCTCGTAAAAAAAGCAGGGAAGAAAGGGGGCGACAGCCTTTGTCCTCGCCCACCCGTGCGCTATAACCAAGCGGTCCGCGTTTTTCCGCGGAAGCCGCATGGTTTTCGCGATGTTCCCTGCCCACGACGAATGAGTGAGTCCACGCCTATGCCCGCCACTCCGCATCTTTTCCGCGCGTCGACCCGTCCAGGAATCACCCGTGGCGCGGTGTTGCTCGCGCTCGCCTGCGCCCTGCCGCCTCTGGCTGCGTTCGCTCCTCTTGCGTTCGCGCAGACCCCGCGCCCCACGACCACCGCCGAAAACGAGAAGCCGCAGGCCACGCCAACGCCTTCTCCTTCGCCGGCCACAAAGACTGCACCAACACAGACGACAACTCAGGCACTGCCCGCCGAAAACGACCGTGACGGAGGCGAGAACGCAAAAGAGAAGAGCTCTAGCGGATCCGGTGCCTCGAGCGGATTTGGCGGATTCACCGCCTCCACGGTCGACGGCGTGTTGGCGACAGTCGGTGAAGAAGTCATCCTCCTATCGGACCTCCAGCGAGCCATTCGCGCGTCGTCCGACGGACAAGCCACGCTCTCCGCAACGGGGACTTTGAGCGGCGGAGCACTGTCTCCAAGCGACGCCGAAATGCTCCTCGAACAACTCGTGAACCAGAAGGTGTTGGGCCTGCGCGTGCGCGAAATGGGGATCGACGTCGGCGAGGATGAACTCACCTCGGAGATCACCGCGTTCCTCAAGCAACAGAACATCCCGCGCGAAGAGTTCGACGCACTCCTCGCCCAGGAGGGAGAAACCCCGGAATCGCACCGCGAGGAGTTCCGGAACCAACTTGAAACCCAGCGTTTCATCGGGCGTGTCATCCGCCCGCTCGTCACCGTGACGGAGGACGAGGTCAAGAACTTCTACATGCAACAGGCGGCCGCGACGAACGCGACACAGAAGGTGCGCCTCAGGAGCCTCGTGCTCAACGTCCCAACGGACCTCCAGGAAAGCCAACGGCAGTCGAAGCAGGATCGCATAACGTCGATCCGCAAGGAGGTCGACACCGGCGGCAACTTCTCCGCGCTCGTGAAGCTCTATTCGGAATCGCCCGACGCGCTCAAGACTGAAGGGCTCTTGCCACCGCGCGCCATGCGCGAGTTGCCAGCAGAACTCCAGACCCGCCTGAAAGACATCAAGCCCGGACAGGTGGTGGGTCCGCTCCAACTGGGATCCTCGGTGTTCTTCTTCGAGTTCCTCGGCTTCGAGCTCGACGACGCAGCGGGGTTCGCTACCCAGAAGGCCCAATGGGAAGGGCGCCTTTTGGAACTAAAGTTCAAGGAACGCCTCGACGAATACGTTCGCGCCGAACGCACCAAGGTCAAGGTCGTACGTCGACCAATCACTTTCCGCCGCTGAAGCGGAAATCGTCGAGAGCAAAACGACGACGCGCGTCCAGGTGCGCGTCGTCGGGAGTCATGTCTTGTCCGCGCCCCACGAAGCGCATGGTAGCGACTTTGACACCACGCACGAGCGCCTCCGCCTCGCAGGCGAGTTCAACGACACGCAAATTCTGACCCTCTATGCCGGGCAGGAGCACGCGTTGACACCGAGTCTTGAGCTGACGGGTTAGGTTTGTGACCGAGGTATCGCGCACGCGCAGCCCCCGCGCTCCGAGACCAGCATCCACTTCCCCCAACAACGCCTTGGCGACATCGTCCTGGGGCGAGAACATGAACTCGAGCTCGTTGCGACCGGCCTCGAGCGTTGCTGTGGCAAGCGCCTCCGCCTCGGAGGTGAACTCGGAGCAGCCACCCACCGCGCGACACGCCTCCAAAAGACGGGGGAGGGCGATACGTCCGGGGGCACGCATATGGCCTTGGAGCGAGACGAGGCTCGAGAGGCGAACGGGCGCGTCCACGGCCGCCCGGCTCGCGAGCTTCGAGAGGCCCTCGAGGAGAGCATGCTCTCGAGCCGCGAGACGTGCCAGCACTTCGGCAATGGCTTTGGGGTCGAAAGCGAGGCTCACACGCACGCGGGCCCCCCCTTTCACAGCGCACGTGGAGACAGGATTGCCGAGCGAGGTGATGCTCTCGGGCAGGGGAGATCGAGGAGGCCATGACAATGCGACGCCGAGGCGCTCGTGCGCGGCCGCCAAAGCTTCGTCCAAGAGAGCTCCCTCGCCCTGTTGGTCTAGGTGCGCAGTTATTGGGCGAGATGGCGCCATCCAACAGACGTCGGCGGCAAGAGCAGCCGGAGCTCCGGCGGCAGCCAGTGCGACGGAAGCGAAGATCATTTTTCGTCGTCCTCGAAGCGAGAGTCCGGAAAGCCCGAGGCGACAGAGCTGGCGGGTGCCTTTTCTTGACCCTTCTCCTTCTCCTTATCCTTTTTTGAAGGGATGGGCTTGTTGGAATGCGGCGCGGTACTTTGCGCGAAACCT
>JBIKVI010000405.1:0-3354 GCA_044356935.1 Silvanigrellaceae bacterium | reverse complement strand
CACAGGGCCACCACCGAACCCACGCCGAGGTCGATGCCTCCGGTGAGGATGACCATGGTCATGCCGATGGCCAGGATGCCATTGATAGCTACTTGCAGGGTCAGGTTGGTGAGGTTGCGCGAAGTGAAGAACGCTGACTCGGGGGAAGTGATCCCGGCAACCAGGGCGCTCGCTACGCCGTCCAGGTCGAGTGCGGAGACTTCACCGGTCACCCACGCCATCACGAGAGACTTGACCTCAGAGTTCCAGACGCGTCCCGTGAACTCGAAGAGAATCATGAGGACGACGAGGGCAAGGAGCGTCGAGTAGGGCTTGAGGAGTTCCCGAACCGAGAGCGCGGGTTTATGCAGGGTCACGTTGTCTCGCATCACTTGCGTCGTCATCGCGTGAGTTCCATTTCCGGGGCTTTGGTATTGGCGAGGGCTTGTGTCGTCGCACCCGCCGCCAGAGACATGATGTTTTCAGGAGTCACAGCCTCGCCCTCGAGCTCTCCAACGGCCTTGCCGCCATTGAGCACGATGACGCGGTTGCAGATACCCACGAGTTCGGGGAGTTCCGACGACGCTACGATGACGCGCACGCCCTCATCCACGAGTTCGTTGAGGAGCTGGTAGATTTCAAACTTTGCGCCGACGTCGACGCCGCGGGTGGGTTCGTCGAGCAGCAACACTTTCGGGTGGATGGCGACCCACTTGGCGAGGGCCACCTTTTGCTGGTTGCCTCCCGAGAGGTTCGACACGGTGGTTTCACCAGACGGGGCCTTGATGCGCAACTTCTGAATGTACTTCTCGGCGCGCTCGCGTTCTCGGTCGAAGTCGATAACGCCCTGTTTGGAGATTCGGAACAAGCTCGCCATGGACACGTTCTGCTGGATGCTCATGCCGAGGTGGAGGCCTAGGTGCTTGCGGTCTTCGGGAACGAGGCCGATGCGGCGCTCCAACGCGCCATGGACATCGGCCGACTTGGCTTCCTGCCCCTCTAGCCGCACCGCTCCTGTGGATGCGAAGGCGGGATGCCCGAACAAGGAATAGAACACCTCGCTCCTGCCAGACCCCATCATGCCCGCCAAGCCGAGGATTTCTCCTTTACGTGCTTTGAGGTCGAGGTTTTCCACGACGACTTTGTCGTCGAACTTCCGCGTCGTGTGCAGTTGGGACACTTCGAGATCAAAGGGCATCCCCGGATCAGGCACGCGTTTGGGCGGATAGTAGTTGGAGAGCTCGCGACCGACCATGAGGCGAACCAATTGAGCGCCATTGAGGCTATCTTCCGATGCGGGCAGGCCTTCCCTCTTGAGCGGCCCACCGCCAACCGACTTGCCATCGCGCAGCACAACCACACGATCGCAAAGTCGATACACCTCATCCATTTTGTGGGAGATGTAGACGCATGCAGTGCCTTGTGAGCGGAGGCGATCGATGATGCCAAACAGTCTCTCGACTTCGCGGTTCGAGAGCGCGCTCGTGGGTTCGTCGAAGATGAGAACCTGGGTCTTCTTGAGCAGCGCCTTGGCGATTTCCACCATCTGGGTGTCGCCTACAGAGAGGTCAGCCACCCGGTCTCGCCCCGTAAAGGTGACACCGAGTTCGGAGAGGGCTTCGCTGGCTCGTTCTTCCACGGCAGCCCAGTCCACGAGGCCTAGCTTGGATCCAAAGCGACCTCCGAGCAACGGAAGATGACCCGCGAAAAGGTTCTCCGCCACGGTGAGCTCGCGGAAAAGATTCAGCTCTTGGTGGATGATTGCGATTCCCGTGGCTTCGGCGTCGCGGGTACCCGCAAACGCCACCGGCGAACCCTTCCAGAGGATTTCGCCCTCGAAGTCACCCTGCGGGTAGACGCCCGAGAGGACCTTCATGAGTGTCGACTTGCCCGCTCCGTTTTCCCCGCATAACGCGAGGACCTCGCCGGCATCCACTCGGAAGCTCACGCCCCCGAGCGCGCGCACGCCGCCGAAAGTCTTTACGATGCCGCGGGCCTCGAGAAGAGGGGCCCCTGCTTTGGACATTCTGTGTGTCTCCGAGTTGCGACGTACGACGGAAACGCCGCCTACGAAGGGCGGCGTGGGGAGACGGGGGCGCGGCCCGCGGGACCCGCGCGCACCTCGCGCGATTAACGCTTGGTTGCGCCGCCGTAAACGGATTCCTTGGTGTGGAAGCCCGTCTTGACGACGACGTCCTCGAAGTTCGACTTATCGACTGCGAACACGGCCGTGTTGAACGAGGTGACGTCCTTGGTACCGTTGTTCACCTTGTACTCCGAAGTGACCGTTTCGCCCTTAGCGGCCTTCACCGCGACTTCGGCGGCCTTTTCGGCGAGTGGCTGGATGGCCTTGAAGACTTCGAACGACTGCTTGCCAGCAATGATATTGCGGATGGAGGTGAGGTCTGCGTCGGCGCCGGCGATGAACACCTTACCGGTCAGCTTTTGACCTTCCACAGCCTGCACAGCTCCGTTGGCCATGCCTGAGTTGTTGGCGAGAATCGCCTGGATGTCGTTTTTGTTCTTGGAAAGCGCGTTCTCGACCGTGGCCTGGGCGAGCGAACCGCTCCAATTTGCATGGGTCTTCTGAAGGACGACCTTCATGCCGGGATGCTTCTTGAGCGCCTCAAGATTGCAGCGGGTGATTTCCTGGGCGACGGAGTGGCCGTCTTGACCCGAGAGAATCAAAACGTTGCCCTTGCCGCCCAGCGCCTTGACGGCCGCATCGGCCTGGAGTCGGCCCACTTCGCAGCTGTCTTGGGTGACGTAATAGTCGAGGTCGCCGTTCTTGATGATGCGATCGTAGGCGATGACCGGCACTTTGGCATCTTTGGCGGCCTTCACAAGAGCGCCGGCAGCGTCGGAGTTCACGGGCTGGATGACGAGGGCCTTGACTCCCTTGGAGAGCACGTTTTCGACCTTCTGTGCCTGGGTGCGCTCGCTGTTGTCGGCGGACGCGAAAACGACTTCGGCGCCGAGCTTCTTGGCGGCATCTTCGAAGTACTTTTTGTCTTTTTGGTAACGCTCTTCCTGCATGGTGGAGAGCACGAAGCCGATTTTCACGCTTTGGGCCTGGGCGGCGCCCGAGACGAGGACCGCTGCGAAAGCAGCGCTGGACAGAATCATACGCATGGAATTGTTCCTCCGGACTCAATCATGTTGGGTGCGTTAAACGTGCGACACCCGTTTGTCAACGCGATGCCGCACGGTAGGCGAGTTCAACCATGGCGGCATGGCACCAGACGAGGGGAGACGCCGCGAAAGGCATGGCTGTGAGCGTTTCGTTTTGGACGGAAAGCTGTTCGGGACACATCTTGCTCGGGGTGTACATGGCGCGGACCGTTCGCCATGCGTCGAGAGCAATGGGTTCGTCTT
>JBIKVI010000122.1:0-12009 GCA_044356935.1 Silvanigrellaceae bacterium | reverse complement strand
CGAATAAGGAACGCGTTGATCTCGTTGTCCTCGGCGACGAGCACCCTCACGCCAGGCGCCCAGGGCCTCGGTTCGCGCATCAGCATGGACACCGGCGAATCGTCGGCAGGCTTGAGCGTCACCGTCTGAGCGACGCGTGCGAGAGTCAGTTCGAACCAGAATGTTGAGCCGGCGCCAGGGGCGCTTACGCAGCCCATCTGTCCGTTCATGAGTTCCACCAGTCGTTTACTTATGGCCAGTCCGAGTCCAGTTCCCCCAAGGCGTCGCGACGGGGTGCCTTCGACTTGGACGAAAGGCTGGAAGAGGCGCTCCTGCGCTTCGAGCGCAATGCCAGGTCCGGAGTCCACGACTTCGAATCGGAGGGTCGCGCACCCCTCGCACCCCGTGCACGCAAGGCAGTCGGCGTTCTGACTCGCGTTCCCCGATACGCGCAAGATCACCGAACCACAGGAGGTAAACTTCACCGCGTTGCCCAGGAGATTGGTGAGCACTTGGCGCAGGCGGTCAGGATCGCCTTGGACCGTTTCGGGTACTTCCGGGGCAACCTCCACGATGAGCTCGAGGCCCTTGCGCCGCGCAGGGATCTCGAAGGAGGCAGCGCTCTCCAAGAGCAGATTCCGGATGTCGAAAGGTGAGGTCATGAGATCGAAGCGTCCCGCCTCGATTTTGGAGAAGTCGAGAACGTCGCCGACGACCGAGAGGAGATCGCGCGCGGACTGTCGCGCGAGGCGAACGTAGCGACGCTGCGCCTCGTCGAGCCTCGTGTCCGAAAGGAGATCGGTCATTCCGAGGATACCGTTCAGGGGGGTGCGGATCTCGTGGCTCATGGTGGCCAAGAACAACGATTTCGCGCGATCGCTCTCCTCGGCGCGCGCACGAGCCTCTTGGAGTTGGGCATTGTGGCGCACCAGTTCGCGCGCCACCGCGAGTCTGGCGAGTTCCGACCTCTGGCGTGCCATGCCCAGGACGGCCACGAATGCGGTGATGACCAACGACGTCACCAGCCCCAATCCCACCAGGATCATGCGGGATGCACTCCACTCGTTGCCTACGAACGAGCGCAGAGGCCACGACTTCACGCTCCAGCGCCGCTGGTGGATAGCGACTTCCTCCTCGAACGGGTTCGAGGTCCGGGTCGCGTCGTCTTCGCCGTAAGCAAGAAAGGGCGTCTCCTTGGACTGGGCATCTGCGATCTGGAAACCGATGAACTCCGTCCCCTCGGACATGGCGCCGCGCGCAACCGCTGACAGGGGGATGGCTATGGCGAGGTAGTCGACACCTTGTTTGCCGGGTTCGCCGGATTCGCCGGGTTCGTCGCGGTCTAGGATCGGTGCGACGAAAAAGAGGAGGTCGCGACTGCGCTCCAATTGGGGGTCGGGCAAGGATCCCTGCAGTGACAGGGGACCCACCAGTTGGGTGGATGTCGCATCAGGATCCCTGGCGCTCGCTTGCAAGGCGCGTGCGGCTTCTCTCAGGGCCCTTCCCGTGGAGGACGAGGAGGAAAGTCGGGCGATTCCGTCGGAGTCGGGTGAGCGTGGATGGATGATTCGGAACAAGGGTTCCGAGGCAGGCGAATCGGTGGCGGGCAGGTTGAACACACCTGCGAACGCGAAAGGTAACTGCCGTGTGGAGAGCCCGAGCTTGTCGATGTAGGTGCGGAAGTCAGCATCTGCGACGTTGCCCTGTGTGGCTTGGAAGTGCGCCTGCGAGGATCGGAGTGTCTCGTCGACCATCTTCATTTGATAGGAGAGTTTGCGCCGGAAACGCTTGGCGACCTCCGTGAAGGCGCTTCTTTCCGCCACGGTTATTTGTGTCTCCAGGACCCAGTACGCCGCTCCCGTGATGGCGAGCGAGGCGATGCAGACGAACATGGCGGCGAACGCTCCGCCGCCGGCGTTGGCGAGGGCGCCTATGCTTAGGCCGCGCTTGGCCGCGTACCTCAACAGGGGCATGGAAGGGCCCTTCGGCGTGAGGCAAGGCCCACGTCGGCGCCCGGGATGGCGGCAAGGTGGTGTTGCCCATGTGTTCCCCACCAGCATAACGGAACGGAGGGCGAAACACAGGGTGCGGTACCAGCGAGACTCCGGAGGGCTTTGACGCTGCGCCGCCGCGTTGGGATCAACGTCTCTGGGGCGTGCCCGTGGTTGCTTCCGACAAGCCGCTCCGTAATCCCTCGGCTACAGAAGACCCGAAGGAACGCGCCCCCTCATCGAAAAGGTAACGCACGAAGAAGGGTACGCCCTCGGGCTTGTCTTCGAGGTAACGAACCAGGGGGCGTTTTTGATCGGTGGGGATTTTGGCGAGTTCGCTCAGCGTGGCGATGGCGACGTCCTTGGAGCCGAGTTTGTCGACAAGACGCAGCTCTAGGGCTTCGGGCCCGAGCACCACGCGTCCGTCTGACATTCTTTCGAGGGCCACGTCGCCGAGAGCCCTGACCGCCTTGACGTCGGCCACGAACTGATCGCGGGTCTTGTCGATCAGGTTCTGGAGATACGCCTTGTCATCGTCGGTCCAGGGGCGCACGGGGCTTCCAGCATCCTTGAGTTTTCCGGTTTTGAGTGTCTCCGTTCTCACTTTTGCCCAACCGAGGAGTTCACTGATTTGGGGCGCGGCGAGTATGACGCCTATGGAGCCGACCATGGAACCGCGATTCGCCACGATAGCAGTCGCAGGAGCGATGCTATAATAGGCGCCGCTGGCAGCGACGTCCCGCACGTAAGCGACCACGGGCTTTTTCCCCTTCACGCTCAAGATAGCGTCGTACATCTCCTGGCTAGGCACCACGGCCCCACCAGGGGAGTCGACGTCGAGCAGGACGCCCTTGATGCGATCGTCCTTGGAAGCCTGATCGAGCTTCTCAAGCACGACATTCGCGAGGCCGGAGCCTATTTCGCCCTCGAGCTTAATACCTGCGAACACGCTTTCGCCCGGAGGGAGACTGCGTAAATAGTTGGGCTTGTCGCTCGCCGCTCCCATGCCTGCCACACTGCCAGACAGCAAGCTTGGTGCTTTGGAAAGGGCGAAACCCACTAAAGCGAGGAACGACCCCACGAGGAGGAGCGTAAGGGCCCCCACCAAGGCGAGCGCCACGAGGAAAGGGTGCGATCGACGGGGCGTTTCAGTCATGCTTTGGACTCCGAAGGTTGACGGTCAGGGGAAAGGAAACCGGCACGAAAAAGGGCGAGGAGGCCATCAGCCCGCCTCGCCCTCGTAGGCTTTCCGAGAAGAGACCTCAGTCTTCCTTTTTGCGCTGTGCGCGTGCAAAGGCTTCCGCCAGCCCGGTGGCGGAGGACGCCTGGCCCGCATGT
The DNA here is from genome assembly GCA_044356935.1 of Silvanigrellaceae bacterium. Classification (GTDB taxonomy): domain Bacteria; phylum Bdellovibrionota_B; class Oligoflexia; order Silvanigrellales; family Silvanigrellaceae; genus JADCJN01. The sequence continues at coordinate 8,701 of JBIKVI010000122.1, read as the reverse complement.
TGGGCCTGAGTAATGGCACGCTGATGACCTTCGTCGAGGCCCTTCGTTGCGGCCTTTTGCGACAGCTCGAAGCGACGCTCATTGAGGTCAACACGCAGAACCACGAATTCGATTTCGGCATCGGCTTCAGGGAGCACGCCTTCGGGGTCGAGTTCGCTCACGTGCACGAGTCCTTCGACGCCCGGGGAGAGCTCAATGAAGGCACCGAATTCGGCCGTGCGCGTGACTTTGCCGCGAGCGCGGGTTCCGGGAACGAACGTCTGAGCCGCGTTCTCGTAGGGGTCGTCGGCGAGTTGCTTGATGCCCAGCGAGAACCGCATGTTCTCGACGTCGATTTGGAGCACCTTGGCCTCCACTTCGTCGCCCTTCTTGTAGAGATCCTGGGGATGCTTAATACGCTCGGTCCACGAGATGTCGGACACGTGGATGAGTCCGTCGACGCCTTCCTCGATGCCCACGAAGATTCCGAAATCGGTGATGTTGCGGATCTTGCCGCGGATAACGTCGCCGACTTGGTACTTCTGGGTGACGAGTTCCCATGGGTTGGGTTCGGTCTGCTTCATGCCAAGCGAAATGCGGTGGTTGTCGAGGTCCACCGAAAGGACCACAACTTCCACTTCGTCGCCGATGGAGACGACCTTGCTTGGATGCTTGACGCGGCGGTTCCAGGTCATTTCGGTGACGTGGATGAGGCCTTCGACCCCTGGCTCGAGTTCAACGAACGCGCCGTAGTCGGTGAGCGACACGACCTTACCGCGCAAGCGCTGGTTGGGAGTGTACTTCTCGGCCACGGAAACCCATGGGTCAGGCTGCAGTTGCTTGAGGCCGAGCGAGACGCGCTGCGTGTTGGCGTCGAAGCTCAGGACCTTCACTTGGATTTCGTCGCCCACGGTGAGCACTTCGCTTGGGCTGTTGAGACGGCCCCAGCTCATGTCGGTGATGTGGAGGAGGCCATCGATGCCGCCCAGGTCGATGAACGCGCCGTAGTCGGTGATGTTCTTCACAACGCCGTTCATGGAGGCGCCCACTTCCAGGTTCTTGAGCGTCTCGCTGCGGAGGCGTTCGCGATCCTGCTCGAGGAGCACGCGACGCGACAACACGATGTTTCCGCGCTTCTTGTTGAACTTGATGATCTTGAACTGGAGCGTTTGCCCCAAGAGCTTCTCGAGGTTACGCACAGGACGCAGGTCGACCTGCGAGCCCGGGAGGAACGCCTTGACTCCGATGTCGACAGAGAGACCACCCTTCACGCGGCCCACGATCTTGCCTTCGACAAGCTCGTTGCTCTCGTAGGCCACCGAAATGCGGTCCCATGCCTTGAGCATGTCGGCCTTGTCCTTGGACAGGACCAGTTCGCCCTCGTCGTCTTCGAACACGTCAACGAACACATCTACGATGTCGCCGACCTTCAGGTCGTACTCGCCGCTGGCTTCAAACTCGGCTTTGGGTACCGAACCGGCCGACTTGTGGCCGATATCGATGACGACGGTCTCGTCGCGCAGTTCAACCACGCGACCCTTGACCACCTGCCCTTCCTTGATGCCCGTGCCGACGCCGTCGTCTTGGGCCTGGAAGAGCGCCTCGAAGCCGTTTTCGTCTTTGCCGGAGTCGAGGAAGTCGACATCCTCGTCGAGCCATTCGAGGCTCTGGTAGTTCGCTTTTTTCTTCGAAGATTCGGAGTGTACGGTCGACATTGTCTAGGGGTTCCTTTCGAGGTTCCTCATCGCCGTGGCTGACTGCAACGCATACCGGGCGCGACCGCCCGAAGGGGCCGCGCCCGGCTACCCCACCGTGGGGTGCGAGAATCAGATCGCAGGCGAAAGAGGGTGTGAGGTGCTCACCTCACGAAGACTGAGCCCGTACCACAAAAGGTAGGGTAAGTATAGGGTTCACTTCTTCTTTTGATTCGCACGAGCGAAAGCATCCGCCAGGAGTCCTGCTCCCTGGGAGGCAGTTGGATTTGACTGGCGAACCTTCTGAAAACTCTCCCATTCCGCCATCTGTTCTCGCTCTTCGGAAGAGAGTGCCTCGCGGCCCCCACCTGCTTTCCGGGAAGCAAGCTTCTGCGCCATCTCTTCGGGCATGGGGCCCTTCACCGACAAGGAGAGCTTTCGGCCTTCGAGATCGAGCGCGAGGACATGAACCTTGAGGGCCTGCCCCTCCTTGAGGACTTCACGTGGATGGCCAATGCGTCGCTCCCACGAAAGCTGACTGACGTGCGCGAGGCCTTCGATACCCTCGAAAACACTCACAAATGCGCCGAAGTCCGCGAGGCGGGCCACGGTACCTTCCAACACTGTGCCCGGAGCCATTTGGGTGGCATGGGACATCCAAGGGTCCTCGCCCGCGTCTTTGAGCGACAGCCCGATGCGAAGACGCGGCGAGTGCTCAATGCGCAGGATTTTAACCGTAAGCACGTCGCCGGGTTTCACCACGTCGCCGGCGCTCTTGACGCGCTTCCACGAGAGTTCGGAAAGGGGAATGAGGCCTTCGACCCCGCCGAGGTCGGCGAAGGCGCCGAAGTCCGCCAAGCGCGTGACCGTAACCCGTGTGACTTGGCCGGGAGCCAAGGTGCGCAGGAGCGCCTGCACGCTTTCCTGCTGCTCCTCGCGGAGGATGGACTTGCGCGAGAGGACGATGTTCTTGCCGCCCTTAAACTCAGTGATATGGAACTTGAAGACCTGACCCACGTAGGACTCGGTATTCTCCACCGTCGCGGTGTCCATTTGGCTCTGCGGGATGAAGGCGCGTTTCCCAGAAAGGCTCGCTTCGAAGCCGCCCTTGACCACTTTTTCGACCTTGGCTTCCACGGGTGTCTTGTTTTCATAGGCGCCGCGCAGGGCCGCATCGTCGGTTTCACCGCGACGCAGTTGCCGGGTGAGGATGACCTCCGAGCCGTTGTCCTCGCGCACGTAAACAGTGACCTCGTCGCCAAGCTTGGGCATGAGGGCATCGCCGCCTTTGTACTCCTCGATGGCGAGGGCCCCGGCGTTCTTGCCGCCGAGTTCGATGAAGAGGAACTCCTCGCCCACGGACATGACCCGGCCGCTCACCTGCTCTCCCTGACGGTAGCGACGCGTTTGCACGGTCACGGTTTCCGCGCCGAGAAGAGCCTCGAACTCGCTGTCGTTGCCTTCTTCGGCGGCGAACGGGTCGCGCGAGAAGTCTTCTTTGTCGACGTAGTGGAATTTTGCCATGGCGGGGCTATCCTTGTTGAAGACGGGAACGAGGCACGAGCGCCCCGGAATGCGTTCTCCCGGTGTGCCACAACGTCTGTCCGAATTCAATTTGGTCGCTTCGCACCGACGAGTGGCCATCGCCCGAGGAGTCGAAGGTTTTGAACGCACTGAAGCCTCAGCCCGACCATGGGGCGTCCCGCGTTATGACCATCCTGTTGAGCGCGTTGGTCCTCTCCGCCGCTCTTTTCATGGGTCTCCTGGGGGCTCGATCCACGTCTGGCATCGCCCAGTCTGCTCAATCAGCCGAGCCTTCCCAGCCTGCTCGGTCCGCCGAGCCTGCTGGGTCCGCCGAGCCTGCTGGGTCCGCCAAGCCTGCTCAGTCCGTGAGTCTGACTCCCGTCCGGACCACAATCGGACTCCTCGCGCCGCTCGGGCGACTCGATACCGCGACCGTAAGGTCATTTGAGGCGAGCGAGGGGGTTAACGTGCGCGTCGACTTCGTCGTGAGCGGGGTCGAGTTCGAGAATCGCCTCCGCTCGAGTCCCCACGCGTGGGACGTGGTTTTGGCCGACGAGCAAAGGCTCGCGGGCCTTGCGTACGCCAAGCTTGTCAAGAGCCTCCCACCCTCCCTCGCGTCCAAGGACGCGCTTCCAAGCGCGAGTCGCCCGGGGGAGTATGCCCAAGGAGAGCAAACCTTTTTGCCCCTTATGGTTGATCCCCTAGGCATCGCTTGGCTAAGCGACACCCGCGGAGCGAAAACCGAACCGTCGTGGGACTGGCTCGCCAATCCCCAAGCCAATCCGCTCTGGCGTTCGCGCGTGGCACTGCCCGTGGACAAACGATTGCAGTTCCTCATCGCAGCCGTGCATGTCGGCCTCGTCGAGCCGTTTACCGACGCCTTGGTCGCGAGGCCCGCCCTCGAGTGGCTCGAAGCGGTTCGCCACCAAGCGCGGCCAGACGGCCGCCGTTTTGAGATGGAGCTGCTCTCGGGTCGAGCCGCAGCCGCAGTGATTTGGCAGTCGGAGTACCAGCGTGCTCGCCGCCTCGTGCCTGGTCTGGAGTTCGTCGTCCCAAACAAGGGAACTTTCGTGGAGCGGCATGGGGCCGCGTTGGTCACCGACAGTTTCCATGAGAAAGAGGCTCTCCAGCTTTTGGCGGCTTTGCGGGATGGGCGCGGGGCCGCCGCGCGGGCGGCTGGACTCGTCCCCCTCGAGGAAGCCGAACGCCACATGGGGGGCAAAGGTGCATGGCGCTTGGCGGTCGAGAGCCTCCCCATCGCCAAAAGCATCGAGGCTGAGCTGGAGAAGATGCCATAGTGGTCTGCCGGTCTGCCGGTCTGCCACTCGCTGCTTACCCTTTACGCGATGAGCGAGAAGGGGCTGGCGTTGTGGAGCTCGTCGGAATCGGCATCGACCTGACCCAGCAGACGTATGGCCTCCGCCACGACGTCCGGTTCGTGATGAGCGTGCCGTGCGTGCGGAGTCGGTGTGTGACGGGAGAGGAGTTCTTCGAGCTCGCGCGCGAGCACGGGGTCGCCATGCTCGGGGCGGCAGAGAAGGTCGAGCGCGTAGCCGAGGTCGCCCGCGAGGGACTGGCATTTGGCGGCCATCAGGACCCTGCCAGTCTCCTCGTAGAGAAGGGCCGCGAGTTCGTGGCGCCTCGAGTCGTAAAGGGCGCGGGCGTTGTGGATGAGGAACGGGCGGTCCTGGACCGACTTGAACTGGGGCGTCTGCAGCAGGCTCGTCACGATTTTCGCAGCGAGATCATCGGGCAGCAGACTCCAGTAAAGAGCCAGAAGGTTCTTGTTCTGCTCGAGCTTGCGCAGCGACATCTCGATGAGCTCTAGGCGCTTGACGGAGCGGCACCACAAGGCGAGCCCCTCTGCCGTCCGCGTGTCAAGGGCTATGGAACGGACGAGTTTTTTGGTGGAGTAGACATCGAGGATGGCGAACGCCGAGCGAGTGCTCGCAGCGTCTCGCATGTTGTCCCTGAGCGCGTCGAAGAGGTCGTGCTTGAGGCAGAATTGGACGTACCCTTCGGTCATCCCGCCGCGCGCGTATGCTTCGAGGGCATCGGCGTGCTTGCCCAAGCCCTCGAAGATGTCCGCGGCCCGTCGATAGTTGCCAGGATCCTCCCGGCCAGCATCAAGGTAACATCTAGCGGCATCCTCGGGCATGTTCGCGGTGAGGAACTGCTCGGCCGCCTTCACGTGCCGTCCATTGCGCTGGTAAACTACACCCGCGCGATTGGGGTGGTTCATGCGCACGAGCACGGCGCACGCCTCGTCGATCATGCCCGCCTGCTCGAGGGCGGAGATGGCGTTACGTTGCATGCCGATGGCCTCGAGCAATCGAGCGCCCCCGCGAACGTCGCCCTGATCGATGAGGGCTAGCGCGCGCACCCGTTTAGCCTCGTCCTCCCTCTTGAGGCGAACGAGGTCGGTGGAGCGCACGGTGCCCTTTCCGCCGTCGTTCTGTGCTGAACCGTTCGATGGGTTTGCGCCTACGCCCGGACCTCCGCGTCCCGCCGGGAACCCACCGCGTCGCATGGCGAGAAGCCGCGCCTTCTGCCTTCCGCGCGCGATGAGGAATGCCGATGCGCTGCCCACCACGAGCAGGCAGGCCACCACCAGGAGGAGCGCATCACTGGGGAGGGCTGTCGTCATGGCTAAAGGCTCCACTCGATGCCGACGCTGGTGAGCTCGTCGTAGGCCTTGCGTTCCCGATTCTTCGCAATGGATGGAGAGAGGCGGTAGCTGGCCTTCAGGCGCATCGTCATGGTGATGTAGACCTGCAAGGCGGCGCCGGCGTTCCAGGTGAGGTCCACCTGTTCGCAGCCATGATCCTCGTAGTAATCCTCCCGGCAAATCTTTCGTCGGAGAGCTCCGCCGAACAGGGACGGACGCACCGCCCCGAGGTTGAAACCCAGATCGCCGTTGACGCTGTAGTCGAACACGCGCGATTGAGCCTTGAGGCGCCCGGCGGGGAGCTCGAATCCCTTGTCCAAGGCCGACTCGCGATACTTTTCGTTGAAGACGACCACGTCCTCAATGAACGTGTGTCCAAACCGAATTCCAAAGAAACTCGTAAGCGGCAAACCGAGATCGAGTCCCCATGATCGTCGATAGGAGTCGCGGTCCTCGGCGATGGACTTTTGGTAGGAACCTGAGAGCGACACGTCGAGGAAGCGGCCCTGGGCGCGCGCTTGCGAGGACCACGCCGCCGTGGCGACTCCGAGTGCGATCCAGCACAGGGCCTTGATTACGATGAGGAGCTTGATGCCAGACACATTCCACCTCCGGTCGAGGAGGGGATCGGTGTTCTGTGGGGGAGGGCCGCGGCAACCTCTGCCGCAGGCGGGGCGCGTGTGACGCGGGAACGGTGCACAGCATGTGCAAGGGTAAGGGTGCGCTCGCCTTAACCCGTGAGCTTCAGCGCGCGCGCCGAGGGACCGCTGCGTTGCGCATTTGGATATTCACGGCGTCCACGAAGCGCTCAACTTCATCGGTGATGTCGGGCGAGGGGAGCCACGCGCCCTCGGAAGCCTCGGTGTCGCGTCCCGCGACGGCACCCTGGTACTCGAGCGCGTTGCGAATGACGACCTCGGTTTGGCGCGGACCCACGGGGAAAACCGTGACAACGAGGCGGTTGCGGAACAGGCGGCCGTCGATGAAGAACTTGTCCCAGTCTGTCTGGAGCGTGAGGTTGCGCCTGTCGACACGCGACAGGACGTAGGTCTGCGACAGGGCCCGACCGGCCAGCGAGAAAACCCGGGTGGCGGGAGCCGTGGTGCGCCAGGTATTTCCTTCGACGTTCACGAGCTCGGCACCGCGCGCGAGTGGGGAGCGCGTGCGTCCCGCCCCACCCCTCCCTCCCATGTCGGCGTCATTGAATGCGAGCGCGCCCGCGCCGGCAAAAGAGCGGAACGACGAGTCGGGGTTGCCGTTCGTGCCAGTGGGAGAGGAGGGCGTGCGCCCGGGGCGGCCCGAAAGCCCACCCATGCGCGAAGAAGCCGATGGCAACGGCGCGAACACCGGGTCGGAATCGAAATCATCGGCTGCTTTCGGACGCGGACTGGATGCGTCCGAGAGGCCGAAGAGTCCGCGCCGATTGGCCGTGCTCGAGGCCCCGCCCGATGCCGGCACCACGCAGGCTTGGGAGAATGAGGCCCATGCGCAAACACAGGCGAAAACCCAGGCGGATTTAGACGGGGCAGGGGCCGAGCCCGCACGGGCGCGCTGGACGGGCTTCTGACGGGGTTCTGCCATGGAGGGATCCTCGCAACGTAAACTTGTGGAGCGATCATGCCATCGGCGTGAGGGGCGAGGGGTGTCTTCGCTTTGACCCCACGTGCGGATTTTGCCGCGAAGCGTGAGGGGGAGCCCGAGCGCGCTTTGCTAGACTCTGCGAGAAGGCTTTCCTTCGTACCCGAGCGAGGTACGGCCCTCACGTGCACGCGCCCGGAGACGAGGAACCATCGAGATGAAACGCCGCCGCCCCGGTTCGCCTGTCCGCGTTCCCTCCTCTCTGGCCTTGTGCCTCCGTTTAGGAGGGGCTCTAGCGCTCGCTTCAAGCGCCTCCGTCGCCATGTTCGTGCCCATGCGCGCGTTGGCGGAGGCTCGCGATGTCCGATCGTTCTCGACCGAGAACCAATGGAGTTCCACGCAGATCAACGCGCTTGGCGGCACGGGACACATGTCCGAAGAACTCATGGATCAGTTCTTTTCCGACCCGTCGCTCCCTCAAAAGCGCAAGGCGAAGTTCGAGCTGCAGCTCGGACACGCGCACGCCATGTGGTCGCGGGATCTCCAAAAAACCGTGAAGGACGCTCGTTCCCTTCAATCTTCGGGCGGCGATTCCACAGGCGCGGCGGGTACCGTCGATCTCCTCGACGGTGTGCGCGCCCTTTTCGGACGCAAGTTGACAGCCGGGACGAACATCTCGGCCTTCTCTCTACGCTCGGGCGGCTTCACGTTGGCGCCTTATGCCAGCGCTTTTGTCGACGGGGGCGCCGACGTGCCTTCGTGGCCGGCCGTGGCAGCCACAGCGGATGCCTATGCAGGCCTGGGACTGGGCTATGGATTCGTCTTGGGAAAGAGATGGGAATTGGGCATGAACGTTCGCCCCGGATTGCGCGCGTACGCCGAGGCCGACGCCGACGTTTCGGCTGTGGGTGACTTCGCAGGCACGAGTGCTGGCGGCGAGGGCGGAGCCGAGGAGTTCGCCTCCTACGGGACGGGACTCTACCTTCCGGCGGATATGGGCGCGGGCGTCATGGTCACCAAGGACACGCGCGTGAATTTGGTCGTGCGCGACGTGGGGGGCGCTCCCGCCCTCATGACGCTCAAGGGCGATACCCCGCCGGTGTATCCCATGCGTTTGTCTCTGGGCGGCAACTCAAAGCTCCACGAGAAGGGAGCGCACCGATTCACGCTTGGAAGCGACGTGCAGGATCTGCTCGGCATCGCCAAGCCGAACGCTCTTTGGTACCGCTGGCAATGGGCGGCCCAATACGCGTACCGA
>JBIKVI010000404.1:0-3374 GCA_044356935.1 Silvanigrellaceae bacterium | reverse complement strand
ACGGCTTCACCGACGGCTTCACCGACGGCTTCACCGACGGCTTCACCGACGGCCGTCGCTGCCCCCAATGACTCGCCTGTTAATTTCGACCTCGCCGACACCACAGCAGAAGACACCCCCTTGTCGTTGGTGCTCTCGCCTGGCGCGCTTGCCGCTTATCTCGACGAGGACGACGGCGACCTCGCCACCTCCGTTGAGGTGACGAACGCCACGGGTGGAGTCGTCGCGCCTTTCGCGTGCACGGCGGGCGTGTGCTCTTCGACGTTCACGCCCGCCGCCAACTTTCATGGAGCCGGCGGCTTCGATTTCCGCGTCACGACGGGCAGCGGAGATCGCGCACGTGCGGCATTGCTCTCAAGTCCGTTCGACATCACGGTGACGCCCGTAGACGATGCCCCCACGGGAACAGGACTCATGGTGGGGGTGGTCGTCGACCAAGTCACTCCGCTCGTTGTGCGCCTGGGAGCGGGCCTCGGTTACCTCGACGAGGAAGGCGATGAAGCGACGTCCGTCAGCGTCGACTCGATTTCGCACGGTGCCCTGGATGGAGCAGGCTTTGTGTGCACCGCGGGCGTGTGCGAAGCGCAGTACACGCCTCCTGCGGGGTGGTTAGGAACAGCGACCCTCTCGTACCGCGTCACCGCGGGAGGATTGACTCAAGCCGTGGCGTCGACGCTCACTATCGAGATCGCTCCTCCGCCCTTTTGCGCCACGGGCGGCGCGGGGGATGGCAGCGAATCATCACCCCACAAAATATGCACGGCTGCGCAACTCTCCGCCATGAAGTGGCTCCCTGCTGGACATTTCGTGTTGTGGAACGACATCGATCTGAAATCGACGTGGAACGACGCCCTCGCTTCGCAACCCGGGTTCGAACCCCTCTTTTCGGAAGCCGCTCCGTTTACCGGAACCTTCAACGGTAACGGCTACGCCCTCCGGAATCTCGCCATCGCGCGCTCTAGCGAGAACGCCGTGGGCCTTTTCCGCGCGCTCGGCGGCAACGCCCGCGTGCGCGCCCTTGAACTCAAGGATGTGCAAATCGTTGGCGCCGACGGCGTGGGGGCCGTGGCCGCGCGCGTGGGCGGCACCGCGCGGGTGGAGCGCGTGGAAGTGAGCGGTGAAGTCACCGGCTTCTCGCTCGTCGGAGGCATCGCGGGCACCGTAGAGGCGGGGGCGGTCGTTTCCGATTGCCTCGTGTCGCGAGGCCTCGTGCGCACGCCTGTTCCTTTGGTTGGGGTGCTCGAGGAGCGCGCCGCGGCCCACATCGGCGGAATCGCGGGGCTCGTTGCGGGCCAGGTGGTCCATTGCATGAACAACGCCCTCGTGGTGGGGCATCATGACGACGACCTCGTGCTCGGTGGCCTCGTGGGCAAGCTCGATGGCGCTGCGGCGCGCCTAACAGGCTCTCTGCTCCTCGGGCCCACTTCGACGCGGCACAACGGGAGCTTCAATGGGAATTCTCAAACGGCCGTTGGTCTCCTCGTAGGGCAGGCCACCGACCGCGGCACGCAACTTACTGGAAGCAACGAAGCGCTCAACCAGAAGCTCCATTCCAAGGACTCCACCTGCGTAGGAGCCGACGAGAATCTCATCGGCGTAACAGACACCAGCTGCCGGTTTACTCTTCACGATCGCCACTTCGAGGCCACGGCCGCACCCGTGAGCACGTGGGACTTCTCGGCCACGGGAGCCTGGCGTGCGAGCCCTTCCCTTGGCTTTCCTGTGCTTAGGGATGCGCGTAAGCATGCGCGCGTGGCCCTGCATCCCGCCGTGCGCACAGGTCGAAAAATCGGATCTTCTGACATCTCGACCACGCGCGTGTTCGGATTTTGCCGCGACCCTGGCACAAGCAACGTTACGATAACGGCCACCGTTGGAGCGGCGTCCGAGAGCGCCTCGGTGAATTGCACGGCCGGTCGCTTCGAAGGGATCCTCGATCTGTCGGATCCTGTTGACTTCCCCAATGGCGACGTGGCGATAACGGTCGCAGCCACAGGGGCACCCTCGGAGCCTGCCAACGTCACCTACCACAAGGATGTCGAACCCCTCTGCGAAGCCGCCCAGCCCGATCCCGCTCTCGCCTTCTCGCCGCGCGATGGCGACGGGACCCATGTCATTTGCACCGCGGCGCAGCTCGCGGACCTCCGTGGCAGCGAGAAGTGCGGGGCGATGAGCGCTACGCGTTGCGTTTCCACCGGCAATGCATTCCGGCTAGGAAACAACATTGAGCTTTCGGCGTACCCAAACTGGGCTCCGATCGGGCAGACGTCTGGCGGTTGGGAGTTCTCGGGTACCTTCGATGGTGACGGTTTCCACATTCGCAATCTGAGCCGCACGTCGGCTACCGACAACAGCGGACTCTTCGGTCGCGTGAGTGACGCTCTGCTCAAGAACATCCACGTGGAAGCCGCCAATCTCGTGGCTGAGGGGAGTTCTGGGATCGTCGTGGGAAACGTTCGGAATCCTGGACGGGTACTTTCCCTCGAGAACATCTACGCGCAGGGCCGCATCGAACGCCCCCTGGGAAGCTTCGCTTCCGCGATTGGGGGCGTCGTCGGATTCGGCGAGGGTCTGCGGGCCCGAAAGGTGCGAGGGAACACCCGGGCAATTGGACATGAAATCGTTAACACCATTGCATCGAATGACAGCGGATGGGTTGGCCAAGCCTTCGGCGGATTCGCTGGCGAAGTGGGAGGAAGCGAGTCGTACGTCGACGACGTCTCCATCCGTGGGCTCGTCGTTGGCTCCGGCAACACGGGCGGCGTGATTGGGTATGAGAACTCAACCGCGCCTGGCTTGGGATACTACTTGCGCAAACTGCGCTTCGAGGGCGAAATGCGCGCGAGCGCCCGGTGCGGAGGCGTCGTGGGGAACCTCTGGGGAAGCAGTGGAACTCAGCGCGTGTTCGAGGACTTCTCTTCCGACGCGTTCCTTGTGGCCGCGCAAGCGCGCGTGGGCGGTGTGGTGGGAAGTTACCAGTCGGGTGGTAACCTCGTGCGCACGATGTCGCGGGGATACGTGTACAGCATGGCGCACGGCACGAACTGGGAGAGTGGAGGATACAACCACGGGTACTCGGGCGGCATCGTGGGCCGCATCCGCGGGGGCGCCGCGCAACTCAACGACGCGTTCAACACCATGCGCGTAGGCTCCTTCCCGGGCAATCCTACCTTGGTCGCGTCGGCCCGGAGCGATGCCTTAGTGGCAGGCACGAATAACCAAGGGGGCACTCCCACTCTCAATCTCATAACGACGCTCTTCGTGAGAAACCCGCTTCTCCTTCCCCACGCGTCGCCATGCGTTGGTGAGACATGGCAGAACGTGTCGAACGCCTCTGAATACCAATGTGAGTCCGCTTCACCGTCCGTTTTCAC
>JBIKVI010000403.1:0-3383 GCA_044356935.1 Silvanigrellaceae bacterium | reverse complement strand
CGCCGCGGCGTCGGGTGGCTTGAGCGAGAAGAAACCCTTGGGCGTGAGGAGGCCGTCGATGCGCGCGCCGAAAAACGTCTCACGAAGCGCCGCGGGAAGATCGTCGGGACCGCCGCCTCGAGCGAGAATCTCTTCGTAGTCGGGAGCGCGCGAGAGCAGTTCGTCGACGGGCACGATGGCCACGCCCTCGCCACGATCGAAAGCCTCCATCCAACGCATCTCAGCCGGGGCGAACCCCGCGACGCCTAGCCTGAGCGGCTCCGGCCTGCCCGAGGGAGAGAAGGCCTGGAGGAAGATGGCCGTCACGGCCAGCGGGAACAGGAATGACCAGAAGAGGACCGACTTCTCGCGCAGGACGCCGCGCATGCCAAGCAGGAAAAACTGCGCGAAGGCAGTGTGGCGGATACTCTTCACTTGACTGCCTCCAGGGCGCGGCCGGTGAGGGTGAGGAACACATCGTTGAGAGTCGCACGCCGCGGTTGCGGCGGGAGTTCGCGTCCGCGCATGACCCGCTCGATGATCTGATCGGGAGTGCCGCGCTCAATGACCCGACCTTCGTCGACGATGACGAGATCGTCGCAGAGGACTTCCGCTTCCTCCATGTAGTGAGTCGTAAGTACCACGCTCTTGCCCTCCTTCTTGAGGCCCGCGATGATGCCCCAAAAGTCTTGCCTTGTGGCGGGATCGAGCCCCGTTGTGGGTTCGTCGAGGAACACGAGATCGGGATTGCCCACGAGCGCCGTTCCCAAAAACACGCGCTGGCGTTGCCCGCCGCTGAGGTTCTTCAATGGTCGGGAACCCAGTCCTTGCAGGCCCAGGTCGGCCTCGACACGCTCCACTGGAAGCGGATTTTCGTAGAGGGAGGCAAACAGCTCGAAGGCCTCCCGCACTGTGAGGCGATCGTAAAGATGGTTCTCTTGAAGGATGCCGCCAATGCGAGAGCGGATGGCGCGCGGCGCATCGGCGAATCGCATACCGAAAACCCGCACTTCACCAGCTGTTGGGGCGCGCACTCCTTGGATGATTTCGAGCGTCGTCGACTTGCCCGCCCCATTGGGACCGAGGAGTCCGAAGCAAGATCCCCGCTCCACGGCGAAGGAGACGTCGTCGACGGCGACCACCTCCGGCTTGCGATAAACCTTGCGCAATCCCGTAACCTCGACGGCCTTCATGCTTATGGCAATTCCTTGTCTCAAAGGGGCGATAATGCCATCATGGCCCGCCGATGATGACACATCGTAAACGACACGACCATGCGCCACGCGCGCGAACGGAGCCCGCAATCCGGGTAGAGCGCGCCGGCCTGGACGTCCTGAAGAAGAGGTTCCTCCGCATGCCGTTCACGTCCTCTGCACGCGCGCCAAAGACATTGTTGGCTCTGATCGCCCTTTGCGCTACGCCCTCTGCCCTCGCCTCCGAAGTGCGCGTCATGACGCTCGCGCAACCGGCGGGCATCGACGACGAGGCGCTGGTCTTCACCTATCCGAGCCTCGTGAACCGTTATTCCCTGGCCATCGCGGAGTTCGGCACGGCGGCCGATCGCGAAGCCTACGTGGGTGCCATGACGCAAACGTCCTGGGGTTCGGTGGGCGCGGCGTTCAGCCGCGATCAATCGGTGTTCAACCACTTCAGCGCCACGACGCGATCCACCAACGACAACGACTTCGTGGCGTCCCACTTCGGACGCTACAGTTTCTCACGGAAGTACTCCTCCACCGTGGGGGTTTCCGCGCGCCGACCCATCGATCTGTTTTATGGTCGCCCCCTCGACGTGGACAGGGGTTTCGGCGTGCGCCTGACTCTTGCTGGCGATACCAATGAGGTCTCAAGTACGACGGGAACCACCAAGCGCAATGCCGAGCAGGTGGACCTCGGCCTCGGCTACCACATGCCGGCCGCCACGGGGCGCATCGACCTAGGCCTGTCGCTGGGCCTCCTCGGCAAACTCGAGTCGTCCAACTCGCCTCAAGGCGGCCAGAAGACCGAGAACACTTACGAGCGGGGCCTTTCGGCTCGATTATCGGGACGCTGGGTGGAGACTCAGGCCACGGTCGTGAAGCCATACCTGAAGAGCTCCCTCGAGTATGCTACGCCCAAGCTTAAGACATCCGCTGCAGGCACATCGCAGAGCAAAAAGGCCAAGGACATCGGCTTCGATGTTCAGGGCGGCGCCATCATTGCGCTCAACGAGGACACGCAGCTCAACGCCGGCGGTGGGGTTTTCTATCTCCAGTCCGAGGGACCTTTCTCGCTCGGAGCTCCCGGCGTCGCGCCGGGCAATGCCGAGTCGGAATCCTCTTCCAGCAGCGCGGCTATTTCCGACGCCCTGCGCGCTGGCACCGAAACAGTGACACCGACTTTCGCTGGCCCCCGCGCCACGCGTCGCGCCTACGGCGCCGCGCTCAATGGCGGGGCGGAGGCGCTCCTCACGGAAACCGTGGGCGTGCTCGCCGGCGTGAATTACATGCTCTGGGGCCGCGTCACGACGAAGAACAAGGCCGCCGTGGGCGAACCGAAGTACACCACGAACCTCGTGGAGACACCCGACTCCGACCTGTGGTCCATCGGGCTCTTCTACAAGCGCGAAGCCCTTCGCATCGATGCCGCCACAGCGTTCAAGCGGCTAGTGCACAACGGCCCGCACTTCATCACGGGACAAAGCACCCCGGGCGTCGTGGCGTGGTTCGCGGCGAGTTACCGTTTCTGAGGCAGAACGGACTGGCCTTCAGAAAGCCTTGGGCGCGAACCAACACGAAGGCCGCGCCGCCACCGCGAACGCACTCGCTCCCGAGCAGGAGTAACGATAGGCGGTTTCCTCAGCCGCTCGCGACCCCTGTCCTCCCGCTTGGCCGCGACCGGGAATAATGTCGTCGAGGAAGGCCACGGGGCAGGCCGCGCCCGCGAGGTAGGTATCGAGACGGCATTGTGCGGCGGGGTGGCCGTGGAACGTGCTCGCGACTTTTTTCTCATCGGGCGTCTCGAAGCGGGGCTCTCCGTCTTTCTTGAGAGCCGCGAGAAGGCTGCCCAACGAGAGGCCGGCGTTGGCAACGCGGTAACACAGGTCGCGATCGGCCTCGGACGTCCAAGCGGCATCGCACCTATCGCGCTCGTAGCCGCCCACCTTTTCACGGTACTCGGCGTTCTTGGCGATGTCCGCCTTCCACATCTTGCGCGCGCATGCCTGCGTAGCGAAATAATCGGACTGCCCTTCGTTGGCCGCCCACGTCGCGAGAAAGGAACCCCGGAAGGGAAAGCCCGCGAGGTGGTGGCCGAGCTCGTGGCACACGACGAGCGCGAAGCCGTCTGGAGTAACCTCGGAGCGCCGAGCGAGCCCTCCGTACATGTTGATGAGCCAGCGGTCGCCCTGCCTGCTCGCCGACGCG
>JBIKVI010000402.1:0-3386 GCA_044356935.1 Silvanigrellaceae bacterium | reverse complement strand
GAAGGACGCCATATGACGCCCATGAATCTAACGAAACTAGAGACGAAGGGCTCTGACGAGCGCGGGATGGGCACCGCCGCGCTGAGCGTGAGCTTGGGGCTGTGCTTCAGTGTTGGAGCGCTGCACTTTGGCGTCGCCCTCGCGCAAGTGAACGGCCCAAAAGCGACAGGTCCCAAAGCGCCCACTGCCCCCGTCGCGCCTGCCATAGCCATGCCGTCCTTGGAGTCGGCGCGAGCCGCCGCTGGAGCGACAGGTGCACAAGGCACGGACTTCGACGCGGTTGCGCCACTGCCTCTCGACCCCTCGGAATTGCGTTTGAGTTCCCCCAACGACACAGCTCAGTCCACGAATCCAGCCTTTGCGGCCTTGGCGGCGCCGGGGGCATCCCCTGCCGCCGATGCAGCCGATGTGGCCGATGTGGCCAAATCGGATTCAGCCTACTCCGAGGCGACGAAACCAGGCGCGCTCAAAGGCGCACCGAGCGGCGCCGACGCGAACGGCCTTGTGTCCAACAGCGCTGACTCGGCCAACATCGACGCGAACGCATCCGCGGAAAGCGCCGCAACAGGCGCGGCCGCTAGTGCAACCGAGGGTGCGCTCGTGGGTGGATCTCCCAGTTCCGAGACCACTGCAGGCATTCCCACCCCACTGCTCAACGAGACCGCTGGGTTCGATCCTTGGCAAAGCGCCGGACTCGTTTTCGGACTCCTCGCCCTCTTGGGCGCGGGAGGCGTGGCTCTCGTGCGTCTCAAGGGCCGGGGAACATTCCTCCCCTCCAAGCAAGAAAAACTCATGGAGATCGTAGGAACGCTCGCCATCGCTCCCAAGCGTTCCGTGCTACTCGTGCGCATCAAGGGCGAAGAGTTCGCCATCTCGTCCACCGAGCACGGGATCACGTTCCTCCACGCCCTCGGACAAGGAAACGCACGGGCGTCGGCCGCCGACTTCGACGTCCGCGGGAATGGCATGGTGGCCGAGCGCTTGCGTGAGAGCCCTTCTCGCCTTTCGCGCGTTGCGCGCGCGGCGCCCCCCCCGGCCGCCCTCGAGTCCGCGGCGACTTCGTCCTCGTCGTCCCCGTCCGCCGCGCGTGCAGACGGCGCCAACCCCGCATCAAGCCGTGAACTCGCTAGCGACGAACCCGTGGTTGGCGACGGGGGCGCCTCGCGCGCGCCCAAGTCCGACATGCTCCTCTCGGCCCTTCGCAACATGCGCGCCAAGGCCGCTCAAAAGGAAACTCGAAGCGCCGAGCTTTCCGCCCCCGAAGCCAAAGTCACTCCTCCCTCGGGAAACAAGTCTAAGGCAGCGGGCAACGGAAGCACATCGGGCAACGCGGCCGGGTCCTTCCCGCGTTACCTCGCCAACGCGTTCGCCGAGGAGGGCCGCCGCGAGGTGCGCCGTGGCGACGACTCCACGGGCCGCAACGCTCCCGACGACGAAGTTCAAATGGAGAGCGTCACGAACCTTATCCGCGAAAAACTCCGCGAGATGAAGCCGCTCGCATAACCGAGCGGCAGCAAGGCGAGTCCATTAAGCGCATCGAACAGGGGCGTGCGAACCCGACCATGGACACGCTTGAGAAGATCCTCGCTTTGGGAGGTCTAGCGCTGACAGCGCGGACATTCACCCAGCACGAGATGATAGAAAGGGCACGAGCGCGAGACTGAGATTTCCTTCCTCGCGGCATTTCGCGCCCAGCATCGCGCTGGCGCTCGGCACCTCTTCCCCACCCGTGCGTCCTCGTTTCGTCGCAACATGGGAACGACCTGACCACCGCCCAACGGAAGGATGAAACGTGAGGACTCTCCTCGCCCGACTGCTCCTCATGCTCTCGCTCGCGTGCGCTTTGGGCGTGTGGGCGACATCACCCGCGCTTGCGCAGCCCGCTCCCACCAAACCAGACCTTCCCGCGGGTGCGTCCGACGCGCGCGTCGCCGGCGAAACTCCCGCTGGCTACCCACTCGAAGCGCTGCCCGCGCGCGGATCGACGCCCCTCTTTTCGCTCAACATCGCAAATAGCGAGAGCCCCGACGACCTCGTGCCTGCGTTACGCGTTGTGGGAATCCTGACCATCCTTACGTTCGCGCCAGCCATCCTCCTGCTCATGAGCGCCTTCACCCGGATCATGATCGTGCTTTCCTTCCTGCGCCAGGCGTTGGGCGCTCCCACGATGCCGCCCAATCAAGTGCTCATTGGACTCTCTCTTTTTCTCACCTACTTCGTCATGGCACCAACGACTTCACGCATCTACGACCAAGCGCTCAAGCCCTACATGGACAAAACCATCGCGGCCGAAGTGGCCTTTGAGAGGGGAACCGCGCCCGTGCGCGACTTCATGCTCTCGCAGGTCCGCAAAGAGGACATGGCGCTGTTCTTCCAGCTCTCCAAGGAGCCGCAGCCCAAAACGGTCACCGATGTGCCCATGCGCGTGCTCATCCCGGCGTTCGTCATCGGCGAGCTCAAGGCGGCATTCCAGATAGGTTTCCTTGTTTACTTGCCCTTCATCATCATCGACATGATCGTCAGTTCGGTACTCATGGCCATGGGGATGATGATGCTCCCCCCCACGGTGGTGAGCCTCCCGCTCAAAATCATCCTCTTCGTGCTCGTCGACGGCTGGAATCTCCTGGCCGGCAGCCTCGTGCGCAGTTTCGCTTGAAAGGGGAACTCAAGTCGTGAACAACCAACAGGTCATCGACCTCGGCATGAGCGCCATTTACGCCACCGCCGAGCTCTCGCTCCCGCTCCTGGCAACGGCGTTGGCCGTGGGCCTCATCGTGTCGGTCTTCCAGGCCGCCACCCAGCTCAACGAGGCGACGCTCTCATTCCTCCCGAAAATCGCCGCCATGATCGCGGTGCTCGTGTTGGTGTCGCCGTGGATGCTGAGGCGACTCACCCATTACACCTCGGACATCTACAAGCGCATCCCCGAGATCGCGCGATCCAGGTGACACGCCCGTGGTAACACTCGAGACCCTCGTGCAGATCGACCCGCGCGTGTGGCCCGTGGCGGCCATGGCGTTCTTGCGCGTCCTCACGGTCTTCCTCTTCCTGCCCATCTTCGGCGACAACGCCGTACCGACCCGTCTGCGCATCGTGCTGGCGCTTGCGTTCACGTTCTTCCTGTGGCCGGCCATCGGAGCCCACGCCAAGTTCGACGATGGCATGCGATGGGACGCCATCGCGTTGGGAATAGCCACGATGCGTGAGGTGTTTTTCGGGTTCGCCACCGGATTCGCGGGGCGCCTAGTCCTCCAAGCCGCCGCTGTTTCGTCGAACCTGGTGGGAGTCAACATGGGCTTCCAAGCGGCGTCGTTGTTCTCGCCAGCCTCGGGCGAGCAGGAGTCGTCGTTTGCGGCCTTCAAGGGGTGGATCGTCCTCATGTGCCT
>JBIKVI010000121.1:0-12112 GCA_044356935.1 Silvanigrellaceae bacterium | reverse complement strand
GCAAGGCACGCTAGTTCTGTGGACGTTTGCGGGTTTACTTGTTGCAGCTTCATGGTGGCCCTCCAGTGGAGGCCCCAACATGAACTTGGCGTGGCGCAGTGTCACAACGGTCAGGCGGCGGGCTTACCTTGTTGGGGTCGTAGGCCTTTTGAATCCAGAGCTCGTCGATCATCTTGTGCTTCTTGGAGTGGTTCCGGAAACTGCACGACAAGGCGCGATTGAATATCAGAATATGCGCGTCGAATGTGGTTTTCGGGTCCATAGAGCTCATGAATGTCAGCATGTTTTTGTCGATAAGTTTAGTGGGAGGCTGATTGATGTCGGGCGAAACGTAAAGTTCCATCTCGATGCCGAAGTGCGCTCCGGGCATTCCGACCTGATCCGACAGGAAGACGGTGAATGGAATCTCCAGATCCGCGCCCGGCTCGAGACGCGGAACATCGATGATGATTTCGGTGTCCATCGTGACGGGCTTGGTCGAACCTCCCCGGGCGACGGGCGTCGCGAAGTTGAGCATGACGTCTTTGGCCTTCACCGGGGCAACGTCCTCTCCCAGCCCGTTCTTGTGAGTCACTTCCCTGTGACGCAAGACGAGTTTAAAACTGCGCTTCATCGTCGAGTCGGGGCCATATGGGACTGTCGACACGTTGCGCACGCGCAGAACCTTGCTCTTCGTGCTCTGGCCTAGCACCACGAGGTTCTTCACCTCAGGATTCTCGTCGAACACTTTCCCGGGAGCTTTCACTTCGAAACGCTTCCCGAGTTCGAGATTCATGCTCTTGCCGCCCACGACGACGCCTGGGTAGAACTGGAACTCCTCGGGCTTGGGAAGTTCGCCTGGCTTGAACTCGTTGACCCTGAACGTGTACTTGTTGGTTTCTGCATTCCACGATTGCGCGCTCTTGCCGGGGATACCATTTTCGGAGACTTCCGTGATTTCTCCGGTTTGATTGGCAACTTTCAAGTCGCCCTGCGGAATCAGCGTGAAAGTCGTCTTCTTGGGCGGCGTGGGCATCTTCTCAACGTTCTGGAACGTGAACTGCCGGACATGGAAGATTTCCCCCGGCTCCAAGACGCCATCGTCGAACTGATGTTCGAGTTGGACGTCCGAAAGCTCGAGTTCGAACATCTTGTCGTAAACAGCTTCCGCGGATCCGCCCGTGACCTTTATTTGGCGCAAACCGTCTTTGCCATCGTCTCCGCGACTTGCTGTGCCACCCGCCGTTCCGTCGAATCCCTGAGGTCCGTAGCTGCTATTGCTGTTAGACTTCTGCACCGTCTTCTCCTTCTCGACGGTGTTCCCGTTTTCGTCCTGCTCGGTGTATTTCTCAGTGACTTCGTAAGGGAACGACTTCCCCGGTTCCCCACCAGGCCCCCCTTCTCCTGGGGCTCCCGCGTTGCCCTTGTCGCCTCCCGGCCCTCCAAAGCTCTGAGCTCTCACCATCCACAAGAGCTCGGTTTGGTCGTGGGGGACATGCACGGTCACCCTCCCCCCGGATCCTCCATCGCCCCCTCTTTTGCCATCGCCTCCGTTGCCACCGCGCCCACCCTGACCACCAATGCTCGAATCGTTCTCGTCTTCGAGGTCGTGCGCCTTGCTCCCGCGCCCACCCTGTCCGCCGCGCCCGCCGTCGCCCCCTTTGCCACCCTCTCCGCCGTTTCCGTTGAGGAGGACGTAACCTGAGGACGCGACATCTCCGGGATAGCTGACCCTCTCGACGGTCCTACCTCCCTTCTTGACTTCGCCGACGATGGAGAATTTCGCCGTATTACCCGCGTACGAGAGCATCACGTCGATATCGCCCGAGGAGGTTGCATGCTCGCCAGGCGTTCCATCGTCTCCATTGCCGCCCAGCCTGCCCGACGTATCGAGGAAGGTGTTCCGGTCTTCGCCGGGCTCTCCGTCGGCGCCGTCGCTGCCGGACCTGCCTCCCCCGTCGACGACGTGCATCACGCCGCTGGGGTGATCCTGGGGATCCCTCCACGTCGTGGCCGACTTATTGTATTGGTTGACTTTGCTTCCTTTGGTGAACAGCTTACAGCCCGAAGTTGCTCCCACGAGGGCAAGGACGAGCGAGAACGACGTAAAGACGGTGCGCATGGTGGACCTCCTCGTAGAAGGGTACGGGGGAACACTCAACCGAGGCGATTGGAGCTACACTGATTTGACTCGGCAAAATGGTTTTTCGGACATTTTTTGATGTTACCTTGAGTCAATAGAAGCTCGCGCGCGCATGCGCGTGTTGACTTACCAACGAGCCGGGAGCACATGGTAGTTCTTCCCGGATCCGCGGAACCAGTTGAGTTCCTTGTTGGCCATCTGCAGCAAAATATTCTTGCGCCGGCTTTCAAGCCACGAACACTCCTTTATGTAGCCCGGATCTACCTTTCCAAACCAATTCGCTTGGGGAATGAAGATCTCCGTGAAGAGATCCATGAGCAATTCGTCGCTGAGCCCACGGGTTTTGCTGGTGGGCTCCTGGAAGGCGCGCCAATACTTCACGGAGTCTTTGACGTTCAATACGAACGTCTTTGGTTCCTTGACCGTCCCTGCCCACCACGTCGGGTCGAACTGCAGTTTGAAGGCGAGGTTCTCGATATCGCTCTTCTTGGGGTTGTGTGTTTTTTGGATCCAGAGCTCCTCGATCATTCTGTTCTTCTTGGGGAGGTTCGGGAAGTGGCACGACAAGCCTCGATTAAATATCAGAATGCGCGCGTCGTAGGTCAATTCCGGGTCCACGGAACTCACGAAGGTCAGCAAGTCCTCGTGAATGAGCTTGGTTGGTGCCTGTCCGGAATCGGGTGAGACGTAAAGTTCCATCTCGATGCCGAAGTGCGCCCCGGGCGTGAGTACTTGGTCCGATAACATGACGTCGAAGGGAACTTCCAAGTCGGCGCCCGGCTCCAGTGGAGGAACATCGATGACGATCTCGGCCTCCATCGTCACCGGTGTGGCCGGACCTCCCTGGGCGCCGGACTTCGTGAAGTTGAGCAGAACGTCTTTGGCCTTCACCGGGGCGATGGGCTCCTTCTGCTCGTTGGGAGGGAGAATCTCTTTGTGGCGCAGGACGAGTTTGAAACTCCGCTGGAGGGGTGAACCCGGACCATAGGGGATACTCGACTGGTTGCGCACACGCAGAACCTTGCGTTTAGGCTTCTGGTCAAACAACACGCGATTCGTCAACTCAGCATTCTCGTCGAACACAATCCCTGGAGCCTTCACAACGAAGTTCTTCCCGGTCTCGAGAGCCATCCTTTTGCCACCCATCTCGACGCCTGGGTATAACTGGATCGCCTCCGGCTTGGAGGGTACGTCCGACACGAAATCGTTGACCTTGAAAGTCTGCGCGTTGGGAGGAACATCCCACGACCGTTCTCTGTTCCCGGCGATGCCTCCCTCTGCTTCTACGCTTACCTCCCCCGTATGGCCGGCAATCTTCAGATCGCCTTTCGGAACGAGCGTGAAGGTCGTCTTCTTGAGCGGAGTGGGCATGCTCTGGACGTTCTTGAAGGTAAACCGACGAACATGGAAGGTTTCGCCAGGCTCCAACACGCCATCATTGAACTGGTCTTCGAGTTGCACGTCGGAAAGCTGGAGCTCGAACATCTTTTCGTACTCGACGTCTGCACCCCCACCCGTGACCAAAATCTTGCTCACATTGTCGAGTCCGTCACGGCCACGCTGCCCGGCCTTTCCGTCTTTGCCGCTAACTCCTGCGTCTCCGAACTGAGTATTGGTGTTCTGCTTGATGGGACTCCACTGCTTTGTGACTGGTTTGCCGTTGGCGTCTGTGGTCCTGTAATCCTCTTCTTCGCGATAGGCGAAAGCAGCACCGAGCAGACCGCCCGGCCCCCCTCCTCCCGCGGTTCCTGCGCCCCCCAGGGCGCCACCGGGCCCACCAAAGTTCTGGACTCTCACCAACCACAGAAGTTCGGTTTGGTCGTGAGGAACCTTCAGGGTGACTTTTCCCGCGGAGCCTCCGTCCCCACCGTCTTTTCCATCGCCCCCATCGCCGCCGCGCCCTCCCGTTTCCCCTTTGCTTGCGTCGTCCTTGCTCTCGAGTTGTCGGCCTCTTTTACCGCGCGCACCGTGTCCGCCAGGACCGCCAGCGCCTCCATCTCCGCCTTTTCCTCCGTTGGCGTTGAGAAGGACGTAGCCAGGAGAATCGACATCGCCGGTGTAGTTGACGGGTTCGATTGTCCCTCCGTCTTTGCGGATTTCACCGACCACGGAGAAGCGCGACGCACTGCCCGCATAAGACAGCGTCACGTCGATATCGCCCGAGGAGGTTCCACTGACTCCAGGTGCCCCGTCTCCTCCCCGACCGCCTGGGTGTCCCAAATCCTCTTCCAGTATCGACCATTTGCCCGTACCCCAACCGCCGGCCGGTCCATTGGCGCCGGATCTGCCACCACCATCGACGACGTGCATCACATCGTTCGGGTGGTCTTCGGGATCTCGCCAGGTCGTGTCCGACCTGTTGTACTCGTTGGTTTTGCTTCCCTTGATGAACTTCTTGCAACCCGACGTGGCTCCCACGGCGGCAAAGACGAGCGAGAACGAAGTGAAGACGGCGCGCATGGTGGACCCCCTCGAACAAGGGTACGAGGGATCTCGACACGCGAAGCCAGGGGCGAAGGCTCCTTTGACTCGGCAAAGGCGTCCGACTGCCGCAACTGGGAACGGGCTCGTGTTGGCCAAACACTTCGACGGAACCTCAAACCGACTCCGTTTTTCGTAGGGAAATCCCTTTCCTCCCTCCCAGCGCCACCCGTTGCGGCCCGCGGGAAAAAAACATAGCGTGCGTGTGCTCCGGCCCCGCCCACAGCGGCGCCGACGGGTTCTTTAGCGGAAAGGGTCATCGATGCCAGCTCCCACGAACGATCAACTCGTCGCCTTCTATAAGGAGATGCTCCTCGCGAGGCGCATCGAGGAACGCGCCGGACAGCTCTATGTACAGCAGAAGTTCAGTGGCTTTTGCCACCTGTACATTGGGCAGGAAGCCGTCTCCACCGGCTGCCTCAACGCCATCCGCAAGGGGCAGGACTACGTCATCGGCGGCTACCGCGATCACGTGCAGCCCATGGTGCTTGGCATGACCGCCCGCGAAATGATGGCGGAGCTCTTCGGCAAAGCGACGGGGTGCGTGCGTGGCAAGGGTGGCTCCATGCACATGTTCAGCAAATCGGGTCGCTTCCTTGGTGGCCACGGCATCGTGGGCGGCCAGGCGCCGCTGGCCACGGGTGTGGGCTGGAAAATCAAGTACAACAAGGAAGACCTCGTCTGCCTGTGCTTCATCGGCGACGCGGCCATCAACCAGGGCCAGTTCCATGAGGCCATGAACATGGCGGCCATCTGGAACCTGCCCGTCATCTTCATCATCGAGAACAACCTCTACGGCATGGGCACGGCCATCAAGCGCACTTGCACCCTCGACGTGTTGGCCGACCGCGCCAAGGGCTACGCCATGGACCAGGCCGTGGTCGATGGCCGCAACGTGGTCAATACCTACGCGCAAATGACCGACATCGTGGCCAACGTGCGCAAAACGAGTAAGCCCATCCTCGTGGAAATCCAAACCTACCGTTTGCGCGGCCATTCCATGTCCGACCCGCAGGCGTACCGCTCGAAGGAAGAGGTTGAGGCCGAGCGCGCCAAAGACTGTCTCATCCTGCTCCAAGACGAGCTCCTCAAGCGCAAGCTCGCCAAGGAGGCCGACTTCGAGAAGTGGGAGGAGGAGGTGGCCGAAATCGTCGAGGACGCGGTGACGTTCGCCGACGAGTCGCCGGAGCCCGAGGTCGAGGAGCTTTGGGATCACGTGCTCGCGCCCGAACCCGAAGGCCTCGTGTTCAACGCCGACATGTACCGCCGTCAAGCCGAAGAGGCCGCGGCCGGGTCGGTCGAGGAGGCCCTGGCGCGCCGCTAACGCACGCGGGAGGCAGCGCCGGCCCAACGCCGGCGACCATCAGGAACGTAACGAATCCGCACTGCGGCCGGCGGCGTCGAACCCGACGCGCCGATGGAGAAGAGAATGGCGATTTTGAGTTTGCGTGAGGCCCTCAACCAGGCCATGAGCGAGGAGATGGAGCGCGACCCCACCGTGTTCGTCATGGGCGAGGAGGTCGCCGAATACAACGGCGCTTACAAGGTAACTAAGGGCATGCTGGCCAAGTTCGGGCCCATGCGCGTTGTCGATTCGCCCATTTCCGAGGCTGGATTCGCGGGCCTCGGCGTGGGTGCGGCCATGGCGGGCCTGCGTCCGGTCATCGAGATGATGACCTGGAACTTCGGGGTCCAGGCCTTCGACCAAATCATCAACCACGCCGCGAAGATGAATTACATGAGCGCGGGTATGTTCAACGTGCCCATGGTCATCCGCGGCCCGCATGGCGCAGCCCACATGCTCGGCGCGCAGCACTCCCAGTGCTTCGACCACATGCTCGTCAACGTGCCGGGCATGTACGTCGTCAGCACGGTGGACCCGGCCGACGCCAAAGGCCTCATGAAGGCATCCATCCGTTCCAACAACACGGTGTGCTTCCTCGAGAGCGAAATGAAGTACGGCCTCGAGGGCGAGGTTCCCGACGGTGAGCACATCGTGCCCATCGGCGTGGGCCGCATCCGCCGCGCGGGGTCCGACCTCACCATCGTCGCGTGGAACAAAATGGCGCTGCTCGCCGAGGAGGTCGCCGCCGAGCTCGCCGAGCAGGGTGTCGACGCGGAAATCATCGACCCCCGCACGCTGCAGCCCCTCGACGAAGAGCTCATCTTCGCGTCGGTGCGCAAAACCCACCGGCTCCTCGTCATCGAGGAAGGATGGGGCGTGTCCACCGTGGGCACGCACATCGTCGATCGCGTGGTAAGGGAGTGCTTCGACGACCTCGACGCGCCCCCCGAGCGCGTCACCAACCACTTCGTGCCCATGCACTACAACGAACGCTGCGAGCACGAGACCCTCCCCAACAAGGAACGCGCCCTCGCCGCCGTGAACCGCGTCCTCTATCGCGGCTAAAGACTCGGAGATCCCCACATGGCTACAGTTATGGAAATGCCCAAGCTCAGCGACACCATGAAAGAGGGTGTGGTGGGCAAATGGCTCAAAAAGGAAGGTGACAAGATCACCTCGGGCGCGCCGGTTGTCGAAATCGAAACCGACAAGGCGACCATGGAGTTCGAGAGCCCGGCGAGCGGACTGCTCCTCAAGATCCTCGTGGGCGACGGCGGCACGTGCGCGCTCAACGCGCCCATCGCCGTCATCGGCAAGGAAGGCGAGAACTGGCAAGAGGCTCTCGACAAGTACACCGCCAAAAAAGGCGGCCAGGCTCCCAAGGCGGACGCGAAGAAGGCTCCCCCGGCGGCGGCCGCCCCACCCGCCCCACCCGCCCAAACCGTACCAGCGAAGTCTGCGCCCCTTGGCATCGCCACGCCCCCCGGCAAGGCTACGGCGGCCGCATCCAGCGTCCCTGCCATGGCTGCTGGTGCCGTGCTGCAATCCACGGGCACAGACGGGCGCCTCAGGGCGAGCCCCCTGGCGCGCCGCATGGCGGCCGACAAGGGCATCAATCTGGCGGACGTGGCCGGGAGCGGCCCCGGTGGTCGCATCGTGCAGCGCGACATCGAGACATTCGCGCCTGGCATAGCAGCCTCGACAGGCGGTGGAGCGTCGGCATCGTACGCTGCCGCGTCCGTCTCGATGCCTGCAGGCGGAGTGGAACGCGTCCCTCTCACGAACATGCGCAAAATTATTGCGCAGCGTCTTACCGAGAGCACGCAAACGAACCCGGCCTTCTACCTCACGATCTGCGTGAACATGGGGCCGCTCCTCGCGTGGCGCAAAGGCGCGCTCGCCAAGCTGCCCGACGACAAGAAGTTCAGCGTCAACGACCTGCTCGTGTTCCTCACCGCGCGCGCGCTTCGCAAGCACCCCGACGTGAACGCCTCGTGGCAAGGCGACCACATTGCCAAGTACCACTTCGTGAACATGGCCGTAGCCGTAGCGGTGCCCTCGGGTCTCATCACGCCGGTTGTGCGCAACGCCGATTCCATCGGACTTTCGGAGGTCGCGCGCCAAACCAAGGATCTCATCAAGCGCGCGCGCGACGGCAAGCTCGCGCCCGACGAGTACCAAGGCGGCACGTTCAGCATCTCCAACCTCGGGATGAACGGCATCGAGGAGTTCACCTCGATCATCAATCCTCCGCAGGCGGGAATCCTCGCCATCGGCGCGACCATCCCCACGCCCGTGGTCAATGCCAAGGGCGAAATCGTGGTCGAGGAGCGCATGCGCGTCACCATGACCTGCGATCACCGGGTCATCGACGGCGCTGTGGGTTCCGAGTTCCTCAAGACGCTCAAGGCGTATCTCGAGGATCCCGTGTCGGCCCTCTTCCAGCTCTGAGGGCACCGCCGAGGCGGCTGGCGTCCTCTACCAAGCGCGTGGCGACTGCGGCAAGCCGCACGACTTCGAATGGCTTGCCCATGTGGACTTCGAATCCCGCCTCGCGACATGCGCGCGCCGCGTCGTCGTCAACGTGAGCGGTGAGGGCGATGGCGGGCGCCCGCGCGTTGAGGTTCGCCGAGGATTTCAGACTGCGCAGGAAAGGGAGGCCGTTGCCATCGGGCAATCCGAGATCGCACACCAGCAGGTCGTAGATGTGGGCGTCGATAGCTGATTGTGCCGCCGCCACACTCCCCGCGATGTCGACCTTCGCACCGAGGGCCTCGAACACCTCGGCCAGGGTTTGCGCGGTGTCCACGGCGTCCTCGACCACGAGCAAACGCTTGCCTCGGAGTGAATTCGTTTCCGACGGCGTGACTGCCGCTATCGTATGCAGCGCTTGAGGATTGCCGCGGCTTCGCAGGCCGACTCCCTCCCCTTCGCTGCCGTTCCATGGGCTCGACTGAAAGAGGCAGGCGAAAGTCGCCCCTTTGTCGAGGCCCGCGCTGCGCGCTTCGACAGTGCCGCCATGCAACTCAACGATGCCCTTAACCAGGGCGAGGCCCACGAAAGCGCCCCCTTCGGCCCGTTCGAGGCCCGTCGCCTCGTTGCGTGTCGATTCAAAGATATGGGCCAATGCCGGGAATATGACATCGCTACCGCAACCCTGGAACGCACGCCGGGCCACGACAGGCTCTACGGGTTCGAAACGCCGGTTGCGATTTGGGACGACGTCACGCTTCTCGAACGCGTCCATCCCGACGACCGACCGAACATCCGAACGAGACTCCTCGCGGCCAGGATCCCCGGAGCCGACCTCGAAGGCTGGGAGAGTGACTTTCGCATCATCCTGCCCACTGGGGAAGTTCGGTGGCTCCATCTCGTGGCGCGCTTCGTGCGCAACGAGGTGGGCGTCGTCGTAAAGCACCGCGGCGCCTTGGTCGACGTGACCGGCGTGCGCCGAGCCCACGAGCGCGTCACGGAAGCGGAAATCGTTGGCCGCGCCGCGCAGGAATCATCGCGCCTCAAGTCGCAGTTCGTGGCCATGGTGTCGCACGAGCTGCGCACGCCTCTCGGAGGGATCATCGGTCTTTCCGACCTCCTCCTCGAATCGAGCCTCGACGGCACCCAGCGTGGCCTCACCGAAAACCTCAAGCGATCGGGAGAAGCACTGCTTCGCGTCATCAGCGACATCCTCGACATTTCCATGATCGAAGCCGGCAAAATCGCGTTCGAATCGGTGGAGTTCGCGCCCGAGCAGGTCGTCGACGACGTTTGCCTCCTGATGCGCCTCGAGGCGGAGCGCAAGGGGCTCTCGTTCGAAGCCTCATTGGAGGTCCTGCGTGGGCGGAGGTTTCTAGGGGATCCCACGCGGCTGCGCCAAGTATTGAGCAATCTATTGGGAAATGCCGTTAAGTTCACCAAGAAAGGAAGCGTAACACTGCGCGTTGAGGAGCGTCCCGGCGGGGCTCAACGCACCGCATTCCGCTTCGTGGTGTCCGATACCGGCATCGGCATGGACGAGAGCCTTCGCGCTCGCCTCTTCCTTCCCTTTTCGCAGGGAGACAACAGCTCGTCGAGGCAGTTCGAAGGCACGGGCCCGGGTCTGTTCATCGCCCGCTCGCTCGCCGAAGGCATGGGAGGGAGCGTCGTCGCCCAGAGCGCGGAAGGTCTCGGTTCCAGCTTCACTTTGGATTTGCCCTTTGCCTTGCCTCCTGTGTCTTCGACCTCTTCAGTGCCGTCGGTGCCGTCGGTGCCCCCACGGGCTGGGGGGAGGGGCGAGCGCGTCCTGGTGGTCGACGACATCGAGGTCAATCGCATGGTGTTGGGACTCATGCTCGAGTCGCTCGGTTACGTCCCCCTCCTCGTTGCGGGGGGAGACGAGGCCCTTGCGGCGCTGGAAACCGACCTTGGGCGCGACGTCGTGGCCATTCTCATGGACTGCCGAATGCCAGGTCTCGACGGCTTGGATACGACCCGGCTCATTCGTTCGAACCCCCGACTCTCCGAACAGCTCAGGAACCTCCCCATTATCGCTCTAACGGCAGGGACCCTGGAAGAAGACCGCACCGCCTGCCTCGCGGCGGGTATGGACGACCACGCGTCAAAGCCCCTCCGAAAAGACGAACTCGCGGCACTCCTTGCGCGCTGGCGGGAGCGGGGCGAAGTGTGGCACGATCGCGCATGACTTGAAGCAACGCGCTCCCTGACCAATCGCTCGAGCCGGGAGGCTCCTGGACGGAGAAGATCGATCCCATGATGAAGAAGTCCCCACGTAACGGCGCCAAGGGCGCTCAAGGCGCTCGGCAGCGTCCGAAATCCCCTACCCCGTCCGAAGACGCCAATCCCAAGCGCCCCAAGCCCGCACCCAACGCGGCGGCAACACCAAAGCCGCGCCCCGCGAAAAAGCCCCCACCGCAGCAAGCCGTCGCTAAGAAGATCCATGCCATAGCTGAGGGCGATGCCATGGCTGAGGGCGACGCCACGGCTGAGGGCGACGACGGCTTGGTGCGACTCAACGTGTTCCTCCAAGAGAACGGCATCGCCTCGCGCCGCAAGGCCGACACCATGATCGAACAGGGCCGCGTGCAGGTCGATGGCATTGTCGTCAAGAAACTCGGAACGCGCGTTCGCCCCGATGCCACGGTGAAAGTCGACGGAAAAATCGTGCGCACCCTCTCCGCGAAGAAGGTCGTGCTCATGCTCAACAAGCCCGACCTGTGCATAACGAGCCGCTCCGACACGCAGGGCAGACGCACCATCTTCGATCTCCCCGATCTCCATCGCGTCCCCGCCGGGTGCCAGGCCGTGGGCCGCCTCGACTACCGCAGCGAGGGCCTCATGCTCGTCACCAACGACGGCGACCTCGCCTACGCACTCACTCACCCGCGTTTCGCGGTTGAGAAAACCTACGCGGTGCTGGTGTCCGATACGGTCAACGCCGAGGACATCGACAGGTTGCGCAAGGGTGTGAAGCTCGACGACGGCTTCGCCAAGCCCATCGCCGTGCGACTGGGGAACAAGGAGAGGCTGGGCACATCCCGCGGCCAGTGGATTGAAATCATCGTGGGCGAGGGGCGAAATCGCCTCATCCGCCGCATGATGGAAGTCCTCGGCCTGAAGGTGGTTCGGCTCGTTCGACTGGCCATCGGCGATCTCCACTTGCCCGAAAAGCTGGGCTCGGGCCACGTCTCGACCGTGGTGGGCACGGAGCTCGCGTATCTCAACCGCATCAAGCTCGACATGCTCGAGGAGCGCGACTCTCCCAACGCACCCAAAAGCCCGACGCTCACGGCGGGCGAAAAGATGCGCCGCAAGCTCAAACGCAAACTCGCACTCAACGATATTGAATACGAGGAGGAGAAGGCACGACGGTCTGCCGAAGCCGGCGCCAAGCGCCGTGCGCGCAAGTCGGAGCATGCCGAAGGGCGCACGGAAGCGGCCGAAGCTCCCCCCGACACGAGAGCCCCGGCTCCGGCCAAAAGATCCCCCGCTCCGACCACGAGAGCTCCGGCCCCGGCCAGTGGCAACAGGTCCGGCGCGCCCTCCAGGAAGCCGCTCCGGTCGAAGGCGACACCCTCACGAAAGCCGAAGTCGCCGTGACCTACGACGCGGTCGAGACAGGGACGCTCGTGTTCCTTTGCGGCGCCTTCGCCGTGTGGGAGGGCGCCTTC
>JBIKVI010000120.1:0-12141 GCA_044356935.1 Silvanigrellaceae bacterium | reverse complement strand
GCGTCTTTGGGCAGAGAAGCGCGACGACGGGAAGTTGATCGTTTCTATGTGCATGAAGAACATGGAAGACCCCTCGCTGCCCGCCAACCGCGAAATCATCGAAGTCGCTGAGCGCACCGATGCGGGCGTCAAAGGCTCCCTCTTCAACGGGGGTGCTTACCTTGATCCCGAAGGAAACAAGGGAGCTTTCAAAGGGAAGGTGTTGTTCGACTCATCGGAAAAAGGCATCGTGAAAATAGATAGCCGCGACTTGAACATTCAGGGCCAAAACAAGTTCGTGCGCATGGTGGATCTCGTACTTGTGGAAAGTGGCCTGAGCAAAGTCCGCCTTGCGAGCCGAGGAAAGTTTGGCAGCAACGAATTTTCCGAAAGGGCTGTTGCTTTGTTCAAGGATGACTATGGTGCGGTTCTCCTTTCCTCAAAGGGAACCACTCCTGAGGGCGATTCGTTCACGTTTACTCGCCGCGGACTCTTCGACAAGGAAGGGAACATCGTAGCGCCCTCTGCCTACGCGGGCTTCGCAGGTGAACTCAAAGCGCAGGCCAAGGAAGTGCCCGCCTTCCTCGATGCCGATTTTGCGCCCGATGAAGGTGCGAGTGCCTGGGTAAAGAGCGGATGCAAAGAAACGGAGGCGTCCGCGGTCATCGATCCCGAAAGCGCAGCGCACAATGCCTGCGAGTCTGACCAGGGCGGCTCCCCCTCGCAGTGCTGGGGTGAAGACTTCCAAGAAGGCGATGCGGCCTCTCTTTGAAGACAGCACCCCGCGGCTCGACTGCGCTCGCAGCCGCGGGGTGCCGCAGGTGCGAGGCCTCAGTAGGCATAGGTTGAGGTTGAAGTGACCTTCCCTTTGCTCTTTTCGACCACCGTCTTGGGCCGCCTGGTTAGGCCCACATACGTGTATTCGGTTTCGCGCTTGTCGAGTTTCGTGTTCTGCTCTGTCACATTTCCGTCGGCGTCCTTGCTGGATACGACAATGGTTCCCTCTTCTGACTCTTTCGTGGGGCGCCACAGAGCGTCGTATTTGAACGTCTTCTTACTTGAAAAGGAGATCTTCGAGGGGTCTTTATCGTCGTAAGAGGTGGAGGACTCCTCGAGGGGGTATTCATTGAGAGTGGCCACGCCGGCCACGACTTCCAAAACGATCTGGGCCTTATTCGCGCTGGTGTGCCATTTCTTGCCTGCAGCGAGCCCTTCGGTGGTGCACGAAAGAATCGCCTTAGCGTCAACGGTGCATGTTTCCTTCGAAGTGGTTGCGACCTTGGTGATGTTAGGTTCAGGCGAGGTGAGTGCTGCTGTGCTCTCGTCGCCGGTTTCCTCGCGCTCGAGCACTCCCTTGATTTCCACCACCTTGCCTGCCCAGGCGCCTCCCTTGAACACGTTGCTGATAATGGCAGTGGTTTCAGCGTCGAGTTTGTATACGAGGCGGGGGTTCACGGAGAGCATGAGGCGGGGGCCCGCAAACGTCGCGTCAATGGTGTCCGTCGTTTTCTTTCCTTCGGCTGTCTGGCTCTTGAGTGTTACCTTGCAGCGTGTAGACGAGGAGCAGCTGGTGACATCTTCCGAGGTCGCGCCCGCCCCATCGTCGTTCTTCTCGGTGGCCGGTTCGCGATCGAAGAAGGGGATTCCCGAGCTCCAAGTCCACGTCGTTGTTTCCGTGACTTCGACCTCTTTTTCGTTTTTCCAGGTGGTGTTCTTGGCGGTCGCCTTGGTGGGTCGAAGCCCGTCGGCCGTGTAGGTAATCGCCCAGAGTTCCTTGGCGTCGTCGTCCCCCTGCTTGCTCATGGCCTTGGTCGGCAGTCCTTTGCCATTGAGTGTGTACGTGACGACGGTCGTGCTCCCTTCCGTGCGCGCTGTGGTCAACGACTTGAGCCCTTGGACGACATCCTGCTGCCGCAGAACGGTTTCGGCTACGAAGTCGAATTTGACTTGCGGGGCGGCTGCGACGAGGGCGGAGAAGCGCGCATCGAGATCCTCGAGAGGCGTCCCACCGGTTTGGTCGGGAGCAGCGTCCTCAGAGCCACCGCATCCAGCGAGCGACGACGTGAGAGCCGCAATGGCAAGCAGGGCGCTGGAACGAGGAAGCGTATGCATACGGGCGTGGCGCGAAGCAGACTGGGGTTTCAACAAGATCATCATGAGGGACTCCCGTGTGTGAGGGACAGCACCCGGAGAGTCTAACACAGGGGTAACAGGTTTCGGGGTCCCTCGAATGGTTGGCCTCGTCACACAGGCCCACCTCTAAACGTAACGACCGGACGCGATCTTCTCGACGATGATTTTTTCCATCATGAGAGGGTCGTTAGGATCGACGGAAATGAAGGCCTGCTGCTCGCAGCGCTGCCGGTTCTCGATGAGCCACTCGAGGATGGCCGAGAGTTTGCGGTTGCGTTTGTCGCGGAAGAAGGGATCGTTCTTCAGGGCATCCTTGGCCTTCTTGAGCGACCGTGCCTCCTGGGAGTCGCTCTCACGCACGGGATAGGAAAAGAGGTCGTATTTGGCGATGTCCTCGGGGAGCACGCCCAAGAAACGGACATCGGGCGCGCTATACTCAGAATTGCGGATGAGAGAAGCCGCCGACCCCGCGCGCAGCGTGCGGTAAATGTTTTGCAGGGTATAGGCGTCGAGGTCTCCGAAAAAGAAGAGGGGAACCCCGAGCTGATTCTGAATGCGCCGGACCCACGCGCGCACGGCATTGGAGGGAACCCCCTGGGAGCCTATGAGGATGGATTTGTGGCGCTTGGTGAAACCGTTGGCCACAAGAGTGTTGGCCGTGCCCTGAGACTCTACGATGAGGCAAAAATCGACTCCGCCCTTGGCTTCCAAGGTGAGGTTCTGGGGGCGATTCTTCGGCTGGAAAGGTGCCGTACCGAGGCGCGAGAGGTCGATGGTGGCCGTGGTGCCATCGAGCATGCGTTCCGTAACGACGAGGTTCTGGGAGTAGGTTTGGCCGCCGCGGTCGTCGGCCACGCAGTTGAGTTCTTCCCTATACGCCTCGAGCATCTCGCAGATGAAGTCGATGGTGGAGTCGGACTCGTCTTGGTCCTCGAAGTCGAGGGCCTTGAGTTGGGCATTGGACCTGACGAGGCCCTTGGCCACGTAGTAGAGTTCGCGTTTCGTGTTGACGTTTCGGATGCGCACGTTGCGCAATAGGATCTCGAGGTAGAAAACGGCTCTAGCCATCTTCTTGACGGAACTCACGTTGAGCTCTGTGCTCACCTTTTTGTCGCCCGGAGTAAGGTAACCGACGGACGCGTTGTAGAGCGCGTTGTCGAGCGAGCACTTGGTGGCCTGCAACGCGGGTCTGCGGGCCGCTTCGAGGTCGGAGAGAAGGCGCTCGCACAAGGCGTGCCCCATTTCGATGACATCCTTGTCGGCCTTGGCGAGTCGCGTGGTGCGAGTCTTGGTGCTCATCGTCGCTGCTTCCTTTTGGTCGGAGCCTTCGCCTTGGCGATGATTTTTTTGGCCGTCGTGGCGGATTTGGCCGGCTTTGCCGTCCGAGACTTCGAATTCGTTTCTTTCTTGGCAGGCGTGGGCTTCGCCTTGGCGTTCGTTTCTTTCTTGGCAGGCGTGGGCTTCGCTTGGACGCTATCCACCAGGGGGAGCTGACGGGCTTCCTCTTCGGCCAACTCCTCGACGGCGTCGGCTTGGGCGAAGAACTGCGAGAGGCGTTTGCGCTTTTCCGCGAGGAATTCGCTGAGGGTTTCGTCGGCCTTGCGCAGGGTTTCGCGCACGCCTTTGGTGTCGGATTCAAGGATTTTGGCCAGGCCCACCCGAGCCTTCTCCTTGCGTTTTTCGGGGGCACCGAGGATGCGGGCGAGCGTCTCCACGAGCACCGGGCCGAACTGCTCGAGGTGCTGGGTTTTACGCTCGAGCTCATCGGCGCGATGCTCTCTATTGAGGTAACGCGAGAGCCGTTGCCCGGCTTTCATGAGGCCCCGACGCAGCTCCTCCACGAGTTCGTC
The DNA here is from genome assembly GCA_044356935.1 of Silvanigrellaceae bacterium. Classification (GTDB taxonomy): domain Bacteria; phylum Bdellovibrionota_B; class Oligoflexia; order Silvanigrellales; family Silvanigrellaceae; genus JADCJN01. Next base: position 8,179 of record JBIKVI010000120.1, on the reverse strand, counting down.
GGAGGCGTCGATGGTTTCCTTGCTGGCGTTCTTGAATTTGATGAAGGGCGACACGACGCTCACGGCCACCACGTAAGGCCCTTGGGGCAACCCTCCGCGCGGATGGCGCAACCCGTAGGAGCGCCAGTTGACGTCGCCAATGGCCTTGACGATGGCGCAGGCCGCTTTATCGAACTGCAGGGGCACGCGGTTGGCGAATCGCAACACCTGCACCGGCTCGTCGCTCTCCCCGGATCCGCGGCTCTTGAAGCGTGCGATGGCGATTTCAACTTGGACGGGCTTGAAGTCGGCGATGGTGGGAGGGCGCGTGACCACGGAGAAGAAGTCGAGTTCTCCAAGACGCTGCAGGCTCAACGCTAATGCGTCTTCGCCCAGTGCGAACACCGATTGCGTGGAAGGCGGGGGAAGCTTGGCGCGTTGAATGCACGCGTAGAGGTTGTGGAAGTCCTGCTCGGAGAGCTTGTCGAGTTGGCGGTCGAGAAGATTGACGTCGAGCTTTTCCTCCTCGACGAGTTGCAGCAACACGCGGTCGTTGACCCGCGAGTAGGCTTGCTTGAGCCAGCTCCCCACTCGGGCATTGCCGAACAGCCCCGCATGCGCGCGGAACTCTCCGAGCTTCATGGTGTGGGGATGTGGCGCTGTAGCCTCCGGAATCTGAGGGCTCGCGTCGCTGACTCGCGCCACTGTCTGCTCTGCGGCATCGCCGACTTTGTAATGGAGCGTGAGGTGCGGGTTGAGCAAAATGTTCCCGCGCACGTAGGAAAGGAGGCCGGCCTCGCCGTTAAGCTGAATGCGGCCATCGAGCACGAACTCCACAGCGGTGCCGTGGGGGCGATCCCAGGCGACGAGCTTTTTGTCGCGCACGATTCCCTTGTTGTTCTTCAAATCGACATCGACGCTGCAACGGAACGCTTTTTCGGCCCGCGCTTGCTTCGTGCACACCGCGACGCCGCGGGCGGCCGTCTGCATGGCCCAGGTCGTAGCCGCAGATATGCCGATGCCTTGCTGTCCGCGTGAGCATCGACCACGCCCGAACTTCGACGATGCGAGATACTCGCCGAAGACCTTGCCGACGTCATCGGGGTGCAGGCCGGGGCCGTTGTCCTCGACCCTCACGAGCACGCGGTCGGTGTTGCGGAGTGAACCCTCGCCGAGCTTTTCCACGCGGATGCGGATTTCGGGAAGAATACCGGCCTCCTCGCAAGCATCGAGCGAGTTGTCGACGGCCTCTTTGAGCGTGGTGAGGACCGCTTTGGTGGGCGACGAGAAGCCCACCTGCTGGAGGTTTTTGGAGAAGTACTCCGCCGTGCTGCTTGTTGTGATTTTGGAGAGGGTCTTTGCCATCGCGGGCGGTTTCCTTTTCCTGGGAGCGGGATGGCGGCACGGGCCGAGGTGCGAATAGCACCATACAAAAGTCTGGATGATGGTTCAAGCGCCCGTAAACCCTCGACCTCGCCATCTTTCCTTGAGTCACGCGGAGATGCAAACGCCGGCCGTCGTTCGCAGAGGCGCCCTGACTTCGTTGGCCTTCGGGAGCAGCCTCCTCAAAGGTCAATTGCTCGCGAGTGCTGTCGAAATTCGCATGCGCGCCGCCTTGAGGGCCGGGAGCGTGCCCGCTAGGAACGACACCGCGCAGAGAACCGCCGCGGCGATGAGGTACTCACCAGGCACCACCGCGATGCGCAGCGGGATGTCCTGCGAAATGATGCCGATGTTGTACTTGATGCCCATGGCAGTGAGCCCCGTTGACAACCCCACCGCCGCCACCACGCCCACGGCGCAAGCGAGCAGCGAGAGGAAACACGCCTCCAATGAGAAGAGCAGCACGATTTCCCGCTGGCGGAATCCGATGCTCCGCATCATTCCGATTTCGCGCGTGCGCTCGGTGACCGCTTTCAGGATGGAGTTGAACACGGCCATCATGGCGATGGTGACGACGATGGAGAGCACGAACGTGCGGAACACGCCCATGAGGCTCACCGTGCGGCGGTAGAGTTCTCCGAAGGGGTGTTCCTTCCACGGAAGCGCGTCGATGCGCACGCCGCGCTCGGCCGCGTAGCTCTTCATGTCGGCGGCGAAGGCGCGCGGATCAATGCCGGGAGCCACCTCCACCGTGTAGCGCGACACCTTGTCGGAGTCGGTAAGCTGCCAGGCGAGCTCGAGCGGCATGACGACGTATTTGTTGTCGAGCTCGCGCAGACCGGCATCGAGGAATCCCACCGGCTCCACATCTACCAGATTGGCCTGCGCCGCTTCGGTGGTCGCCTGCACCGTGAAGCGTGCTGCATGCGCGCACTTCCAGGGGCGATCCTTGGCGATGTAGCCGCCGCCCGTGCGCTCATAAGGTTCTTTGGCCTCGGTTTCACAACCTAGGATGGCGCCGAGGGACTTGCCCATGACCACCTTGTCGGCATCGCCTTCGGCCAGGGGGCGCCCGGTCACCGTGTTCCACTCCCAATTGGCGCCACGCATGCGTCGGCCGTCGGCCACGTCGAGGCCATAACCCACGAAAATGGTCCCTTGGCGCCCGTTGCTCACGAGCCCCGAGAGTTCCAGGAAGCGCACGCGGGTCACGACGTCGCTCGCGCGCTCAGCGAGGAAGTCGTCCACCACTCCGCGCTCCTCGCGCGAGAGCGACCATTTCCAAACGTCCTCGCGCAGGCGCTCGGCAGCACCTTCTTTTTGGACCACGAGGGAGCCGAGCATGCCCCTGCGCGGAAAGCTGTCGTCGTATTGGGCAAGGACATCGGCCAGGAACCCCGCGAACAGGGTCATGGCCAGGAAGCCCACCACCAGCGAGAGGAGCGAAGCAAGGCTGTGGCGCCAGTTGCGCACGGCGTTGCGGGCGGCGATTCGCGCGAGAGCTACGAGGGTGCTCATCTGTGTTTCCTTAGGCTCCCGAGCTTGAGAGGAGTTTAGCCACCGACTCGTTGACCTTGGCGCGGCAGGCCACGCGCGTGGCGAGGGTGCCCAGCAGCCCGAGCACCAGGGCGATGGCGCCCAGGAACCAGGGGGCGAGCACGATGACGAACTGCATGGTGTCGGCCACGCCGGGTGGTTTGAACCGGAAGTTCATGGAGTTGATGAGGGCCGCCGCCACGTAGGAGACGACGATGCCCAAGCCCGCGCTGGCGGCGATGACCACCACGGCCTCCTTCACGAACAGGGCGGTGAGGTCTTTTTTGCGGAAGCCCAGCGATCGGAGCATGCCCATTTCCCGGGTGCGCTCCGATACCGCGATTGTCATAGTGTTGAGGATGGTGAGCGAGGCGAGGCCGCACAGCACCACCGCGATGGCGCCACCGAGCGTGTAAAGGAACGTGAGAGTTCCCACGAGCACGGGGCCGACCGTTTTGTCGCTGAACTCGTACGCGTCCCATGCGTAGCCAGCCGCTTTTGCCCGTTCCACAAGCGCGCTGGCCACCCGCGCGGCGTCCTCGGGGCGCGTGAGGAACACGGCGGCGTAAGTCGCGTTCTCGGTGGAATAGAGGCTTTGGAGCAACGGCAGGGGAACGCTCAGCACGCTGGCGTCGACGTCGGTGTAACCCGAGGAGAAGCTCCCCACGATGGTGGTGTCGACGACGTTGAAGTCGCCCTTAAAGTCGTTGGCCGCGAGCTGCAGGTTGGCATCGAAACGCAGGCGCTCGACGTCGCCAGGCGATTGGCAATCGGGTACGAACGACTCCACTGCTTTTCCTGTGAAGATCGTCTCGTCTTTCGACAGGAGTGCGAGGAGGCCCTGACCCGCCACGACGCCATCGGGAAGATTCGCCGCACCGAGATCGCGGCCCGCCTTCACCGGCGCCAACTCGGGCGTCCACTTCAGCACGGCGGGATGCGCGCGCATCCACCGTTCGTACTCCACCGGCACGCCTCGCGCGGAAAAGGGGATGGTCTTGCAGCCATTGCCCGCTAGACCCGTGCCGTGCAGGAAAGGAACGACCTTTTCCACGGCTCCGCTTTTGTGGAGTTGCGCCGATACCAGTGGAGCCTCGCGCGAGAGGAACGCGAGCTCGTCTGGCGTGAGCGTGAAGTCGCGCGGACGCACCAGCGAACCTTCGAGCCCTCCAGCGCGGTACACCGAAACGTGCCCGGTTTGGTTGTGGTACACGCTCCACACGGTCATGTAGTTCTTCACGCGGTAAACGTAACCCGCGGCCAGCGAGAGGCCGGCCACGCCCAGCATCACGGCCATTCCCGTGACGGCCGTGCGTCGCTTCGAACGCCAGAGATTGCGTGTGGCGATGGACCAACTCATGTCCGTGTCCCGGCGCCCGGCCTAACGACGTCAACAGCGCCGGCACCATGGGCTTCGTGATCGACGATGCGTCCATCGCGAATGTGGACGATGCGGCTCACGCGTTGCATGAGTTTTTCGTCGTGGGTGGAGAACAGGAAAGTCACGCTCCGCTTGGCATTGAGATCTATCATGAGGTCGACGATGCGGTGCGTCGTCTCGGAGTCGAGGTTGGCCGTGGGCTCATCGGCGAGCACGAGAGCGGGGTGCGTGACGAGCGCGCGCGCAATGGCTACGCGTTGCCTTTGGCCGCCCGAAGCTTGTCGGGCACCTGGCGAGCGAGGTGCCCCAAGCCGACGTCCTCGAGGGCTTGCGCGACGCGTTCCTTTCGCTCGGCCGGAGAGAGTTCCTTGCGCAAAAGGAGCGGCAACTCCACGTTCTCGCCGACGTCGAGCACCGGCAGGAGGTTGAAACTCTGGAAGATGAAGCCGAGCTTTTCGTTGCGCAGGAGGCTTCGCGCATCGTCGGACAAATGTGCCACGTTGACGCCTTCGAGCAGGACCTCGCCTTCGTCGGGCTCGTCGATGAGCCCGCACATGTTGAGGAGCGTGCTCTTGCCAGACCCCGAGGCGCCCACAACGGCGGTGAACTCGCCCGCGCGCAACGTGAGCGAGAGTCCGCCCAGCGCCGTGACGTCGACCTCTCCGAGCTTGTAGGTTTTCCGCAGGCCGCGCAGCTCCAAGAGCGGGGCCGCCGATGCGTGCCCTCCCGACGGCTCATGCGCGCGCGGGGAGGACGAAGCTGTGGAGGTGGTCGTCTTCATGTTCATGTTCGGAACGTTCGTCATGTCATCCCACCATACGTAACAGAATTCGACCCAGTTGCAGGGAGGCGTTGGGGTGGAGGGCGATGCCATCTCGCCACGCGCGCGCATCCTCCTTTACCAACCGCACGACGGCCAAGGGAAGCCGTCGCTCGGCGTGCGCCGCGAGGGCGGACTCCAAGCACGCATCGATGAGCGTGTGAGCGTCGTACTTCTTTCCCCACGCATCCGCCCGTTCTACGATCCAGCGCAAGGCGCGGGCTGAGGGGCGCGGGGTACCCGCTGCCGGCGCGAAGTCAATGCCGTGCGTCACGGACGGAAGGTGCCCGGGCGAGGGGCTCGTATTGCGACCCACTGTGCCACTTCCTGAGCCACCCACTGCTCCGATGGGGTCGCGGAAGAAAGCCCCTAGTGCGTGCGCGTCTTCGGGTTCGAGGCGGGCGAGGGCCGTTGGCGTGACTTCATCGGTGAATCGCACGACGATGCGCTGGCACCGGCTCGCGATTGTGGGAAGCACGCCACGCAGGCTGCGCGCGGTGAAAACGAAGAGACAGGGTGCCGCGGGCTCTTCAAGAACCTTGAGGAGCGCGTTGGCCGAAGCGGGGAGGAGACGTTCACATCGGTCGACGAGGAACAGGCGGCGCCTGCCTTGCGTGGGGGCGTAGAGACTGCGCGCGCGCATGGGCTCCACGTCATCGAGCTTGAGAGCGGTGGCTTCCCGATCGGTGATGACGACGTCGGGATGCGATGCCGCGCGTTCCCAGAACGCGGGCTCCTCGCCGCTTTGAGGCGTGCCGAGTTCGATGCCGCAATGGACGCGCGCGAAGGTCGCAAAAACCAAGGCGTCGATGCCGTCTTCGGGGAGGCGGCTGCCCACGAGGAGTAAGGCGTGGTGCACGAGGGTGAGCGCACCGGCGGCGAGGTCTTCCATACGGGGTGCGACGCTCCATTCCGTAGGCGACCCGGCCTGACCGTATTCAGAGTGCATCACAAGGGTGCCCTCGCTCCGTGCGAAAGAGGCTGCCGTGCGTCGAGCGCTTCGTAGGCCGCGAGAACACGAGCGAAGACGTCGTCGGGCGTGCCCGTTGCGTCGATGAGGACCCTGTGTGGCGTGCGTCCTCCCGGGTAAGGTGCGCGCGTCGTGACGAGATCCCGAAACCCCTGCGCGATGCGTGCATAGGTGAACGCGTCGAGGGCATCGAGGCGGTCCTCTCCAGACGGGGGAGGGGAGGAAGGAGCGCTGTCGGTGGTGGAAGTTTGGAGAGGGGTCGCGCGTGCTCCCACGCGCATGGCAGCGACCTCAGCGGGAAGGTCGAGCACCAGCGTCAGCGTGGGAACAAGGTCGCCCAGCACGGCGCGCGCGGCCGCATCCACAACCTCCTTGGGCAAACCTCCTCGGACGCCCTGGTACACGTAGGAACTGTCGAGGAACCTATCGCACACGACGACATCCCCGCGCTCTAAGGCTGGAACCACTCGCTTCTCGAGATGCTGTGCCCGCGCCGCCATTACCAGGTGGAGCTCTGCCAGGGGCGTGGGGTCGTCGCCATGCATCGACGTCTGTTTGAACAGAGATCGGATGGACTCCGCTAGGGGTGTCCCCCCGGGTTCACGGGTCAGGAGGCACGTTTTGCCGCGTGCGGCGACAACGCTCTCCAAGCGCTTGGCCTGCGTGGATTTGCCGCAGCCCTCTCCGCCTTCAAAGACGATAAACATCGACGGTTCCTCCCATGAACTCGGTGCATTCGATTCCGGCAGCACGCAAGAAGGGTCGTTGGATTCAAGGCCACCCGAAAGGAAGGGTGGAGTTCCGCCGTGACTTTGCGCAGGGCAAGAAATGTCCTGCGGGCCCCCTAGCCGGGGGGTAGGATGGAGCGGGGACTCCGGCAACGGACTCAGGCGCGCCCTTGTATCACACCGAAGGCCTCATTCCCAAAAAAGGGTACTCGCCATGAAGGTCGACAGCCTCACTCTTTACGCTTACGCCGACAAGAGCCAAATGCACGAGCGCGAGCTCTGGAAGAAGTTCCTCCTTCTTCTTCTGCCCATCCTCTTGGAAGCTGAAGTCGGCGAGATAGAGGAAATCTTCGATGAGGCCGTCCTCGATAGCCCCGAGGAGGTCGTTGCCTCGGCCACCAGCCTCCACTCGGCGCCCGAACTGGTGCGCGTCATCTCGGGGACCTTGGCGCTGGCCCTCGGCTTGCCGGCGGAGTTTGGACTTTCAGCCTTCCTCGAAGGCAATCCGCCCACGCGTGTCTTAGCGCCGAGCGCCAAAGCTTTGAAGGTCACCGACGAGGAACTCATGTCGCGCTGGCTCGGACGTTTTTCGAGCGTTCAATATGACGATGATTTCCTCCAGATGGCCGCCGACTGGAAAGAAAGGTTGCATGCGCTCCTACAAGGAGCGGCGAACGCGGAGGCGCTCGCGCTGGCGCAGGCCAATGAGAACGCGGAGGTGCGTCCGTCCGCTTCGCAAGTCGACGGGAAACCAAAGTCCACCGCGCGGAATCGTCGGCCTCGTAAAGGAACGCCGGTTCCCGAGGAACCGGGCGTCGAGACACGTGTTCCCCGCAAGCGGAGCGCCTGAGGGGTCATCAATGGCAAGGACGCGGTCATCATGGTGTTGCACGGGAATAGAGTAAAGATCAACGAGGATGACTTCCCCGTAAAGATTACGCCTCTGAGCTTCGATGACTTCGAGAAGGGTAACAAACGGAATCCCGAATAGGGGCGGCACGCTCACGAAGCTACGTGCGGAGGATCTAGAATCGCACCCCGCAGCGGCGTGGCCGCGCCCTCGTTACCTTCTGCGGCGGGCAACCATTTGGCCATCGCCGCGAGCAGCCTCGCAGGCGCGATGGGCTTGGAGACATAGTCGTCCATGCCCGCGGCGTGGCACCTCTCGCGCTCGCCAGCGAGCGCATTGGCCGTCACCGCCACAACCGGCACGTGCGACGGGATGCCGGCGTGTTCCCTTCGGCTTTCCCTCTCGCGCAGCGCGGCCACGGCTTCGAAACCATCCATGACGGGCATCTGGCAATCGAGCAGCACGAGGTCGTAAGTCCGGTTCTCAAGCGCATCGAGCACCGCTTTGCCATCGCCCACGAGATCGTGTGCGA
>JBIKVI010000119.1:0-12160 GCA_044356935.1 Silvanigrellaceae bacterium | reverse complement strand
TCGTGCCACCGTCGGGACCATGGGGGTTGCAGTCGATGGTCATGGCGCACGACCCGCAGATGCCTTCGCGGCAGTCGTGATCGAACGCGATGGGCTCCTCGCCTTTCTTGATGAGTTTTTGATTGAGGACGTCGATCATCTCCAAAAACGACATGTCTGGATTGACGTCGTCGACAGCGTAGTCGACCAGGCGGCCCGCGTCTTTGGGTCCCTTCTGGCGCCACACCCTCAGCTGCAGCTTCATTCTCTCGTTACGTGCGTTGGCGGACATGGGGGTGCCTCACTTGTAGGAACGGGTTGCGAGTTTCACGTTCTCGAACGCGAGCGGCTCGATGTGGCGCTCGGGGGCCTGTCCGGCGCCTTTGTGTTCCCACACGGCGGCATGGCAGAAGTTGGCGTCGTCGCGCAGGGCCTCGTTGTCGTCTGTTTGGTACTCGGTGCGGAAGTGGCCACCGCAGCTCTCGCGGCGTTCCAGCGCGTCGCGGCACATGAGCTCGGCGAGGTCGATGAAGTCGGCCACGCGTCCGGCCTTCTCGAGCTCCTCGTTGAGCCGCTCGCCTTCGCCCGGCACGCGCACGTCGCTCCAGAATTCGTCGCGCACCTTGGGGATTTCCACCAACGCGCGCTTGAGGCTCTCCTCGGTGCGCGCCATGCCGCAGTTGTCCCACATGATTCGTCCGACCTTGCGGTGGAGCTCGTCGACGGTCTTGGTGCCCTTGATTCCCAGCATCCGGGCGGTCACAGATTTCACGTCGGCGAGCGCTTCCGCAAAGGCTACGTGCTCGGCTGTGACCTTAGGCAGCGTGGTGGAGCCGAAGTAGTTGCCGATGGTCTGGGGGATGATGAAGTAGCCGTCGGAAAGTCCCTGCATGAGGGCCGATGCGCCGAGGCGGTTGGCGCCGTGATCGGAGAAGTTGGCCTCGCCAAGCACGTGGAGCCCGGGCACCGTGCTCATAAGGTTGTAGTCCACCCAAAGGCCTCCCATGGTGTAGTGCACCGCGGGATAAATGCGCATGGGGACCTGGTAGGGGTTCTCACCGGTGATCTTGTCGTACATCTGGAAGAGGTTGCCGTAACGCCCCTCGATGGCGGACTTCCCATCGCGCTTGATGGCGTCGGCAAAGTCGAGGAACACGGCGAGGCCCGTTTCGCCCACGCCGCGGCCATCGTCGCATTGGAACTTTGCGGCGCGCGAGGCGATGTCGCGGGGCGCGAGATTCCCGAACGACGGGTACATGCGCTCGAGGAAGTAGTCGCGCTCCTCGAGGGGAATCTGGTGGGCAGGACGCTTGTCCCCCTTGGCCTTGGGCACCCAGACGCGACCGTCGTTGCGCAACGACTCCGACATGAGGGTGAGCTTCGACTGGTGTTCGCCCGACTGCGGGATGCACGTGGGGTGGATTTGGGTGAAGCACGGGTTGCCGAACCCCGCACCTTTCACGTGGCAGCGCCACGCCGCGGTTACGTTGCTCGCCTTTGCGTTGGTCGAGAGGTAGAAGACGTTGCCGTAGCCGCCCGTGCACACGATGACGGCGTCCGCCGGGTAGGTTTCGAACTCGCCCGTGACCACGTTGCGCGCGATGACGCCGCGCGCCTTGCCGTCGACGAGCACGAGATCGAGCATCTCGCGACGCGGCATGAGTTTGACGCGCCCGAGGTCGACCTGGCGCATCATGGAGGAATAAGAGCCCAGGAGGAGCTGCTGTCCCGTCTGGCCGCGCGCGTAGAAGGTGCGCGACACCTGCGCGCCGCCGAACGAACGGTTGGCGAGCGTGCCGCCGTACTCGCGCGCGAAGGGAACGCCGAGCGCGGCGCAGTGGTCGATGATCTTGACGCTGTTCTCGGCGAGGCGGTGCACGTTGGCCTCGCGCGCGCGGAAGTCGCCGCCCTTGATGGTGTCGTAGAAGAGCCGGTAAACGGAGTCGCCGTCGTTCTGGTAGTTCTTCGCCGCATTGATGCCGCCCTGAGCGGCGATGGAGTGCGCGCGTCGGGGAGAGTCGTGGATGCACAGCGTCGTGACTTTGTAGCCGAGCTCGGCGAGAGCGGCGGAGGCCGACGCGCCCGCGAGGCCCGTGCCTACGACCACGACCTCGAACTTGCGGCGGTTGGCCGGGTTGACGAGCTTCGACTCGAACTGATGGCGCTCCCACTTGTCGGCGATGGGGCCCGAGGGGATCTTGGAATCGAGTTTCATGGGAGCCTTACCTCGCGAAGAAGAAAACGTAGAGGGGCTGCGAGATGAAACCCGCCGCGACCACGATGCCGTAGAAGTAACCGAGACCCTTGATGGCGCGGTTGTAGCGGGGGTGGTTCAGGCCGAGGGTTTGGAAGCCCGAAGAGAAGCCGTGGTAGAGGTGCACACCCAGCAGGACGAGGCAGACGAGGTACCAACCGACGTAAGCGGGGCTCTGGAACACCTCGATGACGAGGCGGTGGAGGTCACGCATAACGACGCCGTCGTAGACGACCTCGTAGTACTTGCCGAACTTGAAGGTGATGAGGTGGAGGATGACGAAGACGAGGGTGATGGTCCCGGAGTAGATCATTGATTTCGAGGCCAGGCTCGCGCCCTTGGCGCCCGTGGGCGTGACCGCGTAATGCTGGGGTTTGGTGCGCTGGTTGCGCAGCCACAGGTTCACGCCGCTGTAGGCGTGAACCACGAGCGTGACAACCAGCGCTGCCTCCGCGATGTAGATGAGCGGGTTGGAGATGAGGATGTGGCTGTAGCGGTTGTACGCTTCCGGGCTGAAGAGGATGAGCATGTTGGCGAGCATGTGGGTGAGCACGAAGCCGCTCCACAGAAGGCCCGTGACGGCCATGAGGTATTTCCGTCCGATTGAACTCGTAAGGTATCTGAGCGTACCCGTCGCAGCACTCATGTGGCAAAAACTCCATGACGAGGAAAAAATGGCGCGCAAAGGTCGTGTGTCCCGGTCGGACGCGAGCCGCGACCGCGGGGGCGGCCGCGTGCGGCGGGTCCGGACGAAACAGAGTGTACTTTTGATGTCGCCTCGACAGCGCCGCGACCCTAATGCAATTTGACGCACTCTGTGAAGGCGAGCCAGTGGAAAGGGATCGAAGAAGCCTTTGGGAGGTGCTCCGTTCGGTCCGATGGTTATTCTGGATCAATGATATAGTTCGTTTTCATCAAGGATGAGTCATTGCCTTTATTTAATGCATATTAAGGCGTTTGCAAGAGCCGAGGTCACGCATGGATGCCGTCGGATACCTGCTCAGGAGCCTCGGAGCGCGCGAGTGGAAGCGACTTCTTTCGCTCGTTTCGCCCGCCTTCTTTCGAGTCGTTCCCTTTACGGATCTCGCCGGTGCTGTGAAGCGCGGGATTGCCCAGTCGCGCGATGCCGCCGCCGTGGCGAAAGCGCGCTCGCAGCTTCCGCAAAGCCTGCCTGGCGCCGAATCGGGCGACGCGGCGTTGGTCGCGTACTTCGCCCAGGTGCTGCGCGGCGACGAGGCCCTGCTCGATCTCTCACGCCAAGCGTTCAGTCCCGCCGAGGGTCACGGCGGGCCAGACGCTCCCCGTGCTTGGCGTTGGGAGCCCGCGGCCCTTCGTTACGTGTTCGAGCCCGCCTTCGGAGCGGCGCTCGCCCGGGTTTACCGAGGATTCTACGATGACAGGCCTGAGGATTTCTCTGCGGGGCTCGCTGACCTGGGTTTGGCCGGCTGCGAGGACGTCTTCCGCGCGCACTTCGGCACCGGCGATCAAACCTCCGTGACCTTCGAAGTTTCGCGTTTCGTTGAGAGCTTCCATGGCATCTTCCTGGAGTGCAAACACCGCGGCCTGCGCCTTGGCGGTGACTTCGTGGCGCTGGGCGTTGCGTTGGCCTTGCTCTACGAGCACCTCGACTCCGTGGGCGGAGCAGGGCGTGGATGGAACGTTCGTGAGGCCTTTGCACGGGCCCGTGGGCTCGCAGGGGTGAACTCTTGATGGATGCCAGTGTTGCCAGTGTTGCCGGTGTTACGGGTGTTACGGGTGTTACGGGTGTTACGGGTGTTACGCGTGTCGTGGTCGCCGGAGCGAGCGGGTACGTGGGGCGTGCCTTGACCGCAGCCCTTGCGCGCAGCGGCAAGGCGCGGGTGCGCGGGCTGACGCGTGCGGCATCGGCACGCGCTCCCGGAGGTGCGTCGTGGGACGACGATGCGAGTGCGCTCCACTGGACCCGCTGCGATCTCTTTTCGCTCGTGCAGGCCGAGCATGCGCTCGCGGGTGCCGACGTGGCCGTCTACCTCGTCCACAGCATGATGCCGGCGTCGCGCCTCGTGCAGGGTGGCTTTGCCGACATCGACCTCCTTCTGGCCGATAACTTCGGGCGCGCTGCGCGAAAGGCGGGAGTGGGCCGCATCGTGTACCTCGGTGGACTCCTACCCGCCAATGGAGTCACGGCCTCGAGCCATCTCGAGAGCCGGCGCGAGGTCGAAGGTGTGCTCGGCTCCCATGGCGTTGGGGTGCGCGTGCTGCGCGCGGGCCTGGTGTTGGGCAAGGACGGTTCCTCAACGGAAATTCTTTTTCGCCTGGTCGAGCGCCTTCCCCTCATGGTTTGTCCGAGTTGGACGCTTCGCCGCTCGGCGCCTGTGGCGCTCGAGGATGTCCTGACCGTGCTCTCATCGTTGATCCTCGACACCACGCCCACCTGGAGCGGACAAGAGGACTCCGGCGGGGCGCTCACCCTTTTCGACGCCGCCGGATCGGAGGAGGCCAGCTACCGGGATCTGCTTTCGGAGTGCGCACGTCTCATGGGCCGCCGACGTCTTTTGGTGCCATTCCCTTTCGTCCCACCCCGGTTTTCGGCCCTTTGGGTCAGCTTGGTAACCTCCTTTAGCCGCTCGCTGGTCGGGCCGCTCGTTGAGAGTTTGCGCTATGATCTCCTTCCCGAAGAGGCTCGTCGCGTTCCGCGCCCGCCTTCGTTGCCAGCCATCTCTTGGCGTGCCGCGCTGGCGTCGACATGGGCGCAGCGGCAGGCGCCAGCGGTGCCAGCGGTGCCAGCGGTGCCAGCGGTGCCAGCGGTGCCAGCGGTGCCAGCGCCAAAGATGGCGCCATTGTCAGCCCCTCTTTCGGCGAATGCACCCGGCAGCCTTCCCCCGGCATTGGCCGAAAAATCGACGGGCGACAAACCTCGAAATACGGTCGTCTCCATTCAACGGTTGGCCTGTCCGGCAGGCTGGAACGCAGCCGATGTCGCGCTCGCCTACGCGCTCTGGCTTCCCCTGTTTTTCCGTCCTCTCCTGAGCGTGCGGGCGCGCGGCCGGACGCTCTCCTTCCACGTGGCCCTCGTCAGGCGTCCGCTCCTCGTGCTCGTCCTCGCGCCTGCGCGGAGCGAGTCGTCGCGCCAACTGTATTATATCCGCGGGGGCAGCCTCGCCGTGCTGCGTGAGGGCGCGCGGGGGCGCTTGGAGTTCAGGGTCGTGCCGGGAGGACGGCAGGTCATCGCCGCGGTGCTCGATTTCGAGCCCTCGTTACCTTGGTGGGTCTACCGCGCCACCCAAGCCGTGGTGCACCTCCTGGTCATGCGGGCCTTCGGGCTCCACCTCGCGCGCCGATCGCGGGGAGGCGTGAAGCCGGTTTCTTCCGACGCGGAGGCAGGGCGCGGCCCGTTTCCAGACGGATCGTCGCGTCGTGACGGGAGCAGATTCTTCCCTTAGGATTCGGCAATCGAAAACTCGAACAAGGAGAACCCATGGCGAATTTCGAGCTCAATGGGAAGCCGATCACTCTGGACGTCGACCCCGAAACGCCCGTCCTGTGGGTGGTGCGCGAGCACCTCGGGCTCACCGGGACGAAGTTCGGTTGCGGCATGGCTTTGTGTGGTGCCTGCACGGTCCATCTCGACGGCACGGCCATCCGATCGTGCGTGACGCCGGTGGCCGCCATCGAAGGACGTCGCGTAACCACCATCGAGGGCTTGGGCGCAGCGGGCGATCATGCCGTTCAGGCGGCCTGGGCGGCGGAGAACGTGCCGCAATGCGGCTACTGCCAACCCGGCCAGATGATGCAGGCCGCCTCGCTCTTGGCCGCGACGCCCGCGCCCACCGACGCGCAAATCGATGAGGCCATGGCGGGAAACCTCTGCCGGTGCGGAACCTATCCGCGCATTCGTAAGGCCATCCACCGAGCGGCGTCGGCCGTCAAAGGGGGCACGCCGTGAAGGAAACAATGCAGGATAAAGAGACGAGTGCCGCCCCGCTCACCCGCCGCGATTTCCTCGTCGTGAGCGCCACCGCCGGAGCCGGCCTTTGCATCGCCTTCCATTTGGCCCCTTCACGCGCGCTCGCCGCTCCCGCTCCCGCTCCCGCCGCCGCTCCCGCCGCCGCCGCCGCGAGTGAGAGTGAGAGCTTCGAACCCAACGCATGGATCCGCATTACGGCCGAGGGGCGCGCGTCCTTCGTGCTCGATCGCGTGGAGATGGGGCAAGGTACCATGACCTCCCACGCGATGATGGTGGCCGAGGAACTCGAAGTGGACCCCTCGGAGCTCGAGGTCGTCTTCGCCGAAGGGGTCGGTGGCGACTACCGCAATCCCGCGCTCGGGGTGCAACTCACCGGGGGAAGCACCAGCGTTTCGGGATCCTGGGTCACGTTGCGCACCGCGGCAGCCACGGCGCGCGAAATGCTGCGCGCGGCCGCCGCGCGATCCTGGGGTGTTCCCTCCGAAGACATCGTGGCCTCTGGGGGAGTCCTTTCGCATGCGGCAAGCAAACGAAGCGCTGGCTATGGCGAGTTCGCCACCGCGGCCGCGCGCGAGGACGTGGGAACCCCGACCCTCAAGGCGCCGTCTGAGTTCAAGGTCCTGGGCAAGTCGGTTCCGCGGGTTGATCTCAAAACGAAAATCCTTGGAACGGCGATATTCGGCATCGACGCCACCGTGCCTGGGATGTTGCACGCCTTCGTGGTGCGTTCCCCCACGCTCGGCGGCAAGCCGCGTGCTTTCAACGATTCGGCCGCTCTCAAGAGCGCCGGCGTCCAGGCGACCGTGGCGTTGCCCAATGGCGTCGCCATCGTGGCCACGCATTGGTACCAGGCCAAAAAGGCGGCCAGCCTCTTGGAGGTCGATTGGGACGCGGGTCCTCTCGCGTCGTTGAGCACCGAAACACTCTTCGCGGAATACCGAAACACCGCCGCCGGGGAAGGCAAGAAGGCTCGCGCCGAAGGCGATGTCGACGCGGGATTCGCCACGCCTGGCGCAAAGATCGTCGAAGCCGTGTACGAGACGCCTTTCCTCGCGCACGCGACCATGGAACCCCAGAATTGCGTGGCGCACGTGACCGCCGACGCCTGTGAGGTGTGGGCGCCTACACAAGGGCCCCAGCTCGCGCGCGAGGTCGCCGCCAAGGTGACAGGCCTTCCGCATGCGAAAATCCGCGTGCACCAAACGTTCCTCGGAGGCGGCTTCGGTCGGCGCATCGCTCAGGACTATGTCGAAGAGGCCGTGCGCGTTTCGCAGGCCCTGCTCAAACCCGTGAAGGTGGTGTGGAGCCGCGAAGACGACACGCGCCACGACTTCTACCGGCCGGCCGCCGTTACGAGCATACGTGGTGCCGTTGACGCCACTGGCCGCCCCGTGGCCTGGCGCGCGCATGTTGTGACGCAATCCATTCTCTCGCAGGTGGTTCCCGAGTTCCTGGCGAGCATGCTTCCCACCTGGGTGCCGCAAGGTTTAAAGAACTTCGGCGGCGGGCTCGCAGGACGCGCCTTTAAAGGCCTCCTCGTCGACGACACCGCTGTGGAAGGCGCAGCTACCATGCCCTACGCCATCCCGAACATGCGCGTGGAGTACACCCCCATGGATCCCGGCGTGCCGGTGGGCTTCTGGCGTTCGGTGGGCCATTCCTTCAACGCCTTCGTGACGGAGGGTTTCGTCAACGAGCTCGCGCATGCGGCCGGAAAGGACCCGTTGGCATTTCGTCGTGACTTGCTCGCCGACAAACCGCGCCACCTTGCCGTCCTCGAACTCGCCGCCACCAAGGCCGGCTGGGGAACGCCTGCGGGCACGGGCGTGCATCGGGGCATTGCCGTGGCGGAGAGCTTCGGCAGCCGCGTGGCACACGTCGTCGAGGCGAGCGTCGAGGGAGGGGCCATCCGCGTTGTGCGCGTGGTCAGCGCGGTGGACTGCGGGTTCGTCGTCAACCCGGACATCGTCGCGGCACAGGTGGAGAGTTCCGTGGTCTTCGCGCTTGGAGCCGCCCTCAAGCAGCGCATCGACATCGATTCGGGCCGCGTCCGGCAGGGTAACTTCCACGAGTTCCAACTCCTCCGGCAGAACGAGTGCCCCGTCATCGAGGTCCACCTCGTGCCTAGCGGAGATGCTCCCACGGGCATCGGCGAGCCGGCCGTGCCTCCCCTCGCGCCCGCGTTGGCCGAGGCCGTGTTCGCGGCAACCGGGCAGAGGATGCGCGCCATGCCGTTCGTACTGGGGTGAGGTTCAAAAATGCCTTCGAGGAGCGTGTTTTGAGAACAGGGTTTTTTCCTGACGTCTTCGTTTTCATTATCGTTGGCGTTTCGTGCCTTCTCGCATCGTGTAAGCGAACCGAGGGAGCCCCTGGCTCCTCCAAGGTGCTGGAGGACTCTCCATCGTCGGTCAGTTACTTTAGCCCAGTCGATCAGGACGACCTTGAACTGATAGGGTCTGCCCTGAAGCACTTCAGCCAGCCGAAATCACGGTACGTTGAACTCGATTATTCCGGGCGAATTGAATCGAAAGCCGCCGAGGAATTGTTTGAGAAACTGCACAAAAAATACACCGCGAAGTACCATTGTACGGACCTTGCATTCCCCAAGAAGAGGTCGTTCGACTCGATCGAACGCGACATACGGGATGGTTACTTGAACAGGGCGAAGTCGGTGCTCGACACGATGACGCTTTCCGACGAAGACCTCGAACCGTTCTTGGAGGAGGTCACCGTTTGGACGAGGGGCCTCTATCGCGCACGCGAATCGAGCACCTTTTTTCCAAGCCGCATTTGCATCTTCGTCACGTCGAAAGCAGAGGGTCAGCCCCAGAACGCTGGACAGTGGCACATCGACGCGGCCGGAGAAGTCACCGCGATTTGGACGATTCACGGCGAGCCCACGTGGTATACCGAGGGAACGAAGGTCCCTTCGACGGATGAGGTCTTGACCCCCGAGCGCGGCCGAGTCTTGTTCATGAAGGGTTCCTACCATCCGGACGTCGTCGAAAGGAAAATCAAGGCCGTTTTGCACACGACGCCTCCAGTGGTGGGAGACAGGTTGACTTTGGTCAGTTTCTTTAACGTCGGCAAAGCAGAGTAGCGTCAAGCTGAGTTAGCGAAGGAGCTGTCGTTGCGAGACGTGCGAGAAATACGAGAGAGAAGGGCCTTGGAGGCCCGGGAAGGACGCGCGTGCGTCCTCGCCACCCTCGTGGCCAGCGAGGGGTCTACCTATCGTCGTCCTGGTGCACGCGCGCTTGTGGTGAGCGAAAGCGAACCTTGCTCCGCAAATGGCGCCGCGTTGCGCTGTGTGGGACTCCTGTCGGGAGGATGCCTCGAGCCGGATCTCGTTTTGCGCGCCGAGCAGGTTCTTGCAGACGGAACGGCCCGCTTGGCCGTGTACGATTTGCGCTCTCCCGATGAACTAGTGTTCGGCCTCGGGCTTGGCTGCGAAGGCCGCCTCGACGTGTGGCTCGAACGCGTGGATCCCGGAACATTCCATCCGTGGTGCGATGGCGCTCCGGAAGCATCGGGCGTTACGCCTTGGATCGATGAGACGGGCGTCCCGCGTGAGCTGACATGGCGCATCCATCCCATTCCCCGAATCTGCGTGCACGGGGCAGGCGAGGATGCGCGTCCGTTGTGTTTCCTTTTCGCCCAAGCGCTCGGTTGGGATGTCGACGTTTACGATCGCAGGCCCGGCGTGCTCGAAGCGTTCGACGTGCCCGGCGTAAAGCGCGTGGGTGGGATGGAGACGCTCACGCCGGAGGTCGTTGCGAGTTACGATGCTCTCGTGAACATGAGCCATCACTTCGACACCGATGCCCATGTGCTCGCGCTCGCTATGGCGGCGCTAAAGCTTGGGGAAAGTGTTTCGGGTCCTGTTCGCCTTTGCTACGTTGGCTGTCTTGGCCCAGCGCGTCGCCGCGAACGGCTGTTCGAGCGCGTGCCGGAAGCTCGCGTCGTGTTTCCCGATGTGGTGCGCGCACCGGCTGGACTGGATTTGGGTGGCGACGCGCCCGAGTCCATTGCACTGGCCATCGCGGCCGAAATCCACGCCGCTCTCGAGGGCGCATCGGGACGGCCTCTGGCCAACATGATCCGAGGCAAGGAGGAGAGCATCCATGGGACCACTCGACGGTAAGGGAGTCATTGCGTGCGCGCCCGGCGCCGAGGCGAGCAGCGCGCCGTCGGCCTCACTGGCCGATGACAGCGGCATTGTGCTTGTGAATGCCGTTCTCTTGGCCGCGGGTGGCTCGCGGCGCTTCGGATCTCCCAAGCTCCTCGCGAAACTCGGCCATGCGCCCGTGCTTTGGTACGCCCTCGACGCACTGCACGAAGCCGGTGTCGGCGAGACGCGCGTCGTTTTCGGGGCCGAGGCTGACGCCCTCCAGCGCTGTTACCTCGATTGGTGCCGTGCGCGTGGGCTCCTCTCGAGCACCTTCGAAGTCGTGCACAACGAGGCCTGGGAGGAGGGCATGGCCGGCTCTCTGCGCGCCGGCCTCGAGGGGCGCGGGGAGGCCTGGACCCTCGTGGCGTTGGCTGACCAGCCCCTCGTCGAGGCGGGGCATTTCAACTCTTTGGTTTCGGCCATTGACGAGGGCCTCGACGCTGTCGCGTCCGATTACGACGGCGTGGCTGGCGTTCCGGCGATTTTCGCGCCCTCGCTTTTTCCCCTCCTGCGCGCACTGCAGGGAGATTCCGGGGCGCGCCGGCTTCTCAACGAGGCGCGCAATCTGCGCGTGCGACGCGTGCCATTTCCCGCCTTCGAGCGCACGGACATCGACGTTCCCCAGGATCTCCTCAACGCTGCGCCGGTGCGCGACGTCGCGCTCGGCGCCACGCCCATCGATGGCCCGCACCCGCTCCTTGATGTCAGGCTCCCGCCTTGCCTCCGCACTTGACCATGACACCGGCGAGCTTGGCTTCGATGTCCGCCTTGAACGGCCGGTGGGCGAAGGCGATCTTCTCCTTGTCGAGCATCGCGACGAAGCCCGCGCCCTTTGGTGTTACTTTATACGTGAGCTCCGTCGTGCCGAGCTTCGAGAACACGACCGTGATCGCGCCCGGCGCGACCTTGAAACTGGCTATCTTGCCTATTTCACGACCCGCGATGGCGGCACGCACCTTCTCGATGAACGCTTCGGGACCCATGGCTTCGCATTCGATGGATTTCATTTCGATTCCTTTCGCGTCCGTGTTGGACGCCTTTCATCTGCCCCGTTGAAGATCCCGCACGACGTCGTCGAAGGGCACGTCGCGCACGAACTCCACGCCGGGCAGGGCGAGAATCTTCTCCATCTGCGCTTTGGGCGGGTTGCCCATGATGACGAGCGAACCGACGGCTCCGCCACGCACGAGGCGCAGGAGAGCCTCGTTGACCGCGGCGGGCGCGGTTTCGCGTTCGAGGCGCAAGAGCGCGTTTTCGAGGCCGAGCGCATTGGGAACGACGCGCGAGAGCACATCATCGAGAAACATGTCGGCCTTGTCAAAGACCGTGGGTTCCTGCGCCATGAGCGCATTCATGCGCGCCACCCGGGCCCGATCGAGCTCCGCGGCCGAGATGCCCTTGGAAGCGAAGTCGTCCCAGGTCTTGCGCGCGAGCACCACGGCATCGCCAACGCGTTCGTTTGCGCTCTGGAAGTTCATGCGCCACATGGCGACGTTGGTGTTAGGCTCGAGCGCCTCGTTGTCGAAGTCCGCGCGTGGGCTGTAGGAAAGCCCCGTGTCGGCGCGCAGGGCTTTGGAGAACCTGTCGTTGCCCACCACGCCACCGGTGCTGCTAAACACCTCACGGAGGATTGAGAATCGCGTGCGTTCGAGCTCGTTCATGCGCCCCGCGTTGGGGAAGTACCAGCGCAGCGAGACGTTGCACTGGGTCATG
Organism: Silvanigrellaceae bacterium; assembly: GCA_044356935.1. Lineage (GTDB taxonomy): Bacteria > Bdellovibrionota_B > Oligoflexia > Silvanigrellales > Silvanigrellaceae > JADCJN01. Next base: position 100 of record JBIKVI010000119.1, on the reverse strand, counting down.
TCGGCCTTGCGGATGACCGCGACCCGCAGCTTGCCTGGCGAGACCGCGGGGCGCTCAGGCATCCACGAGAACACCACAGGTTCCTTGCGCGGAACACGCC
>JBIKVI010000401.1:0-3444 GCA_044356935.1 Silvanigrellaceae bacterium | reverse complement strand
CATTCGAACGTTCCAAGTGGCCCGCGCGCGCCTGGCCTCCACGAGCACCTCACTCGACCAGCGCGTGAGGTGAGAGAAGGCGTCTTCGACCATGGCCACCAAATCCTCGCCTTCGGGCGACGCGAGGAACGCACCCACACCCTCCGCGTCTGAGGATGCCTCCGACGCCCCCGCGCGCTCGAGGCCCGACAGGAAAGCGAGGAGGTCGTTCTGTAAGCGAGACTGGCGCACTCGTGCGCTCATGCCGACAGAGGGGAGAGTCGTGCTCACGGGAAGCTTTGCGCTCGGTTCCACGGGGACGTCGGAGGCGAGCACGCGCGCGAGCCCCTCGCGCGTATTGGCGGCGTAAACCATGGTCCCGCTCACGCGCCAATAGAAATGCAGCTGGATGCGGAACGACTCGCCGAGGACCTCGAGGGCTTCACCCATCCGAGCGCGCGTGGCATCGCGCGGCCACGCGAAGACCCGACAGACGTCGAAGCGCGAGGGCGACTCTGGGCACAGTGCGTCGGCGAAAGCGTCGAGGGCTCCCACGTCGAGTTCAACAATGCCGTGGTGGAGGCCGTCACGGACATCCTCCACGTCGAGCACTACGGCCCTCAGGAATTCATCCAACAAAGCGCGCTCGTCGTCGCGTTCCGCTTGCCGCAGGAGAATCGCTTTGATCCTCTCGCCCAGACGCGCGTCGGCCTCCGGGTCGCTGCCGAGTCGTCGTAACGCTAGCGCCACTCCGGGGGCCTCCCATGAGCGAACAGGCAGCTCGAGGGCGAGCTCACCGCGAACCGCGCCACCGTTCCAGATGCTCTCGACGAGCCCGCGCGCGACATCGTCGTAAGCTCCTACGAGAGCCGGGGTGGCGGCCTCAGGTTCAGTTTCGCCTTCCGCACCCGAGTCACCCTCTCCGGCACCCGGGTCGCTCTCTTCTTCCGTTTCCAATTCCGTGTCGCCATTAGCGACCACTTCACCCCTTGCCTCGACCTCGTGACTATACGCTCGAAAGAACGCGTCTAGCGACGGGAGCACGCCGTGCGCGGCGCGCGGCTCCACCGCGAGTGCCAAGGCCAATCCCGTCGTTGAACTCCGGAACGCCAGCGAAACGGCCGCCACCTGGTTCGCGGCAAAGACTTGCCCAATTCGGGAGCGGCCCAAATATGCGAAGAACCCGGCCACAAAAAGAGCGGCGAGGGTCACGACAACCAAAAGAACTGAGGAGAGGAGGAGCACCCGCTTGGGTTTCCCCGCACCCACTCCGGCCACGACCACGGCTCACCCCGAGATGGAAGATGCATGACGTTTAACGCTCTGCGCGTCGACTCTCAAGGGCCATTCGAGCGGACCTTCAGCGGAACATCTCGAAGAGCTTCTTGGCCGCGTCCATGCGCCGCGCCTCCTCGGCCGCCGGGTCGGTCTCGGTGCATTCGAGAAGCCCCTCGGGGATCGACTTGAGGAAACGTGACGGCTCGGGCTCGTGACTATTCCCACCGCGCTCCCCGCCCGTGGCCGCGCTCCCTGCGGCCCCCGCGCTAGCCCCCGCCCTGCGGCCTCCCCCACCCTTTCGGCGGAATCCGCAGTGCGAAAGAAACAGACGATGCTTGGCACGCGTGATGGCAACGTAGAACAGCCTGCGCTCCTCGGCCTCGCCATGGGGCACATCGAGGCTCCGTTCGTGCGGCAGAACGTTCTCCTCGAGCCCCACGAGGAACACCACGGGGAACTCGAGCCCTTTCGAGGCGTGCATCGACATGACTTGCAGCTTGCCCGAAGCGTCGGGTCCTTTGGAGAACCTGTCTTCATCGAGGTTGAGGGCATCCACGACGGCCTCCAACGTGGCCTCTGGAAGGTCGACTTTGTCGAGCACGCCGAACACGCGCTCCACGAGCTCCTTGCGGAAATTTGCGGCCTGCATGCTTCCCGATGCCACGGTCAGCTCTCGGAGCAAGCCCACGTTCTCGTAGGCGTGCCGCAGGGCCGAGGAAAGCCCCTCGCGCGTGCGCGCCGCGTCGAAGCGCGAAATGGCGTCCCGCCACGCGCCGTGGAACTCGCGCACGCCGGCGCTCTCGCAGCCCACTCGGGTCAGCGTCTCGTCGAGGATGTCCACGCCGCGGCGCGTGGCGGCGCCGGCCGCACCCACGAGCTCGCGGTGCACGGCCTTGATTTTCTCGAGGGTCGCCAGACCCACGTGACGGGCGGGCAAGTTAACGACCCGGAAGAGCGCGTTGAGGTCGCGAGGGTTGTGCGCCAGCTTGATGTAGGCGAAGAGGTCGCGCACCTCCTTGCGGTCGAACATCCGCGTGCCGCCATGCACGTGGTAGGGGATGCGCCGCTCCTCGAACACCTGCTCGAAGGGTCCTCCCAGGGCGTTGGAACGCACCAGGATGCAGAAGTCCTGCCAGCGATATCCATGCCGTTCCACCAAGGCCGCGCACGTGTCGGCCACGTGCAGGGCCTCGTCGCGTTCGTTTTCGGCCGCGTGCAGGCGGATGGGGGCGTGTTCCTTTTGCCGGCTCCAGAGCGTTTTTCCGAGGCGTCCGGAGTTCTGCGCGATGACCGCGTTGGCGGCCGCCAGGATGTTGGGGGCACAACGGTAGTTCTGCTCGAGCTTGACCTGCTTGGCCTCGGGAAACAGGCGCAGGAAATCGAACACCGCGTCGGGACGGGCGCCGCGCCACGAATAGATGCTTTGGTCGTCGTCGCCCACGACGCACACGTTGCGGCGTTCTCCGGCCAAAAGGCGCACGAGTTCGAGTTGTCCGGTGCTCGTGTCCTGGTACTCGTCTACGAGCAGGTACTCGATGCCGCCGACGATTTCTTCGCGCACGGCGGGGTGCTCCTTGAGCAATCGGGCGGCGAGGTACACGAGATCGTCGAAGTCGACGAGATTGTAGAGGCGCAGACGGCGGTTGTAGCTCGTGAAAAGCGGCCTCATGAAGGCCCTATCGAGCGCCTTCATGGAGCCATCGAAATCGGCGTCCGTGTAAAGGAGATCCTTGTACTGCGAGATCCTCTCCACCGCTTGGGGGAGCGCCACGAGTTCTTCTAGGCGGTTCTCCTTGAGGGCCTCTCGCAGGAGCGCACGCGACTCCCCTTCGTCGGCGATGCCAAAGCGCGGCTCGAGCCCGCACTCGCGAGGGAACCGACGCACGAGGCTCAAGGCGAAGGAATGGAACGTGGAGAGGGTGGCCCGCGAGGCCGTCTTCTTGCCCACGAAGTGGCCAAGGCGCTCCTGCATTTCCCTGGCAGCCTTGTTGGTGAAGCTCACGGCCACGATGGATTCGGGAGCCACGCCGAGGGAGATCATGTAGGCGATGCGGGTCGTGATCACCTTGGTCTTGCCGGTGCCGGCGCCGGCGAGAACGAGCACGGGCCCCGCCACGGTGGAAGCAGCGGCGCGCTGTTCAGGGTTGAGTTCGGCGAGCAGCGATTCGGGTGAAGGCAGTCGCGATG
>JBIKVI010000400.1:0-3447 GCA_044356935.1 Silvanigrellaceae bacterium | reverse complement strand
CCACAATCCTAGGAGCGGATTCTGTTTCTTCAAGGTTACGCCATCTGCAACTTCATGCGGCAATCAGAGTTGGGATTACGCAAACCGCTGGCGGCCGTGCGAACGAGGCCATCCTCGAGAGCGACGACAACAAGGTTGTCTGGGTCAATAATCTTCTCGTGACGGAGGGGGAAGCAAAGGGAACCGTGTATTCATGCTGGTACCAAGGCATAAGGACGGACAAGTCTGAAGCCATGCGGTCGATCCTGGAGAATTCGAAGGCACTGCACGAAAACCCAATCCATGCGGGACTTTTCGCAACCGTGCTGGTGGACCACTATCTCGAACAAATGGATAGAAACAGGAAGTTGCTCTTCCGCGTTGGCACTGCGGGTCTTCTTGCCTCGAGCCTCATTTTTACAGGTCCGATTGGTTCGGCTGGGCTAATCGCGATGTTTTCATCCGCGGGTGGAATGTTAGGCACACTTGCGGCTGATGTCACAGATCCAGCCAACATGTCGAGCAAGATGCAAAACCTTGCTGCACAGCTGAAGACGAATCAAATGATATTGGAGTCCGAGAATTTCTTAGATACGCCTGAACAAAGCAGCCAAAAAGTCCAGTCCCGCGTCAATACCGAACTTCTGAAGACGATCAATGAGTTCAAAGAAAAGTCAAACACTCCGGGAGCGTTCAAACAAATCTTGGACCAATTTGAAGGCATGCTGACATTTAATCCCGTGGCCTCACTTGACCTTGCTAAATTGGCGTCACAGGCGAGTACCGGAGTAGCTCCTATCGTCTTCCTCGGAACGCCATCGTTGGAAGCTCGGGCGGCTGACGGAAGCGAGTCGTGGAAGATTCAAGACTCGCCAGGTTGCTTGGCGCCATCTGTTATTCTCCCCGTTGTTATGCCCGCGGCCATTTAATCAGGACTCATCATCACAGGCCCGACGGGCTCGGGGAAAACCTACCTCGCGTGCACGCCCCATGAGCCGACGCTACGAAGATTCCACGAACTTCAGAGTCGCAACCATTTTCGCCGCCATACGTTCGAGCATGAGGACGGACTCAGGCGCTCCGTGAGCGAGTTCGCAGTCGGCGAAGACCTTGTCGATCGTTTTTCTTCAACCCGCTGAAAGCGGACTCCTACGGTCTCAAGGACCTCGGCCGTAAGCCCGGTCCACAAGGGCGATGCGCACGGAAAATGCGGAATACCACGATTCGCGTCCTCTCTTGCGGGCTTCTGTGTGCTCGGCTTCGTTCCTCCAGGCCTGGATGGAATCGAGGTCTCTCCAATACGACACGGTGATGCCGACCTCGCTGCGCGCACTGTCGACGCCCAAGAATCCCGTTTGCTTGGTAGCCAGCGCGAGCATGCGTGCAGCGGTTTCGCTGTAACCGTCACCTGTCCCATTCTGCGTCGCCGCAGCGGGTTCAGCCCTGAGCGACGTGAAGATGACTGCATAGTATGGCGGCTCCGGAGTGGCCGCGAGGAGTGTGGACGCGGGTTTCTCGGCCGTCTCGAGCGCGGTTGTGACAAAGTGTTGGGTGTGTTTCTTCGTGCTCTCCACTGCGCCTGCCCAAACGAGCGCGTCAAAGCCGCAAGCGATCGATCGAAACCCCACAATCTTCCCATTCTCGAACGTGAAGACGTCGGCCACACGACCCTCGATCCACTTCTCCCCTTCTTTCAACCGCACCTGCACGTGCACGAACACGACGAGTTTGTTTCCGACGGCAACGAACCGTTCGGGCAGACAGTGCCCTTCCGCCCAGGTGCCGCGCCCCTGCGTAATGTGTTCGACGATGGCGTCCACGCCGTGAAGAACCTGGGCGTTGGGAGTTCCTTCCCATTCCGCACGCACGGCGTGCGGATCGAACAAGGCAACGGCGGCGAGCGCATCGTTGCGATTGAGTGCGTCATAGAAGTTTTTAGCCGCCTGCCCTTCGAACGTGGAGTCGGCGTTTCCTGTGAGGTAGGCACGCATGGCTTCGACGAAAGGCCGGTCGTCCTCGCTATGAAACGGCCGCGCGCTTTTCCAGTCGTACGACACGCAGGCGGGAAGGCGCCTTTTTTCGTTGGGCTCGTGCGTGTATCGCGGCATGATGTGCGTGTGGAGTGCCTCGTCGGCGTTTCCCCATGTTTCATAATTGATACGCCGCGCGCCGGTGAGGTGCAGCAGCGCATCGCCGACCCGCACGACGTCGCGGTTGTAGAGAGTCCGTTCGATTTCCGACAAGGCATTAAGATCGCCCACCACGGGATCGGGAAGGAGGAGGCAATATCCGGGCAGGGGTTGCACATCGCCAATCACAACCCAGCCCGAGTCTAGGCGCGCGATGACATAGGGATTACGGCCTTCGCGCGCCAGCCGCACGCGTTCGTGGATGAGCGTCGTCATTTCGGCCTACAGCTTGGGCTTTGTCCAACTCGGACCCTATGTCTTAGAATCAGTAAAGTAATGCTTCACGTTCTTGAGCATCGATTCATCGTTGGTGAGGAAGTTTTGGCAGTTTCTGTTGGGCGGCATTGGCTCGGTGAAGTCGAAATCGTAGAAGTAGAGGGCTAGGCAGCTGAAGCCGTTCAAGCCGTTAGCAAACGAGTGGGTCGCCGTCGCCCCGAAGTGCGTAGTCCAGTGCATCTTCGAGAGCGCATCTCCCAGGAGCACCTCGGCAATCGCCCACACGCGCGCGGTATCTTCGTACTTTGCGAGTTCGAACGGAGTCGAGCCATGCATGTTGTATAGCTTCATGATTTCTTTCCGATCGGCCTCGTATTTCATGCGAGCTTTTTTTACGATGGGCTCGAGCTCTTTGGCGCGCAGAGGTATCGAATTTTTCAGCTTACCCTCGAGATAACTTTCGTACGAGTCCAGCCTGAGCTGCTCGCGAGCCATCGTTCCAAGGGCAGCCACAAACAGCGCCTTCTGCACCGAAATCCTCGCAGGTTGTTCGAGCTTGAGAAGCCCGGCACGGAGATCCGACGCCATGAGGCGGTTTTGCTGGTTTTGGATACTGTAGGTGCTCTTGACGAGCCTCTCGTGTGTCACTGTGTAGGAGTGCTGCATGACGTTCGGCAGTTTCGCCAGCACCGCATTCTGGGATGCCTTCAGCTTCTTGAAGGCTGCCATCTCGAAATTGTCCCCAAATGCTGTGCCTTCATTCCTCTGAGCGCCACCGTACCATCCTGGCCAGAGATTGTAGGTGTCGACAATGGGGTGCATTGTCTCACCGTGGCATTTCTTGCAGTGGGCGACGTCGGAATCGAGCGTCGCGCCGAGTTTTTTCCGTTTCTTTACTCCACGCCAAGTGGACGACCGAGAATTCCCATTTCCGGGTGCCTTCGTTGAGCTCGATGACCTCGAAAGCCGGATTCTCTTCGAACGAGCGTAACCCCTCCTTTTCGGCACATCCGCTCAAATCGCGGTCATGGCCTGGGGGCGTTCAGGCCCGCGACGCCCTGGC
>JBIKVI010000399.1:0-3463 GCA_044356935.1 Silvanigrellaceae bacterium | reverse complement strand
TGGGATGGTGTCGAGGCGGTTGGCGTTGGCAATAAACATGACCTGCGAGAGATCGAAGGGCACGTTGATGTAATGGTCGGAGAAATTGTGGTTCTGCTCCGGGTCGAGGACCTCGAGGAGAGCACTGCTCGGGTCGCCCTTGTAGTCGGCGCCGAGTTTGTCGATCTCGTCGAGCATGATGATGGGATTGCGCGCGCCCGAGTTCTTCAGTGATTGGATGATGCGACCAGGTTGTGAGCCGACGTAGGTGCGGCGGTGGCCCCGGATTTCCGCCTCATCGCGCACGCCTCCAAGCGAGATGCGCACGAACTTGCGGCCGATGGCCTTGGCGATGCTGCGTCCGAGCGAGGTCTTACCCACGCCGGGCGGGCCGACGAAACAGAGGATGGGACCCTTGAGGCTCGGATTGAGCTTCTTGACCGCGATGTACTCGAGGATGCGGTCCTTGATTTTGTCGAGGCCGTAGTGGTCCTCGTCGAGGATCTTCTTGCACACATGCAAATCGAGCGTGCTCTCGGAGACCTTCGACCACGGGAGATCGGCCATCCACTCGATGTACGTGCGGGTGATGGTCGCCTCGGAGGAATCCTGGTTCATGCGCTCGAGGCGGCGCATCTGCTTATTGGTTTCCGCGAGCGCCTCCGCGCTCATGCCCGCCTTGGCGACTTTCTCGCGCAGGTCTTCCATGTCGTCCTTGCCGTCCATGTCTCCCAACTCCAACTGGATCGCCCGCATCTGTTCGCGCAGGAAGTGCTCGCGCGACGCCCTGCCGACCTCCTCCTTCGCTTGGCTCTGGATCTTCACCTGCATGCTGAAGACCTCGAGCTCGCGCGTGAGCAATCCGTGCACACGGCGCAAGCGTGTGAGGGGCTCTAGGGCACCGAGGATCTTCTGCGCGTCGACTATGCGCAGGCCTAGGTTGCTGGCCACGAGGTCGGCGAGCCGACCCGGATCGGTGACGTCTTCGAGCAGCATGAGGATGTCGGGCGAGAGGGTTTTCCCCAGTCCCACGAGCTTCTCGAGCGTCTCGCGCACGGTGCGCATGAGCGCCTCCGCTTCGGAGGGCTCGCCCGTGTAGGGAAGATCTTCGAGCTTCTCCACCTGGACGATGGGGAAGGGATCGGTCTGGGTGAGGCGCTTGGCTGTGGCCTTACCCACGCCCTGGATGAGGACCTTGGTGCGGCCGTCGGGGAGGCGGCGCGTGCGCATGACAATGGCCACCGTGCCCACGTCGTAGACGTCAAAGGGAGGCGGTATGCCGCATGCGAGTTCCGGACCGGGCGGTTCCTTGAGCCCTTCCGCGCGGAACGCCGAGAGGAAAAGGTAACGGTCCTTGGCGAGGGCGCTCTCCACCGCCTTGAGGCAGATGTCCTCGGAGACGAACACCGGGAGGATCATCTGCGGGAACACCACGATGTCCTTCAGCGGCAGGAGGGGAAGGGTCTCCGGGAGCTTTTCCGCGGTTGGCTGCATTGACGCCTCATTTGCTGACGTGTGGGCGGGAATCGGAAAAATTGAAAACTGGCTCAAGGGCCATTCTCGGGCGAAAGTCTTCTGCGCGGTGAGTCGCAAAAATGTCAGAGAGGAAAGAAGTGCTCGCGCGCCTTGAACGCTGCGCAATAAAAATGCACCCGCCCCGACGCCCACCGGAGAAGTACGTCAAGGCCGTCGCAGAGCCTGCAGGGACAAGGGCTTGCGTCCGCGTCTGACTCGGTTCGCAAAGCGCCCAACGAACTCAGGGAGTTCAGGCCGCGACTCAAGGTCTAGTGAAGCGCGCCGAACTAGCCTGTGTTCACCGCCCCTGTTGGAGGAAAACATGGCGAACAAGACACCCGCATCTCGCGTTGCGGCGGCCCTATCGTCGCTCGCGTTCCTTGGACTCTCGTGTGCCCGAGTCGAGCCTTATGCGACGGCACAAGCCTTGCCAGGAAGCTCGAACGCCGCGACTTCGCCCAAGGCTGTGGCCGCCGCTGTGCCCGCCGCTGTGGCCGCGCCTGCACCGAGCGTCGTCCGGAGCCCCGTGGGAGCCGACGCCATCGTTCACATGTTCGACTTTCCTTACAGGCAGATTATGGCCGAACTTCCGACGCTCGCGGCCGCGGGCTTCGGAGCCATCCAAATTTCGCCGCCTCAGTTGTCGAACGGTGACGCATGGTGGGGCCGCTATCAACCCCTCGACTACCGCGTGGTCGACGGTCCTCTCGGCGACGAGACCGCCCTTCGCGCCTTGGTCAGCGCGGCGCGCCAACGGAACATCCGCATCAACGCGGATCTCGTTCTCAACCATATGGCGAACCTCGGGCGGAACTTCGATCTCAACTATCCGCCGGGCTGGGTTCGCGAAAGGTATGGCGTGGGAGGGCTCTTCTCGCCCTGGGATTTCCACGATCCCTACTGCATCGTTGATTGGAACGATCCCGGCCATGTCCGTTACGGCCGCTTGTGCGGCGGCGGCGACGATCCTGGATTACCCGACCTCAGGCAGGATTCCCCATGGGCCTTGCAAGTCCACCGAGACTTCCTGAGGAAGCTCAACGACATTGGAATTGAGGGATACCGTGTCGATGCCGTCAAGCACATGGAGCCAGGATACTTCAACGCCCTCTTCACTCCCGAGCTCGTGGGAAATCGCCACGTGTACGGTGAGGTCATCGCAGACAGGTTCACCTTCGACCGCGACCTCGAAGTTTACCTTCGCTCCACGGACATGGGCTTCATGGACTTCCCGCTCCACGAAACCCTCAGGAGCGCACTGAAACCCGGCGGCGACCTGCGCTCGCTCGTCAACCCCGTGAGCTTCAAGGGCGCGCTCGCATGGGACAGGAGCGTCGCCTTCTCGGTGAATCACGACATCCCCAACAACGACGGATTCCGCTACATGATCCTCGACCCTGCGGATGAGCGCCTCGCGAACGTGTTCATCCTCGGCCGCGCTGAAGGCGTCCCGCACATGTTCAGCGATCGAGGAGTCGCCGGAGGACTTCGAGAGGATCGCTGGAAGAACGCCCACCGCTCTCCCGAACTTGCGAAGATGCTCACATTCCACAACGCGATGCTCGGCCAACCCCAGTCGGTGGTGTTCGCCGACGAATGCGTGTTCATCCTGCGGCGCGGCAATCAGGGCCTTGTTACGTTGAACAAGTGCGGCGAGAACTGGGTGGGCTGGTTCGACGTGGGCCAGCAGGGACGATTCCAGGACACCCTCTCGGGCGCCTCGTTCGAGCACCGGGGCTGGACAGAAATCTCCATCCCCGCCCGCGGTGCTCGCATGCTCCGCAAGGCGGAGTGAGGGGAGCGCTTATTTCTTCGTCGTCGAAGAACTCTTCGACCCAGGTCCGCGCGCCGTGGCAGGCGTCGGCACGGCTCCGGCGGCAGCCGCATTCGCCTGGGCTTTAGCCTTTTCAGCGCGCGCCGCCATCTCCTCCTCGGTATAGAACGCGAACTCGGGCGTGCCACCCTCGGC
>JBIKVI010000117.1:0-12315 GCA_044356935.1 Silvanigrellaceae bacterium | reverse complement strand
CTGCGCTGCCCGCAAACGTCTCGCAAGCAAGCCTTGGCACCTACACCACGGGCAACATCACGCTCTTTAGCGAGGGCACCAACACGCTTTCGTTTGCGGCCTGTGGGCTCAGCGCAGTGACAAGCGATGTCAGTGTTTTGCACGGCACCCTGAGCGCCCTCGCTCTGTCCACGGGAGCCACCGCGCCCTCGTCGCACCTTGCCTCGACGCCCTGCACGGCGGGCGCAACGGTCACCTGCCCTGCGCTTCAGGCCTTCGCATTCGATTCGTATGGGAATGAAATTGATGAGGCCAGTTACGCATGTCCAGCGTGGACATTCGTTGACGCTGCGGGACTCTCTCCTTCCCCATCGTTGTCTGCCGCCACAGGGCATTCCAGCTCCGTGAGCAGCGTGAGCTGGCACGTCAACGGTGCGCTGCGTTGCACGGCGGGATCTGTGACGGCGCAAACCACCCTTACGGGAGCCACCCAGAAGTCGTTCGGTTGGAGCTGCGGCAGCTGGTCGTGCCAGGCGGGAGCTCCTCAGGCGACCTGCACTGTTTCGAACACCTCGGGCTATGACGCCTCCGCTTACAGCTTTGGCGGCGCAGATGCCTCGGTGGCACTGACCACATCAGCTTGCGACGCGGGCGTGGCAGCAGGCGGCACCTGCGCGGTTCAAGTCACGGGCACGCCAGGAGGGGTATCAGGTGCCCTCACCGCTAGCGGAACACCGTCGAACGCCGGTGTTGTTTCCTTCGCCGCACCGTCGTCTTTCAGTGTGCAGGGTGGCGCGGCCGCACCCGCTTGCGGAAACACGCTGGCGGGCTCCACATCGGCTTGGAGCTGCAACGCAGGCAAAGCCCGCTTCACCGCGACCTTCACCAACGAAAACGATCTTCTGACGGCCACGCTCCCCAACATAGACCCCGGCTTCGCCGTTCTGACAGGCGCGGTCATCGCTTCGACAACGTGTCGCGACACAACCCTCGCCCCTGCGGCATCCTGCACGGTGACCGTTGATCAGGGCGCACCAGGGGCAGACGCGACGGTTGTGCTCACGCCTAGCGACGCCTACTTCCAAGCCAATTCAACGGGAAAAGTAAATGCTCCTAATTGTGCTGCGACTCTCTCGCGCACCGTTGTAGTGCATGACGAGTGCGCCACTTTGGGACGCAAACGCGCGGTGGTCACGCTCGAAAACGTCAACTCCCTGCAGGGAGCACCACTCGGCACCCTGACCGCGGGGGGAACGGGAGCTTCCATTGTGTCGGACACCTGTAGCGGCCAAACGCTGTCGGTGGGCGGAGGCGGTTCTGCAACCTGCCAGTTCGAAATTTCCTGGGATCCGGCTCCCACGGTCTCCGACGCCTCCGTTTCGATTTCGACCACGGGATTCGGAAGTGTGACTTTGGGAACGGGAGACATAGACAATTCCTGCGCTCCGTGAACACCGTCCGGCACGTTTTGGCTTCTTTATGAGGTGAACTGTGACAACCGACTTTCCGAGAGCCTCTCACCGCCGTCGAGCGTTCGCTGCGCGCCTCGTGTGTGTCGCGGCAGGGCTCACGTGCGGCACGTCCGCTCTGGCGGAGGAGCGTCCGAGGTCACCGGTACTCGACGAAGCAGTCCTCGTCTTGCCACCAGACGTGACGTCTCCCTTGCGGACCCTGGCTCTTGTGCAGTTCGACGTGCCGTCTGGAGTGCGCGAGGGCATCTTGGAAGGGCACGAAAGCCCCTTGGCCGTGGCTTTGGGTGTGAGGGCTGTCGGACTCGACGACGCTGTGGTGGAGCGTGGCATCCGGATCCGGTTCGAGCCGAAAATGCGTCAGCTCCACATCGCAACGTGCGAGGCAACGGGGTGCGGCAACGAGGTGCCCATGGCCGTCCCCGCACAGGGGAAACCCTTTGTTGCGAACATCGATGGCCAGGCGTGGCTCCTCTCGTTGAGCGAAGACGCGGGACGTCTTGCGCAACGCTGCCAAGCCGGGTCATCGGCGACGTGCGTCGTGCGTTACGCATCGTGGCGGTTGACGCATCTGCGAGCCCGCGCAACAGCCGGAACGGTGTGGCCCCTCCCAGCGCGGGCCGGTATCGGCGTTGGGCGCACCGAACTCCTTCTTATCGACACCACCTTCAATAGGGTGCATTTTCGGTTCCCTTTTTCTCCTCTCAAGGGAAGCGGAGCCGCTGCTCCCCTCGTCGCCACCACCTTGGGAGCGACCCTCGCGATACGTCAGGGCGCGCGGGCATGGCATCTCGACTTCGCATCCGACACGGCAACCCTCGTGAGCGTCCGTGGCATTGTGCGCGCCGACGGTGGGCTTGCTGCGCTCGCGTCGCCTCGTGGCCTGCGGGCGAAGCGGTCGTCGACTGAGGACCCGGCGGTGCCGCAAGGGGCTCTTCTCGCCCTCTGTCCCGCAGGGGCCGCCTTCGCAGATGGCCTCGTTTCGCTTCCTTCCGGCGCCTTCCAGCGACGTCCCCTCGTGGCCGCGAGTTGCCGCTCGCGCGACGGGGCTTTGGTGTTCCTTTCAAGCGCGGGGGCGTCGACCGAACGCACGTGGATGCGTGGTGTTCTCCTGCCGGGTGTCTCATCCCAATTCGCCAAGAACACCAAAATAAACACTGAAGAAACGGAGTCTCCTCTCTCGTCGGATGCGGCGCGAGGTGCGCGTTACTTTTCTTTGGGAGACGACGGCTCTTACGTTCATCGAGACGACGGCTTCTACCTCGTCACGCGCAGCGGCGTTGCTCGCACGTCCCTGAGCGCGTTCGCCGGTGACGCAGCGCGCGTCGAGGGACACGACGCCCTTGTGCGGGAGGGAAAAGGGGCCGCCTGCACCTGGCGGCACTTGAGTTCTCGCGAGGGTGACCCTGCGTCTTGGACAGAGTCGGGCCTTCGTGTTCCGTGCGCATCCCATCTCACGTTTTCCTCAGGGCCCGGGTGGTTCGCGCTCTCTTGGCCCCAAGGGCGAGGCCGCTTCGCGACGCGGGTTTTGCACCGCACCCCGTCATTGCCGTAACATGCCTTCCAGACCATCTGGGAGGATCACTATGGCTCGCCGCCCGTCCCGGTCGACAGCTGCGCCGTGGGCTTTCGTCCTTACGATTCTGCTTATCAGCATCTCCGCTCTCTCGGGCTGTGGCACTCTTCGCGTCGTTTCGACCCCACCCGATGCCGAGGTTCGACTTGTGTCCACCCGAGAGGCGGAATCCAAGGTTATTGGCCGGACGCCGCTGACGGTAGCCACCTCCGACGTCCCGAAGGGCGTCGATGACGGCCCCGTGCTCCTGGAAGTCAGCAAGGAAGGTTTTCAAGCGAAGACTCTTCTCCTTCCCAACCTTCCAGGGAGCTCGCTCTCCTTTGAGCTCGTGCTCGAGCCCCGCGAGGGGCTCGACTACCGAGCCATCAACCGCATCTTGGCTATTGCATTTCAGGCCGAGCGCGACCTTCTTCAAAAGCGTTTCGAAGAGACACTCAAAGGCGCGGAGTCTTTAAAGGCGATCAATCCGAACCTTGCTATTGCCTATCAGCTTGAAGGCAGCGTCTCTTTTTTGAAGGGAGATCTCGAGAAGAGCAGGCACGCGTGGAGGCGCGCCCTCGAGCTCAACCCCGAAGATCCCGAAGCGAGAAACATGCTCAATGCGATTGAAAAAGATTCGCCCTCGGAAACCGCACCTGCGAAATCTACGCCATGAAGGGCTGCCTTCAAGCGGGAGGGCGTCGCGTGCCTTTGCGCTGCGCGCGCGCGGCCCTGGTCTTTCTGGCCTCGCTCTCGGAATCGGCGTACGCACGCCCTGAATCCAGCATCACGGCATCGAGCGGACTCCTGAACTACACCGTTTCCAGTGTTGTGGAGAAGCAGGGGTCTAACTTCGCGAACGTCGGCCTCGAATGGCAGTCGCTTCCGAGGTTAGGACTGGGTTTCGCCTTGGGAGCGATGCTGGCTCAGGACACCTCCGTTGGGCGACTTCTTTACCAGGCGACCTACCTCGACTTCAGGCTTTTCCCCCTCACTCCAGGACTCGACATCGACAAAACGCTCCGAGGTGATCGGATCAAAGTTGAATCGGCCGTTCGACCCTGGGCGAGCGCGGGGCTTGGTGTTGGACGCATGCTCGTGTCTACGTTCGGTAGAGGAGCAGCCGACATCTCATCGGAATTCGTTTCATTGAGAGCTGGCGCAGGCGTCGACTTCGCCTTGACGCCTCGCTTAGGAGTCGTTGCGAGCTGCATCGCAGAGTACGCGACGGGATTCGGGATTCTAACCTTTTCGAGCGTCAACGTGCATGCCAAAATTGGACTTAAGCTGTTTCTTTAAAAGTGAGTCCTCTATGAACCAAAGAAAACAGCCTCGTCACTAGAATTTGTGGGCGATGGCGGTCGGTTAGTGCGTCGTGCAGGCGTTGTTGCATGATGAGCCTGTCAAGTGGGGCCTGGTAAGGGAATGGGGCGGCCAACGCCGCCCCATTCCCTTACCAGCTCTTTTTCACTGATTCCGGCATCCCAAGCTGCGTCATCTTGTTTAACGCGCGCATTTTTACCGCCGCTTCCGTCTTCTGACGCCTAATTTCTCTCGAACTCAAACTTCCCCCGAAAATCGTCTTCACCCGGTACATTGCGTTTTCCGCCATACTTCGCTGGTGATACCCGGATTCAACTTTCCAACGCTCGCGGCCCAGCTTCCACACGTCTCGGACATTCGCGTCTCGTAATGCTGTTCCAGCACTTGGCCTTGTTGCGTTCGGGGTCATCGCTGCGCCGCTTCGCGGAGGAACCTTCGCCGCCGCACCGGCAGCAGCGACGTTTATTTTTTGCGGTGTCGAAAATGCGCCGGAATCCTCCCCCGCGTTCGCTCCGGAAACGGTCCCCACATTCAGCGCAATACACACTCGACCCTTGCCGGGAGGAATGCACCTCCCTTCGCCTCGGCGGCGAACGCACGCAGCCAGGCATCGAAAGTCGACCCGCCGATACCATGCAGCCGACAGAATGCCCATTTACCCAACGCGCACTTGTGAAACTCGTTCACCAGATGCCGACGCTGCCCTACTGAACGCCTTAGAACTGCCATGTGAAATCCTCCCTGGATGACTTCACCTTTCGAGCTTCGCACGGGGCAATCGACCTGGCGTGCGTGAAGCACTTACGCGAATGCGAACTCGGAGCTCAGCCCGCGCGCGCCGTGGCGTCGCTCAGGAGGTCGGCGAGATGCACAGTTCGTCCCGCGAGGATCCACTTCGCTCGACCGGTAATGACGTCCCAGGCGAACTCCACGAGAGCGCGCTCGCGGAAGTAAACGTTGTCCCGACCACGAAAGCCGCGGGACTCCTCGTCCGCGACGAGGGCATCGAGGGGAATCTCGAGTGGTCGGCCGTCCATGGTGCAGGCGTAGGCGGTGGGTCCCCTCCTTTCGACGGCAAGGAGATGTCTCCCTTGGAGGGAGAATCGCGGCGGGAGGCGGTCCGGAAGGCGGTCCGGAAGGCGGTCGAGAGTCACCATTTGGGGGCCGTCGGGTCCGAGGATGGCCGCATTCAATAGCCAGCCGAGGTCGTTACGCGTCACGAGCACGGTTTCGGGTTGGGCCAGGGGCGTGTCGGGGCGCACGAATTGGATGCGCACCTCCTTCAGGGTGGGGTCGACGCTCGAGTCGCGGCGCGAGGGCCCGAAGAAGAGACCGCGGACGGGACTCATGAGAAATGTATTGGCCTGCTGATACCGACATGCGTCCTGGGCGGCCTCACGACACTGGTCACAACTGGCACTGCAAACGTTGCCGCCGCGAGTCGCCGGGTTGCGTCGAAACATCGCGAGCACAGCAAACCGCCGGAGCGATCGATGTCAACCGAAACAAAACCCGATTCACTCTCCCGTTCCTCACGAATCCGCCTTGCGGCGGCCGGCGTCCTCTTCCTCGCCTTGGGGGGAAGCGTCATTGCTGTTCTGTCGCAAAGACAGGAGGTGCCGATGCCGGCGTCTACCGACACGGCGGCCCCGCTCGAAGACCTCGTCAACCGCGAAGAGGAAGACAAGAAAATCGCCCTCGCACTTGAGCAGGAAATTGAGGTGGGACGCTCCTGGATCGAGGAGCTGCACGCAGCCAATGCCCTTGCAGCGCGCGCAACAGGATCGAACCCCAGCGCACTGAGGGATGTGGCTGCACGCATTTTCGACGAGAGCACACAACGTCGACAGCGCTTGGCGGCACTCTACGATCTCGACCCCTCTTCTCTTTCAACCCTAACGGCCCCCCTGCACGCGCTTGCGAAGGAGGCATGGCAAAAGGTTTACGGGCTTGCCCGAGAGATCGCGCTCGAGTCCGGTGAGGCTGCCCGTGGCCGAGAGCGCCGGCTAGAGCTCACAAAAGAAGGATTTGAAGAGCTGCGCCAACGCCTCGCCCGACATGCGAAGGAGCAGAAACAGGAACTGGAGGCCTTGAACCATGGGAACGAACTCGAAAACGGCGAAAACTCCGATTCTCACCCCGCCACGGGCCCTGAGAATTTACCTTCAGATAGGTGATGGAAGACCCCGGGTGGCCGATTATTCCGCGGCTCGCCTCGGACTCCTCGGACTTCTGCTTGCGGGCGTGTTGCCAGCCGCACTTGTGGCGGTGGGGATCGGGCTAGGCGCGGCGCGGGCAAGAGGGACTCTTGCCCGCGCAGACGCAGCCGAAGTCCCCGTGAGAACCCAGCTGGTTGCCGAGGGGGCGCCCCCTGCCGAACCCACCGGTCCCGCACCTGCGGCTGCGTCTTCCGCACCTGCGGCTGCGTCTTCCGCGCTCTCAATCGAGACGATGTCAGAGGCAGACGCCCCGCCCCGCGCCACCTCTCCTGTGTCATCTGCCGCGAAACGATCGATTGTCTCACTCCGTTCCTCGCAACAGGGTCTCGCCTTCACACAGGTCAACGCATCGGGTCGCTCGCTCGATGAAGGAACTCTTTTTGTGAGTTTCCTCGATGCCACGTCGACGCCGCTGTTGGTGAGCCGTTTTCGATTTTCCCTACGCGGCCGCAAGGACTGGGTTCTTCCGTGGCCCTCCGGATACGACGCGAGCAACTCTCCTGCCGTCATCTCATTCGAGTTCTTACGGCCTCCCAGCAGCGCGCGAGAAGCCCTCACCACCACCGACGTGTTTCGTGCTTCGAGCAGTGGCTATGTCCTCGAGTCGAGCCAGGAGACAACAACCCCATGAGCACCCTCCTTTGGGCCCTCGAGAGAATGGTCGACACCTTCTTTCGCCTGACGGCCACGCGCTTTGACATCATGTCTTCGAACGACCCCACCCCACTCCTCTCGGCCCAAGGCATATCTCACCCTCCGCCCCTTGCAGGTTCAAGCGCGCGCGCAGGGGCGCCTCCCGCGTTGCCGAGTGCGCGCGCTCCACGGGTGGGCTCTATGGAGGAGGCCTTCGGACGCCGACGCGCTACCGAACAGCTGAGCGCTTGCGCGTTGCGCGCGCCTTCTGATGCGCTGCCTCAGGAACGGCCGCGCCTCGCTCTGGCCATTGGAACGACCTTGCCACGCAGTCGCCCCTCGTCACCGGCCGACCGGCATCAGGACGGCGCCGGAGTCGCCGCGTTCGTCAACGCGATGGAATTATTCACCCTTGCGGAGTTGCCCGGCGTTGGACACACGCTAGCGCGCAAAATGAAAGTGGAGCAACACGCGCATGGCGACTTCAAGAGCGACGCCGAGCTTCAGAGGCGCGTGGGCGGTCTGGGACCCAAGAGATTTGAAAATCTCTCGAACGCCGCTTTAGGGCACAGGTCTCTCGGAGCCTGAGCCTGAGCCTGAGCTTGGTGTTGCCTCAGGCGCGGGGGACTGCGGTGCGGCGGACGTCGTCCCAACTTGGGGGGCGGTAAGGATTCGTGAGAAAAACCGCCACATCTACCCTACGTGCCCTCCTCCGTTGAACTTTTCTTCGCCGTCTTGCGCTTTGCGTGGCGGTCGCCCAGGTAGTCGTACAGACAGGGCTTGGTGACCCCCAGCAGCCCGCAAATCTCTTTCACCGTGTGCTTCTTCTCGTCGTAGAGCTGCCGCGCCAGCGCGATCTTCGGTGCGTCGAGCGCGCGGGGTCTCCCTCCGAGCCTGCCCCGTGCGCGTGCCGCGCTCAGGCCCGCCTTCGTCCGCTCTCGGATGAGATTCCTCTCGAACTCCGCCATGGCTCCAAAGACCTGGAAAACAAGACGTCCCCCAGACGTCGTCGTGTCGATCGATTCGGTCACGCTCCGAAATCCGATACCGCGCTTTTCGAGCTGGCCGACGATTTCAAGCAGGTCCGCGAGCGAACGGCCGAGCCTGTCCAAGCGCCATACGACGAGTATGTCACCTTCGCGCATGAATTCGAGGGCCGCGGCAAGTCCAGGACGATCCGCTCTCACTCCGCTCGCGGCGTCGTGGAACAGCTTGCCGCACCCGGCCTGGTTGAGCGCGTCATCTTGGAGCGCGGCGCTTTGCTCTACGGTCGAGACACGCGTGTATCCAACGAGCATGAAGCTCCTCCGTGGGCAGCAAACTCGCCTCAAAAAGACAGTTGCTGACGTTGATATTATTCCTGTGTTTTCTTACCAAGGAAGCTTGGAAAAATCGAGACAAACCAGAGGGCTCCACGGCAGTCAGAAAAACGGTCGTTTTGCGACCGGAACCGTGGGGCGCGTGGGGCAAGGAGTGTGGCGATGGTAGGCATCAGCGAAACGGCTTATCCGCGGATGAAGTCACATCCGACGGCCAGGGAACTCGACCTCATCTACACGCCGAATGTGGAAGAACTCGCTCTTGCCGGGGCGCACACGCGCAGGCCTGCGCCGCGAGCGGGCTTTCTCATCCTGCTGAAGACGTTTCAGCGTCTCGGCTATTTTCCGCAGGTTGCTGACGTGCCGCATGCGATCTGCGAGCACATCGTCCATGTAGCAGGATTTGAGGCGCTGCCGCTCAGACTCGCGACTTACGACGACACCAACGCACGCACTCGGAACACCAGCGCGATCCTAGAATTTCTCGGCAGCGCGTCGTTCGGCATGGGGGGCGAGGCGGTGCTGAACAGCGCTGCCACGGACGCCGCCGCCACCAAGGACGACCTTGCCGACATCATCAACGTCGCGATCGAGGAACTCATCAGGCAACGATACGAGCTTCCCGGTTTTACGACGATCCTCAAAGCGGCGCAGCAAGCGCGCGTCGCTGTGAACGCTGGCTATCATCGCCTGCTTCACGATGCATTGGGAGAAGCAGGTCGCTCTCGTGTCGATGAGCTTCTCACAAGCGGCTCGCACAATGAAAAAAGCGATTGGGACGTAGTGAAACAGGAACCGCGCCGTCCTACGGTCGTGCATATACGCGAATTCACCGAGCACATGCGCTGGCTGCGCGAGCTGGTCCCTGGCGAGGCCGCCTTCGCAGCGATTCCAGATGTGAAGCTCCGCCAATTCGCGTGCGAAGCGCGTTCTCTCGACGCGGCTTCGATGCGCGATCTCGCTGGGATGAAGCGCTACGCGCTCGCGGCGACGCTCATCCGTTTTCAGACGGCGCGTGCACTCGACGACGTGGCGGAGATGTTCATAAAGCGCATGCAGAAGCTCCACCGCCTCGCCAAGGAGGCGCTCGACGAATATCACCTGCAAAGCGTCGAGCGAACGCACTGGCTCGTCGCCATCCTGCGCGAGATCGTGATCGCCGCGTGCAAGTCCGAAGCACCGAAGGAGGAAAAGCTCCAGGCCGTCACGGCCGCTCTCGGAGACAAGCCAGAGGCGATACTCGAGCAGTGCGAGGCGTTCGGAGCCCATGCGGGAGGAAACTATCTTCTGTTCTTGGCTCGCTCTTACAAGGGCGTGCGACGAGCTCTTTTCGGCCTCGCCGATGTCATGCCGCTCCTCTCTACGAGCCGCGACGCTTCTCTCCTCACGGCCGTTACGTTGGTCCAAAAGCACCGAAATCCAAGAATGATTGGATTTCGGTGCGGAAAAACACGGATCTAGCGTGGGTAACGGAAAAATGGTGGCCACTCGTCGTGGGCGACGACACCAAGCGCGATGGCGACGTGACGCGTGTCTCTCGCCGCTCCTTCGAACTTTGCGTCTTTACGCAGGTCATGAACGACCTCAAATCCGTGGATCTCGCCATCGCGGGCGGCGACAAGTTCGCGGATTATCGCATCGGGCTTCTCACGAAAGAGGAATTCGAGCGCGAACGCACCGTCTACGGCGAACAGGTTGGACTCCCCGTGAGCGGTGCGGCCTTCGTGAAAGACCTGCGCGCCGCGCTTTGCGAAGCCGCAAAGGAAGCGGACTCGACATTTCTGGGAAACGAATCGGTGAGGATTGAGAACGGCGAGGCTGTCATTGCAAGGCTCGAACGTCGGGCGACCCCAGTCGGCTTTTCTCTCCTCGATCGTTTTCTGGCCGAGAGGCTCGCGCCGGTGAACATCATCGACATCCTCTCGGATACGGATCATTGGCTCGAATGGACCCGGCATTTCGGCCCGCTTTCGGGTCATGAAGCGAAGATCGAAAACCCGCGCGGCCGGTATATCGCGACGACGTTTTGCTACGGCTGCAACCTTGGCCCGACCCAGACCGCGCGTTCACTCAAGGGACCGGGCAGGCGGCAGGTCTCGCTCGTCAACCAGAGGCACACCACCGACGGAACGCTCGAAAATGCGACCGTCGAGGTCATCAACGCCAACAACCGCTTCGCGTTGCCGAAGTTCTGGGGCACTGGAAGACGCGCTTCGGCCGACGGCACTAAGTGGGATCTCTACGAACAGAACCTTCTGTCCGAGTACCATGTCCGCTATGGCGGCTACGGCGGCATCGGTTATTACCACGTCTCGGACACGTATATCGCGCTCTTCTCGCACTTCATCCCGTGCGGAGTGTGGGAGGCTGTCCACATTCTCGATGGACTCCTGCAGAACCGCTCGGACATCCAGCCTGACACCATCCACGGCGACACGCAGGCGCAGAACGCGCCCGTTTTCGCGCTCGCCCATCTGCTCGGCATCAAGCTGATGCCGCGGATCCGCAATTGGAAGCACCTGAAGCTATTCCGACCGGACCGGAAGGAGCGCTTCGAGCACATCGACGTTCTGTTCGACGAGGCCATCAACTGGGAACTCATCGAGGCGAATTTCGACGACATGCTGCGCGTTGCCGTCTCGATCAAGGCCGGCCACGTGACGGCCGCCGCGGTGCTCAGGCGCCTGGGAACGGCCAGCCGCAAGAACAAGCTGTACTTCGCCTTCCGCGAACTCGGCCACGCGGTCCGGACGAAGTTCCTGCTCGCGTACATGGGCGACATCGAATTGCGCCGGACGATCCAGGCGGCGACCAACAAGAGCTAGGCGTTCAACGGGTTCGCGCAATGGGTTGCGTTCGGCGGAGGCGGCGTCATTGCCGAGAACAACCGCGACGAGCAACGCAAGGTAATCAAGTACAACCACCTCGTCTCGAGCCTCGTCATCTTCCACACGGTCGATGCGATGACGAGGGTGCTCGGCGAACTCGAAGCCGAAGGGCACACGTTCAGCCGCGAGGCCATTGGGGCGCTTTCGCCTTACAGGCGCGAGCACATCAACCGGTTTGGCGACTACACGCTCAATCTGGAGCGAAAGCCGCCGCCGGTGTCGGATCGACCCGTTCTCATTTCCGCGACGAAATAGTCATTGCAGGAGAAGCGTTTCGACCACTTGTGGCGGTTTTTCTCACGAATCCTTACCGCCCCCCGTATTGGAACGAACAAACGTGGGGCCGCTTGGTGTTTTTGCGTTCTCGCGCCAACCCGCCGTGCAAGGACTTGCAGACTGGATTCAGGGCTTCGCGAGAGCCATGCCTGCCGGAGAAAGAGCCACTTTCCGAGTTCGACGAAAAGCGCGCGCGTCCGGAAAGTCGCTGCTCTGGGGAGTGCAGGGACCGCAGGAGAAAGGACGATGAGTTCGGGGGCGGGATCGGTTGATTTGGAGAGGACGGAAAAGTTTTCGTTCTTTGCTCGGCTGTCTGAAAGCGTAAAGGCGCGAGCCGGCGTTTCCATCGTGCTTGTCGGTGGGGCGGCTGTGGAGTGGCACTTTCCTGATCAGGGCGCGTCCCTGGATCTCGATGTGATTGTTCAGGCGCTGTCGTCCGGGCCTCGCCGCGCTTTCGAACAGGTCCTCCTTGACGAAGGGTGGAAACGCGACGGCAAGGCCTTTGTGAGCGAGAAGTACATATTCTCCTTGTGTGAGGCGCCAGGCTATTTGAGGGCGCCCTGCTCAACGTAAATGAGAAGATGGCGGCGCGCGTCAGCGCGCCGCTCTCCCCCGGCTCCCCGGCTTCGGCTCCCGGTCGCCCAGCATCTCGAG
>JBIKVI010000116.1:0-12331 GCA_044356935.1 Silvanigrellaceae bacterium | reverse complement strand
TTCATGGAGGCAGGCAGCTTCTCGGCTATCGCCTTCACTTCAAGAGAACGGAGGAGAACCTTGAATGATCCTTCCTTCTCCTGCTCGCGGGTGAGGCCCACGAACTCGAGAGGAATGCGAGCGGTTACGACGTCGCTCGGGGAGACTTCTTGGAAGTCGATATGAAGGGGTTTGTCGTTCAGAGGATCGACCTGCACTTCGCGCATCAGGACGGTCTTCATTGCGCCTGCCACGTCGAGCTTAACGAGCTGCGCGCGCGTGTGGCTCTTGGGGAGGGCCTTGACGGTCACATTGATGTTCAAGGTGCCGTTACGGCCGTATACGGTGGCGGGCACGAGCCCTTGTTTGCGCGACCTTCTGATTGCGCCCTTGGTGGCCAGTTCGCGAGGCTCGGCTTTGATGAGGATTTCCGACGACATGCAAGTGCTCCAAATACGTAAGAACGAGAGCTGCGACAGGTGCCGGCCACGTGCGGCGACTCGGGCCCGGGTGCGCGACGAAACGCTTCGTTACATCACACCCGCACCCTTTGGCAAGCGGCGAATGCGGCACCCCCTGTTGACAAATCCGGGTCGTATATTAGTTTCGCATTCCGTGTAAAGGGTGAGGAAATTTTTCAAGGAAGACCGAGCTCTGTCTTGCCGGCCCGCAGCCGACGAGCGGTTTCCCGTCCTCAGCCAAAATGTCGCAAGGAGTCGATTTCATGAAGCTCTCCCGTCTCGCCGTGAGCGTCCTCGTCGCTTCCGCCGTCGCCGCCTGTTCCAAGCCTGCGCAGCCGACCCCCGAAATCACCGAGCCAGCGCCCACCACGGACACCGCCACGGCCATGCCTGCAGCTGCCCCCGAAGCGGCTCCCACGGCGGAGATCTCCCTCTCCACGGTCTATTTCGACTTCGATTCCTACGCCCTGAGCTCCACGGCCCAAGATGAGCTCCGCAAGGTGGCAACCAGCCTGCGCGATGCCGCCGGCGCGAAGATCCAAATCGAAGGGCACGCCGACGAGCGCGGCTCCAATGAGTACAACCTCGCCCTCGGCGAGCGCCGCGCCCGCGCCATCCAGGAGTTCCTGACGGCCGAAGGCATCACCTCGGCAGATCTTTCCACGATCTCCTACGGTGAGGAGCGTCCTGCGGCTCAAGGGTCTTCGGAAGACTCCTGGTCGAAAAATCGTCGCGGTGAGTTCCGCCGTATGTGATGCGTGGAAGCGCGGTTAGATTCACGCGGAGGCTCCCCTCGCTTGCTCGAAGGTTCCTCTGAGTGGTCTTAA
The DNA here is from genome assembly GCA_044356935.1 of Silvanigrellaceae bacterium. GTDB lineage: Bacteria > Bdellovibrionota_B > Oligoflexia > Silvanigrellales > Silvanigrellaceae > JADCJN01. The sequence goes on along the minus strand of JBIKVI010000116.1, from coordinate 11,064 downwards.
GCCTTCAAGCCCGTTACAATCGAAGCCGTCCGGGGCGTTCCCGGGCGGCTTCGTGCATTTCGAGAGGCCATGGCCGTCCTCCTCGCGTCTGCCATGGCCGAAATCATGCAAAATGAGGACCCGCGTGACGCCCTCCACCACCGGACACCCCTCGTTCTTCCCGCGCTTGGTGCCCATTTTGGCCCTCCTCTTGTCGGGACTGGCTTTACTGGGATGCACGCGCACGTGCGTTGGTGCGCCCGAGATCGGTTCGAAGCAGAGGCCTGTGCGTTTTTTCATCGACGGCTGGGAGCGTGAGCGCGAGTCCATAGCCGTTTTTTCGTCGCTCGCCGCTTGTCTGGAAAAACAGGTCGGCTACAGGGTGAGCTTCGAGATCGCCGCCGATGAACGGGCCGTGGGTTCCGCGCTTGGACGCGGTGAGGCCCAGTTCGGCACCATGTCGGCCTTCGGCTTCGTGGAGGCCTCGGAACGCCACGGGGTCGTGCCCTTCCTTGTGGTTTCGCAACGGGGGGCGCCATCGACCCGCTCTGTCATCGTCGGCAAGGCCTCCCGGTGGGCCACGAGTTTGCAGAGTCTCGGCCTATCGTTGAGCGCAGCTGGCCTGCGCGCCGACGAGGCCCTGTCTCCCATAGGTGGACGCCGGTTCGCCTATTCCGTCCCCGATTCCGACCTCGGCTTCTTCGTCCCCCGTTACCTCCTCTTGCAACGCGGCGTGTTCCCGGAGGAGGTCCTGTTTGCCGGCAGCCATGAGCTCGTCCTCCAGGCCGTGGAACGCGACATTGCCATGGCGGGCGGCGTCGCCGAAACCCACCTCGAGAGGCGTTGGCCAGGAAGCGTCCCGTTCCAGGTGGGCACGGTGTTCGACGACTTCGTGGTCGTCGCGCTTTCGCGCGGACTTCCCGGAAAGGTCGTGGTCGCTCGGCGTGAAACCCCTGCGCGCATTCAGGATGCCGTCTCGAGCGGACTGCAAGCTTGCGCCACCCAAGGCGCCGCGGGAGACACCAGTCTTGTGTTCGGAGGAGATGGCTTCCAGCGGAGCAACGATCGACTCTTCGATTTCGTGCGCGACCTGCAGACGTTCCAGCAGGACCACCTCCGCGTGCTGACCCTCCAGGAGGGGGCCATCCCTCAAGCACCCGCGGGCGCTTCGCCTGATGCGATCAGTGAAGGCGCAAAACCGACTGAGGGTGGAAACCCTGGCGCGGCAGCCCCGGCCGCGATCACGGAGCCGTCTCGCCCTTAACCCCCCCGGCCGGCACTTCTTTGGGCGCTAGTGGTGTGTGCAGGGGCTTGGGAGCGTGCTTGCGCGTGGACTCCCGGTACGAGAAGGCCGCGAAAACGAGGGTCGCCGCCCCTAGGATCATCCAGGCCGCAACGCGCCACTCGTTACCTTTGCGTAACTTCTCCGCCATCGGTCACCTCCGCTCATTCCCTGCCGGGCGAAAATTTTCCGCCGTCAACGCGCATCGCGTCGGAGCCCCGGGTGCTCCGCGATCGATTATAGACATGGAGAGGGCGCGGCACCATCGCAGGAGGCGCTCCCGTGCGAGGTGGCGATGACGATTCTTAAGGGCGATGTGGTCTTCACCCGGACCGCCGATCCCGTTCTGGTGAAGTCTAAGGACGCCAAGAGCGGTAACGTGACTATCGACAAGGATTTCGTGACCGTGCAACGCGCCACGGAGAAGGGCGTTGTCAACGGCCTGCGCCAGGAGGCCAAGGATGCCTTCAAGGGCGTCCTCGACGAGGTCCGCGATGACGACGCCCGGCAGGAGATTCGCGCCCTGTCGGCCAAGATCGATGAGCTCCGGAAGGAGAACGCCGATCCCAGACTCATCCGTTACCTCAAAGGCGAACTCCAGTTCCGCATGACGCGAGAGCGTTGGCAACCTGAGGATTACCAAGTCGACGCCCTTTCCCTGCGTTCCTACTGATCCGTCGCGTCCCATAAAGCGAGGCGCTCGTGCCCGAGCGGCCAACAAGGAGGAAGACCATGGTCCAGATCATCCGCCCCCCAAAAGGCGCCAGCGTCCAGACAGGCGATCTCGTCAACAAGGCGGGCATTTACACGAAGCCCGGCGTGGTCGTCGAGAAGAAAGAGGACGGCACCGTCGTCATCGACACCAGTGATGAGCAGGTCAGGCGTTTCCACCGGCACTCGAACACCTCCGGACTCACGCTCGAGGACAAGGAGAAGTTCAACGGAATCATGGACGGTATCATGGAGGGTGAGAACAACGTTGATCGCATCAACGCTCTTCAAATGAAACTCGACGAGCTGCGCATCGATCCCAATTCGCAACGGATAGCCCAGGCCTTGCGCAACGAGCAGGCACAGCTCATCCGGCTCTCGCGCGAATTGCCTCGTGTTTATCAGTACGATTCCAACAAACTCTGAGCCCGCCTCTGGACGCGTCACTTCCCGATGCAAAAAGTCGAGAAGATGCTCCCAAGAACGTCTTCCGCGGAAATGTCCCCGACGACCTCCACGAGGGCGCGATTGGCAGCGAGGAGGAGCGAGGCCGCCGCCTCGGGATACCCTCCCGATGAGAGCACCTCCACCGCCTCGACAACCCGCGCCCGGGCCGCGACCACTGCGTCGCGCTGGCGTGTGGAAATGAGCGTCGTCGGTGCATTGGCTTCCGGAGTCGCCGTGAGCTTGTCGCAGAGTTCCACGAGGACCGACTCCATCTCCGACGTGCCGCGGAATCCACCGTTTCTCGGAGCGTCGCCTTCCTCTAGGGAATCGGCCGTACCCGCGAAGGTCCATGTGGTGGAGTCAACACCGTTGCGCGTCGTGCTCAAGTCACTTTCTCTGAGTGAGGCGATTCGCCTGCGCGCCTCCTCGACATCGAGCGCCCACAGGTCGGCCTTCGTGACGACCACCAGGAGGGGGAGGTCGAGCGTTTCGGCACGCGTTGGCCCGCGTAACTCCGTGCGAGCGTCCTCGAGCGCCTTGAGGATCGCACCGTCGCCTTGCGAGCCATCGACGATCACGCAGGCGAGATCGGCGCCGGCTATGGCCTTGCGCGACCTTTCGACGCCCATGCGCTCCACGACGTCATCGGTGTCGCGGAGTCCAGCCGTATCGGAGATAACGAAGTCTCGACCGTCAACGACGAGGCGCTCTTCGAGAACATCGCGGGTCGTGCCCGCGATGTGCGTCACTATCGCACGATCGCTGCGGAGGAGAGCGTTGAAAAGAGTGCTCTTACCCGCATTGGGTGCGCCGCACAGAACAACACGCAACCCTTCCCGGACGCGGCGCCCGCGTTCGTACGTGGCAGCGAGATCCGTGAGCCGCCTTGCCAGGTCCCTCAGTTCGGGCAGGAATGCTTCGGGGTCAAGAGCGCCGACCTCGTCGTCAGCGAAGTCGATGTGGGCCTCGAGGTAGGCGAGGGCGCGCACGAGATGCCCACGCAGGGCAGTCATGTCACGCGTGAGCCCACCCTCGCTTACAGCGCGCGCGAGGCGCACGGCTCCGCAGGTCTCAGCGTGGATTAGGAGATTCACGGCCTCTGCGCGAGCGAGATCGAGTTTGCCGTTGAGGAACGCCCTTTGGGTGAACTCACCAGGGAGCGCTTCGCGCAGCCCGAGCGCGCGCAGGCGTGCCTGGAGGCGTGCCGTAATCAAGGGATTGCCGTGCGAGGAGATTTCGACGACATCCTCGCCTGTATAACTGCGTGGGGCTTCGAAAGCGGTCACCACGACGTCGTCGAGGATGGTTCCATCGGAGTCGATAAGGTACAGGTAGCGGGCACCTGCGGGCAGCTCCGCAAGTGGCCGGCCTCCGGGGGTGCGAAGTGCGCACGCGAGCGTCTGCAGGCAGCCCACTCCGGAGATGCGATGGACATGGAGAGCGCCCCGACCATGTGGGACGGCAAGCGCGTAAATGGGGTCGGACATGGGCGCCTCGTGTCCGTTCAGTCCGCCTCGACCGAGCCGGCGGCGGCTCCCGATTTGCTTTCGCCGGCGCCCGAGGGGCCGCTCCCACTTCCACCTTGGCCCTCGCCTGAGCCAGCCGCACTCGCGCCACCTCGCCCACCTCGTCGGTTCCCCCGGCGGCGTCGTCCACGTCCTCCCTCGCGGCCCTCTGCGCCTTGGCGAGACGATTGGGACGAAGTTTCGGCGCCTTCGGCACCTGGCAGAGGAGTGCGAGTCGCATTGCCCTGAGAGTCGGAGCGAGCCCCCCGTGCTGTTGGTGGATTCCCTCCACCTTCACGGCGTCCGCGCCCCCGGCCTCGTTGACCGCGTGCTCCTCGTTCCTGGCCGTCACGCGCAGCATGCGCGGGGTCGGTGGAGAAAATGACGAGTTTACGGCTATCTCCCGCCCCAACGGATCGGGTGCCTACACCTTCCATGCCGTCGAGCGTGAGATGAATCACGCGTCTTTCTTGAGGACTCTTCGCCCCCAAGGTGATGGTCTTGCCGTCGGTCTTGACCTTGTCTGCGAGTCCTAGTGCCATTTCGCGCAATTTTTCTGCGCGGGCCTCTTCAGCTTTGCCGGCGTTGAGGGTCACGCGGGCCGCCACGTCCCCAAGCTTCTTCTGCGCGATACGCTTGAAGACGTGTTCGAACGCATGGCTGAGCTTGTCGGTTTTGGACAGGAGGTCCTCGAGATGGGCGTCTTCCACCTGGATGATGAGATCGCCTCCCTCGAGGCGTTCAAATCGTGTCGCGGACGGATCGATTTCGAAAGATCGCAGGAAGGTCGCCGTGAATTCTTGGAGTGCTTCCATGACGCCCGGTGCGTCGAGGTCGAGGCCCGGGCGCTCAACGGGCTGCGCGGGCCTTTCCGCGCGGGGCGCGCGTTCGGGTCTGTCCGCCGAACGCTCGCGCCGTAAGGACTTTTCGACGCGCTCAGGACGATCGCCCCGCGGTTTTTGGTCCGCACCACGGCCGGGCTGACCAGGCTGACCAGGCTGACCAGGCTGACCAGGCTGACCAGGCTGACCAGGCTGGCCAGTGCGATCCACGCGAGGGGTCCGATCGCCCGCCTTGACGCTATTGCGTTCCGGTCTGGCCCGGTCGTTGCGCTCGCCGCGGGGCCCCTTGTCTTGCCCACCTTCGCGCGTTGAGTTCGGGTTCGTCTGCGCAGGGGGCCTTTGCGGGTTTGTTCCCTTGGCACGGCTTTCGCCTTTGGCGGGTGCACCGCCGTGAGGCCGGGCATCTCGTGCGAGCCCCTGGCGGACGGCCTCGCGAGCCGCGGCCTGGAGGTCATCGTGGTTGGACTCGACCCACGCTTCGATTTTTACGCCTCGGCTGAAGAGCTTGGAGAAAAGTCCGCCCTCCTTGGCTCCGGTGACGACATTGTAAGAGACGAGCGTTTTTTCGGTGCCTAAGGCGCGAGCCGCGTCTTCGAGCGCGTCGTCGAGGGTCTTGCCCGAGTACATGCGTTTTTCCATGGGAGCTCCCGTGAGTCACGTCGACCGGGGAGTGCACTCGCGTACGTGACGCGCGGACCGTTCCCGGGAGGGGGCGATGAGGGTCGTTTCGTCAGGCGTCCTTGTACTTTTTCATCATGTACATCTGCTGGACGATGGAGACGACAGAGTTCGTAACAATATACAACACGAGGCCCGATGGGTACGAGAGCATGAATACCGCGAACACGAGAGGCAATATTTGCATCATGCGCTGTTGCGCGGGTTCCATGGAAGGCATCGGGGTAATGCGCTGCTGCAAGTACATCAGACCGGCCATGAGGATCGGAGAGATAAAATACGGGTCGCGCGAGGAGAGGTCCTGAAGCCATCCGTAGAACGGCGCGTGTCGCAATTCGAACGTGTGCGTGAGTACCGCGTTGAGTCCGAAAAACACGGGGATCTGCGGCAGGACAGGCAGGCAGCCGCTGACAGGGTTGACGCCCTGTTGGCTCATGAGAGCCATGATTTCCTGTTGCTGGCGGGCTTTGTCGTCTTTCCAAGTCTCACGAATTTCAGTCATCTTGGGCTGGATTTTCTGCATCTTCTTGCCCGCGAGGTAGGCCTTCACCATGAGCGGGTAGAAGAGGAGCTTGATGGCGAGCGTCAAGATGATGATGGCCACGCCCCAGTTACCCAGATGTTGGTGGAGCCATGCGATGGCGTGGTACATGGGCAGCGCCACGATACGGAAGAAGCCGTAGTCGACCGCCTCCTCGAGCTTGCGGTCGGCGAAGGTCGAGAGAATGTCTCGTTGCTTCGGACCGGCGTACACCTTGAAGTCCAAGACCTTCGACTGCCCTGGTGCTAGCGAAACAGCCGTATCGAGCCAGGCATCATAAAGGGTCTTGATGTCGGGGGATCCGGCGGAACGCTGGATGTTGAAGCCCGTGCGTTGAATGACGAGGTCGAACGCGTCACGCGACTGCGGCAGGAGGGCCGCGATAAAGTAGATGTTCTCGGACGCTACCCACATCGGGAGGAAAGCGCCCCTCTGGTAGATAGTCTCGAGCGCGGGTGTCGACTCAAAAGTGAGGTGCTCGCGCGTGACCTTGTCGTCCTCGTGGTAAGCGACGTTACGGTACTCAATGGGATTGCCCGAGAAGATGCCGCCCGCGTCCTTGTGTTCCGACGTCGCACCCAATTCAAGGCCGAGGTTCGTGGTGAGGGTCGACGTCCCTCGGTTGACGACTTCGAGCCGGAGGTTGGCCGTATAGTCCTTGAAGTCGAAATTCCAATCGCGCGTGATTTCAGCTCCGGCTTTGCGCTGCACCAAACGAATGGACTTTGGCCCCGTGCGGGTGACACCCACCGGCTCCTTGCGGAGGTCCTCGCCGCCCAAGCGCATGCCGTAGGCGCGGCAATCCGCGTAGCCGTCGAAGACGTCAACGAGCCCTGTTCCTTGAGACGCTGCACGGTAATTGATGAGCTGCAACGATCCGATGCAGCCACCTTTCTCGCTGAATCGCGCCGTGCCGTATGGCAGCTCAATGACGAGATCCGACGGCGAAGCTATGGTCAAGGGTGACTCAACGGGCGCCACCGGCACGTTTGCCGTCTGCGCTTCGCTGCTTGCAATAGGCACGGGTGGCGCCTGTGGTGTGGCCAGAGCGGCCGGGGAGACCGCTGAGATGGGGGGCTGCGAAGCCTTATCCTTGGTGGCGAAGTAATAGTTCAGGTAGAAATAGCCGGCGAAGAGCGCAACTAGGCTGGCGATGAAGGCGACGGCGTTTTTATTCACGGAAGCGGAGGCCTCGCGGTGGTGAAGGAGCTTACGGGAGGTCGATGCCGCCTGGATGGAACGGGTGGCACTTGCAGAGGCGCAGGCCCGATCTCAACAGGCCTCGAGCCAGGCCATGAAGGCGCACCGACTCGACGCAATACTGCGAACAACTAGGATAAAAGCGACAGCGTGGACCGAGCGCTGGAGAGATACACCGTTGGTAGAAGCGGATCAAGGCGACTAGACTCACGGTTGCACCGTGCCCGCAAACCTGGGACGCGGAAAGCATCCATGGCGGTAGGGATCTCCGACGCAGATTCATCGCTGAATTCCCGCTTCCTTGACGAGATACTGCGCAAAAGCGGCGGCTTCCTCGCGCATCTCGCCCCAAGCGTCCGTGGGAGCGCGTCGGCTCGCCACGAGGGCGAACTGAATCCGCGTCTCAAACCCTTGAGAAGCGAACGCCGGAACAAGCACCTCCCGAACGAGCGCTCTGAGACGCCTTTTCGCGCGGTTGCGTCGCGTTGCGCGCTTATCCACTCCCTTTTTCGAGGCAATGACAGCCCAACGGCAATGAGCGCCTTTGGAGTCCGGTAGCTGCGGGAACCGGAAGACGGCCTGGAAGAAACGCCCTTTCCAACGGCGGCCCTGCTTGAAGAGGCCATCGAAGTCCGCGATCTTGCCTTCCACGATCACGTTTGCGGGGTTCAACATGCTGGAATCCTTGCGTCAGATCGTCTTTGCCTCAGCTGGGCGATTCTTGCCGCCGATACCAGCTCAAGAAGTTGGCAAAGGGGGACCTCATGCCCATGTTCGGAAAAAAGTTGAACGACTCGTGCTTTGCAAGGTTCGCTATCGCATCCCTGGTGCTCGGAGCGCAACTCCTTCCCTCGGGAAGAGCGCTGGCCTCCGAGGCCATCGGGACGCTCGGTTCAATCATCGGCAAAGCAACTGTGGTTCGCGCAGGCAAGCCCGTGCCGGCAACCAAGGGCATGGAAGTGTTCGCGACCGATGAGCTTCAAACTGGGCCCAAGACCGCGGTGAAGATCCTTTTCAACGACGGCGGCAATTTCATGGCCTTCGAGGAGGCCAAGGTGAAGATTTCGGAGTACCAGTTCAAATCCGATGGGAAAGGATCGAGCCTGAAGTCAGCCTTCGACGTTGCGAAGGGGAAGGTTCGCTTTTTCGTGAAGCCGGAGCCCGGGCGCAAGAACGATACTAAATTCAAGACGTCCAACGCGGTCATGGGCATCCGCGGAACTTCAGGCTTCATCGACGCCTCGAAACCAGGCCAAACCCAATTGGTGGTTCTGACGGGTAAGGTCGAGGTGTCTAACCCACGTGTTCCAGGCCAGAGCGTTATGGTTCCCCCAAACCAGATGACCGATGTCGTAGGAGCGCGTGCTCCGACGCCTCCTAAGGCCGCGCCACCTGCCTTGATGAATTCGCTCAACTCCCAGGCGGCTCGGGTGGATCCGCGCTCTGGGTCCGTCTCCGGCGAGGGAGAGGGACAAGGTGGCCCTGCGAAAGAAGGCGATGGGCAGGGCCAGGAGAAGTCCAACTCACCAAGCGAGGGCCAAGACAAATCCAACGCGCCGGGAGAGAACCAAGGTCAGGGGCAAGAACAGAAGGGCGGTCAGGGCGGCGCCAGTCCTGAGTCGGGGCAGGCCCCCGCACAAGGGGAAGGCCCCGCAGCGGGACCCACAGACACGGGAAGTGCCGAAAGCACCCCCGAAGCCTCGGCTGGCACGCCCAGTTCGGGGTCCGGAGATGCCGGCGGCGCGACGCCTGCGAGCGAGAATGCCGGCGGCGCGACGCCTGCGAGCGAGAATGCCGGCGGCACGACGTCTGCGAGCGAGAATGCCGGCGGCGCGGCGCCTGCGAGGGAGAATGCCGGCGGCGCGGCGCCTGCGAGGGAGAATGCCGGCCCTGCTTCTGCCCCGAGTGGCGACCGGCCAGCTGCCAACGCAGCAGGTTCGGAGGGTTCGCCAAGCGGAGGTTCGGGAACGAGCGGTGCGGCCACGGGTGCGAACGCTCCAGCCGGGGGGCCTAGCTCGGCGCAGGCGGGTCCGACTCAGGCCGCAGCCGGACCTGAGGCTGTGACCGTGGAGAAGAAGACTGTTTTTGCACCCGACGGACGACAGAGCATCGTCGTGAACGATGACCGCCTCTCGGCACTCACGGCTCCCTCCAGCGCCGTGTCCGCCTCCGTCGTGCAGCGGCAAGCCACGCAAGCTGTGCGCAGCGCCCAAACGTCCTCCAACGAGGCGGTGAAGTCTGTCACTGAAACGGTCAAGACCAGCACCGAACGTGCCGTACAGGCAACGCAGGTTCCCGTCCCTCGGCCCGTGGCCGCAGAAGTTCCCAAATCCAAGAACGTCAAGGTGAAGGTTGTTCTTCCGCCCGCTCCGTAAAGGGGGCTGCCCGTCAGCGGCGCGTCAAGGCTGTTTCGGGCAGCGACCAGCGGATGTCGCGTCCGAGTGATGCGACCGTCACCCTCGTGCGGATAAGGGGGCCGTCATCGGACGTCAGGGAGAGGATGGCTTTCACTGAGCGCGAGGCAGGGTGTCCGCCGAGGTCGAAAACAGCTCGGCCGCGCTCCACTCGACGCGCCAAGGGGATTCCGTTGAGATACGCGCGCGCCTCGCTGGGCCGATCCGTTTCCACAGAAAGGAGCCGGCGATTGGTTCCTCCCCCTCGCGGGAGGGCGCGTGACCACATATTGGAGAGGGCGTGCGTGACGACGGTGTCGGAGGTTCCTTGGAGTTGCAGGAGGTAGCCCCCGAGTGCTCGTCCGCGCGCGTCGACCGGAATGAGCTCGACGAAGCGTGCCTCGTTCCCAACATGGCGAACCTGTAACGACTTGACTCCACGAGCCGAGAACGCGCCAGATCGCTCTCTCGTGCTCATGAGGACCTTGAGACGAGCGGAAAATCGCAGCATGGCTGCTTTGTCGACTCCGGGCCCATGAAAGATTCGAACGGGAACGACGCGTGGCACGGCGCCTGTTGGTTGGGGGCGGGGCCTCGCCGCAGGGATCGTGGCGGCGCGCAGCGCGGAAGGGCTTGATCCGAGTACGACTTTGAACCGTTTGGGCTTCGATAAGCCCGCGTCCACCGTAAACGCGCGTTTGGAACGCTGCCCCCGGCCCACCACTTCGAGAGTGTAGGTTTTGCTCGACGCTACACGCATCTTGCCCCTGAGAGTCCCCTTGGAATCGGTGCGACCCAGTGAAAAGGAACGTGGAACCAGCACGGACACATCGGCCCCTTTCACGGGACGTCCCTTCATGTCGACGACCTGGACCTCAATCACCACCGAGGCGCTCTTTACCGTCGTGCCGAAGGCGGGGCGAATGAGGGCTCGCACGGCTCCGAAGCCAATGCCGGCGGCGATCACCATCGCCATTAGTGCCTTGAAAACGTTTTTCATGGGAAGACCTCGCGCAATTCGAATGACTTTTGAGTCATCGGTTGCACGGGCGGCCCTGTGCGCACGCATCCTTTTCCCGTCGTCGATTGTCCGACATAGGCGGACAATGCGAGCGTTCAAGGCGACCTTAGGGCCGCAACGATTCGCCAGAGACGCGTGTGGCGATCGAAGGCGATGTCGCCGCCATGCGGGCGCACGCGCCGCCGCGAGCGTTGGAGGAGTTTATTGAGGCGGACCTCCAAAGACGACCGACGCAAGGGCGAGGATCGCGTGAAGTCGTCGTAGAAACTCTCAAGGATTTCCGCCTTCGTCAGACCACCTGGACAGCTCTCGAGGAGATTGAGCAGTCGAGTCGTCTCCTGCCGACGTTGCACGTTCGGCCGAGGTCTCGAGGAGCTCCTTGGATTGTTTTCCCCAGTGTTACGTTGTGATGCCCCTGCGGCGGTGCGAGATTGTTCCATGGCCGGTACCTCATGCCCGGGTCTC
>JBIKVI010000161.1:0-10043 GCA_044356935.1 Silvanigrellaceae bacterium | reverse complement strand
TCACCTTGTCCCACGCCTTGCGGAGCGTGAAGAGGAAGTTGAGTCCGCCGCCCCAGGAGGGCGCAAGGAGCATCACGGAAAACACCATGCCCAGCGACTGGAGCCACTCGGGAAGCGCGGTGTGCTGGAGGTGGTGCGGGCCAGCCCAAATATAGAGGAAGATGAGCGACCAGAAGTGGATGATCGACAGCCGGTAGGAATAGATGGGCGTGCCTGCAGCCTTGGGGATGTAATAGTAGGCAAGCCCGAGGAACGGCGTGGTCAGGAAGAAGGCCACGGCGTTGTGCCCGTACCACCACTGGACGAGCGCGTCCTGCACGCCCGTGTAAACGGGGAAGCTCTTGGTGAGGCTCGCGGGAATGGCGAGGCTGTTGACGATATGGAGCATGGCCACAGCCACGATGGTGGCGATGTAGAACCAGATGCTCACATAGAGCACGCGTTCGCGACGCACCTTGAGCGTCATGAAGAAATTCAGCGCGAACACGACCCACACCAACGTGATGGCGATGTCGATGGGCCACTCGAGTTCGGCGTACTCCTTCGATGTCGTGATGCCCAAAGGCAAAGTCACAGCAGCGGCCACGATGATGGCCTGCCACCCCCAGAAGTGGAACCGCGAAAGCGCGTCGCTCCACATGCGCGTTTTAAGCAGGCGTTGCGACGAATGGTAGATGCCCGCGAAGATGGCGTTGCCGCAGAACGCGAAGATGACCGCGTTGGTATGGAGCGGTCGCAGGCGCCCAAACGAGAGCCACGAGACGCCGAAATTGAACTGCCACCAATAGAGCTGGCAGGCGATGAGGAGGCCGACGAGCATGCCGACAAGGCCCCAGACGACCGTCGCCCACGCGAACTTACGGCACACGTCGTCGTCGTAATGAAAAGTTTCCAGATTCGCTGTCACTTACAGGATCCTCCTCGTGTCAGGGATGCGTCGAATGCTGTGCAAATTTCGCGGAGCTTGCGCCGACCGGAAGACGTGGCGCGCACGCGCCCCAGTTTGATTTCCAAGAGCCCTTCGCGGGCGAACTCCTCGAGACGCTCGCGCGTGGCGGCGGAGTCGTCTTCACAAGCGGTACGAAAGGCTCCCGTCCAGGTTGTCACTCCCCGGCAAAGGATGTCGCGTATCCGGGCGCCGCGCTCGATATCCTCGGGGCTCATCACGTGGCCACGAACAATTGGCAGCGCGCCGGAATCGACCGCGCGGCCCCACTCGGCCAGGCCCTTTGAGTTCTGTGCGTAAAGCGACCCGTCCACCTCACCGATGGACGAGACACCTAGGCCGATGAGGACCTTCTCGGGCGCGGTTGTGTAACCCATGAAGTTGCGGTGCAAGCGCCCCTCCGAGGCGGCGCGGGCCAGGGCATCGCTCGGCAAGGCGAAATGGTCCATGCCCAAAGAAACATATCCGGCTTCCATGAGAGCGATTTCACCCATCGAGAAGAGCCGCTGGCGTTGCCTTTCATCGGGCAAACCCATGGCCTCGAATCTACCTTGAGCCGGCTTGAGATCGGGCACGTGGGCGTAGCCATAGAAGGCCACGCGGTCGGGACGCTGCTGCACGACAGTGGAAAAAGTCCGCGCCATGGACTCCTCCGTCTGCAAGGGAAGGCCGTGGATGAGGTCGAAATTGATTCCAGAGAACCCACGCCGCCGCGCCGCATCGACGACGCCATCGACGACGTGACGCGTCTGCACCCGACCGACCGCGTCCTGCACGTGGGGATCGTAGTCCTGCACGCCCAGGCTCATGCGCGTGAACCCGTGCCGAGCGAGAACGTCGAGGTGGGCTTCCCGCGTGGAATTGGGATGGGCCTCGAAACTCCCCTCGAAGTCGCTCGGTGCGAAGTCCGCGGCGAGGCCCGAAAGCAGCTCGTCGAGAAGAGCCGGGGGGAAGGCGGTGGGCGTGCCTCCTCCGAGGTGCAATGTGGCGACGGAAAGGGGCGAACCGGCGGCCACCTTGTGGAGGCGCCACTCCTCGAGCAATCGCCCGGCGTAAGCCTTCATGAGCGCCACGTCGGAGGACAGGATTTTATGGCATCCGCAAAAGGAACAAAGTGCTTCGCAGAAAGGGAGATGGATGTAGAGGCTCACTCGAAGGGGCGCATGCCCGTCGCCTGCGGCATTGGCGGCATTGGCGGCCTTGGCGAGAGCGCAACTCCAGGCGACCGCGTCGACGCCTCCGCGCCACGCTGGCGCGGGAGGATAGCTCGTGTAGCGCGGGATGGAGTGTCGTCGAGAGCGAGGGGAAGGGACTTCCTGCCCGACGAGCGGAATCGAGGAGAGCGAAGCGGCGGTTGCGTGTGTCACGGGTGCGGACTCCCTTCGGATGCGTCGTCGTCGGAGGCGAGGAGGCGATGGCGAGGCGTTTCCAGATCGTCGAACTGCCCGGTGGATATGGCGCGGATGAAGACGACCACGGTGGCGGCCGAGAAGCCCAGAGCGAGGACGATGAGGACTACGAGCGAGCCCATGGGTGGCCTCCATCGCGCGCCCAGGCCACTGCGAGAGCGGTTACTGATGCGGCAGGCATGATGAGGGCCGCCACCAACGGATGGAGGGCTCCCGTGACAGCGATGGACAACGCGATGGCGTTGTAGGCCGCGCTCGTTCCAAGAACTGTGGCCAACGTGCCGCGCGCGCGGCGCGAGAACGCCAGCAAGGGCGCAACGCCTTCGAGTCCCTCCTTCCAAAGACACGCGTCGGCCGTCGAGAGCGCGAGATCGACTCCCCCCCTCACGGCCAAGGCCACGTGGGCCCGTGCCATGGCCGTAGCATCGTTGACGCCGTCGCCCACGACGAGGACCTTGCGTCCCGCTTCGGTAAGACGTTCCACGAGCAGGCGTTTGTCCTCGGGGGTCATGGCGGCGTGGACCGCCGCGTTGGTCAGCCCGATGCGCGCGCCAATGGAGGCAGAGGGTCCTTGGGCATCGCCGGAGGCGAGGACGACCTCGTAACCGGCCGCCTGCCATCGGGCGACGGAAACGGCGGCTTCCGGACGAGGTTCATCCTCGAGTGCATACATGACCAGGCGTGCCCCGTCGGTGGCCACCAAACCCGATGCCACTGGGCGCAACGCGAGGAAACGCTCGCAACGCGCGACCTGCACCGCATCCAGGGTCCCATCGGCCGACAGCGCGCCGAGCGATCCCAGGTGGAGAATTCCTTGTGATCCATCGAAGCGCGCGCGCAGACCTCGACCCGGAATCTCTTCGACGTCGGTCAGCACCGCGTCTATGTCCTGGTGGGCCGAGGCGTTCTCCCGCCGACGCACATCTTCATAGGCGGCCACGGCGCGCGCCGAAGGATGCCGAGAGCGACGCGCGAGGGAGGCAACGCGCGCTCGGAAGGCAGCCGGGACACCCAGTTCCAAGGAGGAGACGACGGCGGGTTCTCCGCGGGTCAGCGTGCCTGTTTTGTCGACCACGATCGTGTCGATGTCCGAGAGCCGCTCGAGCACGGCGGCAGACTTCACGATCACGCCTTCGCGCCAGGCGCGTGCCAGCGCCACGGACGAGGCCAGCGGCGCGGCCAAGGCGAGGCCGCAGGGGCAACCCACAATGAATATCGCCAGGACCACGGGCACGACACGCGTAGGGTCGGCGTAGGCCCACCACGCACCGGCTACGAGCGCGACAATGCACACGATGCTCACGAAGAGCGGCAACGTGCGTTCCGCAATACCATCGGCCCGAGAACGTCCTGCGAGCGTCTCGGTGGCGAGACGTTCGAAGCGAGCCACGAAGGCGTCGGCACGGGCCTTGTCGACGCGCAAGGTCACCGGGCGCCCGAGGTTCACCGTCCCCGCGAGCAGGGCGTCTCCGGGTTCCTTGGCCACCGGGTGGCTCTCGCCGGTAAGGGCCGATTCGTCGACCTCGGTGCGACCTTCCAGGAGGGTTCCGTCGGCGGGAATGATCTCTCCGAGGGCGACGTCCACCCGATCGCCCGGCGAAAGGAGACGTGAGCGTTCGGGCAAAAGGGAGGCGCTCGCGGCGGTGAGGTCACGGGCTTTGCGGACGAGGCGTTCATTGAAGTAACGACCGGCGCCGAGCAGGAACACCAGGCCCGTGATGCTGTCGAAGTAGACGTCGTCGCCGCCCACGGCCAGCGAATGGACGCTCACGCCAAGCGCGAACGCGAGCGCCGCGGCGATGGGCAAGTCGTAGTGCAGCGCGCGCGCGCGCAGCGAACGCCAGGCGTTGACGAAGTAAACACGGCCGGGGCCGGCCAGGCAGGGCACGGTGAGGGCGAGCGAGAGCCATCGGAAGGCGTTCGCCCATTCGGGCGGCATGCCCCGCGACGCACCAAGGTAACTCGCCGCCGCGAAGGTCATCACGTTGGCGAACAGGATGCACGACAATCCAAGGTCGCGCCGACGCGCGCGCTCCCACGCGTCGGCGAATGCGCCTTGGCCGGAGAGAGCCGGGGGATAGGGTTCGTACCCGAGCTCCCTCAACCGGCAAGCAACGGCGGCCAGCGATGCGCCGGAGGCCAATCGCACGCGCACCCTCTTGTCGAGCAGATCGACGCGCGCCTCTTCCACTCCAGCGACGTCGCCAACGGCTTTCTCCACGAGCCACAGACATGCCGCGCAGCGCAACGACGGGACGAAGAACGTGAAGCTCCCCTCGCGCGAAGCAAGGCGCTCCCGAATGACGGGCTCGTCGAAGGAGGAGAGATCGGCGGGAGCGTTCGCGCGTCCGTTTGCGCGTCCTGCGGCGCCCGCGTTCCCGGAGTCCTGAGAGGGTGCCGTGGCGTCCACCGCCGCGAGGCGGGCGTAGTAGTCGTCGAAGGCATTTCCAACGAGGAACGCATGGACGCTCTCGCAACCCGCGCAACAGTAACGAGCGCCGCTGCGACGCGAAGCGTCGGAGATGGGCGATCGGCAATGTTCGCAAACCGGCGATTCCCGATGTGCGACGTACGTCGCGAGGGCATCGCGCAGCGAGCCACCGCCGGAAGAACGGGCGGCGAGGGAGGGGGGCGTCATGGATATCTCCTTCCCACCCGCTCTAGCAGGGACCGTGCCATCGGCACGAACCCTGCTAGAGGGACACACGGTCTGTGCCCACATGGCGGCACGGGCCCCCCAAAGGAGACACATCCGCTCATGCTTGCTCTTGTCCTCTCCGCCGCGGCGACGGGCTTCGCCACAAGCGCGCACTGCGCCGCCATGTGTGGACCGTTCGCCTGCGGCGCGGGTCTCGCTCCACGCCAGCGCGCCGCTTTTCACTCGACGCGCATCGGATCCTACGCCGCCGAGGGCGCCCTCGCCGGCGTCCTCGGGCGCTCAGCCTTTGAGTCCTTCACCGCGCCCGTAGCGCAAAGCGTCGCCCTCGCGGTGGCCGCTGGCCTGTTGATTGCCGCACTCGCCACAGCGCGCGCGGCTTTGCGCCCAACTTTGCGCCCATCCCCGCGCCCATCCCTTGGGGCCCGTCCTGGCCCCGCGGTGCGCTGGGCCCACCGGTGCGCCGCTCTCATGACACGTCTCCCGTTGCCGCGGCCGGTGGGATTTGGACTCATCAACGCCTTGTTTCCTTGCGGACTTCTCTACTCCGCGTTGGGGCTGGCGGCCGCCACGCGAGACCCCGCATGGGGTGCAATGGCAATGGCCGCGTTCGGCTTAAGCACTGCCCCAGCCCTCATCCTTGGGGCCGGACTGCTCGGAAGACTCCGCGCCCGGGGAGCCGCGGGAGACGGGCGCGCCCTGCGATTCACTCGCTTGCTCGCGGCGGGCGGGTTGGCGGTGGGCGCTCTCCTCCTCGGAACCCGCGCCTGGGGCGTGGGAACCGACGAAACATTGCCCTGCCATGGGACGGGGAGTCCATTGGGTCAGACCCGTCCGCGCGGGTTCAAGTGAGTCAAAATGTCCCATCCATGACAATTTGACTCGTGGTTAGGAGACGCATCGACCCCAATCCTCCCTTGGCATCCGCCCCGTAAAAGCGGTACTCCTCGTGGACTCAGAGGAAGGGATCACGTGACGCACCAACCTCCCGGCATCCCCCTGGATGCCCTCGCGGAACTGGAAAACATCAAGCGCGCCCTCGACCGTTCGGCGATCGTGGCCATTACAGACACCCGCGGGGTCATCACCTCGGTCAACGATCGTTTTTGCAAAATGTCGGGCTACGCTCGCGAGGAACTGGTCGGACGCACGCACTCTGTTGTCAACTCCGGATACCATCCGCGTGGGTTCTTCGCAGACCTTTGGAGGACCATCGTCGCGGGGGAAGTCTGGGAGGGCGAGATAAAGAATCGCGCGAAGGATGGACACGAGTATTGGGTCCACACGACCATCGTGCCCTTCCTCGACGCCGCCGGTCGCCCCGAGCGTTACGTCTCCATCCGTTTCGAAATCACCGCGCGCAAGGAGGCGGAAGAGCGCCTCCGGGATTACGCCCTGCGCCTCGAGCGCAGCAATAGCGATCTCGACGCCTTCGCATCGTTGGCAGCGCACGACCTCCAGGAGCCGCTGCGCAAAATCCAAGCCTTCGCCGATCGCATCAACACGCGCGAGAGTTCGAACCTCAGCGGACAGGGTCGCAGGTATCTCGAGCGCCTCGTGGAGGCCACAGGACGCATGCGCAAGTTGGTGTCCGCCATCCTCACCCTCTCGCGCGTGACCTCCCACGGCGGTGAAACGCAGACTCTCGCGCTCGGGGACGTCCTTCTCGAAGTCACGGCCGACCTCGAGTTGGCCATTGAGGAAGCCAAGGCGCGGGTGGAATTCGCTGATCTCCCCGAGGTCAGGGCCAACCGAGCACAAATCCACCAGCTCTTCCTCAATCTTATCGGCAACGCCATCAAGTTCCGCCGATTGGACTCTCCGCCCGTCGTCGTCGTGCGGGTCGCGGACGAAACCGCAATCGCGGGACGCGTATCGCTTGAGGTCATCGACAACGGAATTGGGTTCGACGAGCGCTTCGTCGAACGAATCTTCAAGCCCTTCCAACGACTTCATACGCGCACGGAGTACGATGGGACAGGCATCGGCTTGGCCGTGTGCCACAAGATAGTCGAACGGCACGGTGGGTCTTTCACCGTACGCAGCAGAACCGGCAGCGGATCCACCTTCGGTTTCAGTTTGCCGGCGCCCTGAATGCCAAAGTCATCGAAGCCAGCGCGATGAGATCGCGGAAAGGTCCACACCCCATGGAAAAACGTCCACCCCCCTTGCGCATCGTCGTCGCCGACGACGACCCCGACGACCGCATGCTTCTCGAGGACGCCTTCGCCGAGTCCGGCCTCACGGCGGCCGCCGCCGACATCGTGTTCGTCCGCAATGGCGAGGAACTGCTCGATTGCCTGCTCGCGCGGGGCGAGTTCAGCGGCCGCTCCCTCGCCGGAAGTCCTCCCCTCGTCCTGCTCGACCTCAACATGCCGCGCATGGATGGACGCGAGGCTCTTCGCGAGATCAAGTCTCACAAGGGATTGAGGTGCGTCCCCGTGGTCGTCCTAACGACCTCCGATCGCGACGACGACGTCGTGGGCAGCTACGAACAGGGTGCCAACTCCTACATCACCAAACCCACACGCTACGACGACATCCTCGTTATGGCCCGCGAGATGAAGGCCTACTGGATCGATTTGGTCCAGCGACCGAGCCAGTTCACCTTGAGTTAACAACCTCGCAGATGCGCCGCGCGCCCAGGAGGAAACCGCATTGGAAAGGGAACGCTTGAACGTCCTCGTCGTGGACGACGACCCCGACGACGTCGAGCTGCTCACCGACGTCCTCGAGGAAATGCGCGCCTACGAGGTCGAGGTCACACCGGCGACCTCCTACGAGCAAGCGCTCCGCCTCGATCTCGACCGATTCGATCTCGTCTTCCTCGACTTCCAACTCGGCGCGCACTCCGGGATCGATCTCTTGCGCCGCTTCGCCGAGTTCCAAGTCGCAGCGCCGGTCATTCTGCTCACGGGACTCGACGACCCGGCCATCGACGACCAGGCGTTGCGCGGTGGGGCTGCGGATTTCCTCGTGAAAGGGGAGTTCGACTCCCCTGCGCTCGAGCGCTCCATCCGCTACTCGTTGGCTTGGGGACGTTTGGTGTGCGAGCTGAGGGCTCGCGACGGAACCAAAGGCGCCTCATCGACGCCGTGTTCGACGGCCTCATCGTGCACGAATTCGACGGTGTCATCCTGCGTGTCAACGAAACGGCCGCAGCGCTTCTGGGCGAACCCTCGGAAGCCCTCGTGGGAACATCGCTTGGCCGATGGCTGCCCGTGTCGGAGGTTCGTGACGCGGCGCGAGCGGAGTCACGTCACGTGCCCACCGAGCGAGAACTGGTGCGCGCCGATGGGACGCGGGCCTCCATCGAGTGGCAGTGCAGACCCTTGTGGCACGATGGACGCGACGCGGTCCTCACCTGCCTTCGCGACGTTGGGCTGCGCAAACGCATGCAGTCGGAACTCCTACAACGCGAACGCCTCGCAACGGCTGGCCTCCTCGCTTCGAGTCTCGCTCACGAGATCGGCACGCCGCTGGCTGTCATGCGTGGACGTGCGGAAATGCTCCAACTCGTCCTCGCGGGCGTCGAGACTCCTCCCTCCGTGGCTCGGAACACCGCCGTCATCGTGGAGCAAATCGACCGCATCACGCGTCTCATCCGTGGACTGCTCAACTTCATGCGCGGCGAGGCGAGCGTTGAGATCCAGGACGTGAGCCTGCGCGACGCCCTCGACGACGCCCTTGAGCTCGTGTCGGGCGAACTGCGCGGCAAAGGCGTGATCGCCGATGTCTCAGGGGTCCAGGATGTTTTCGTGCGCGCCGAGGCCGACGGTCTCAGGCAGGTGCTCGTCAATCTCCTCGTCAATGCGGTCCACGCTATCGAGGCCAAGGCGAAGGGCGGTTCGCCCGTGGCCGAGCGTCGCGTTTCCTTGTCGACACGGGAGCGCACGCCCGGAACCTGCGAAATCAGTGTGGCCGACACGGGGTGCGGCATCCCGAGGGCAAACATCGAGAGCATCTTCGTGCCCTTCTTCACCACGAAGTGCAGCGACGAGGGTACCGGGCTCGGCCTAGCCATTGTGCAAAGGAGCCTTACGGCCTGGGGGGGCGGCGTGGAGGTCGAGAGCGTGGAAGGCCAAGGAACCGTCTTCCATTTGCGCATCCCTATGGCGGCCCCGCGGGATTAGTCAGGCGTCAGGCCGAACCGCGCATGCCACAAGGCAACGCGCGCTCTTCGAGAAGCTCGCGCAGTAAGCGCACGAGATCCGTCGTCGTGAGGATACCCAGCACAGCGTCCTGTGGATCAACCACCACCACCGACCCGAGCCTATTCTCTACGAGGGAGTCGAGCGCCTCGAGGAGAGGTTGACCCGGAGTGGCTGTGTGCAGGCAGGTCGTCATGATTTCCGACACCCGCGTCGACTCGGCGAGCCCCAGGGAACAGGCCCAACTCAGGTCTCGGTCGCTGACGATGCCCACCGGCTTGCCTGCTAACGCCACTGGCAGGTGGCGATATCGGTTGACGCGCATCATCCGAATGGCGTCCTGAAGGCTGACGTCGGGACGTACGGTATCGGGCATGAAGGTCATGGCGTCGCGGACCTGCAACTTGGGGCTCAACATGGGCGCATCTCCTCAGGTGTCCCGCGCGAACTGCAAGGGTCCTGCCAAACGTGAGCGGACCGGACACGCGTCCTCGGAAGCCCTCAAGACGCCGGCAAAGCAGCGCGAATCGCCTCGCCACTTTGGGGCGCGACCTCGACACGATGCCCCATTTTCGCCAATCGAAGGGCCAAAATGTCGCGGCGCCTCGAACGAACACTCGTCGCGCCCGTCCCTCGAGGCGCGGCTTCGCCACCCCTCGTATAACCATCTAACATTATTGTTTCTTTAAAAAAGACTAAGTTTTTTTCTAAAGAACCACACCAAAGTTGCGAAACTCCCAATGGGAGCCAAGGAACAGTCAGGTACGACTGAACAAAGGCTCTCGAGTTACTGGTTCGCCAACGGATGGCGAGCCGTGCTCGGGTCGATTCGAAGGGTTCGAATCGACTCGGAAAATTCAGGTAGGATTGTCTCATGGGCC
>JBIKVI010000115.1:0-12390 GCA_044356935.1 Silvanigrellaceae bacterium | reverse complement strand
ATATCTCGCGGGCGGCGGCGATGCATTCCTCGCCGATGCGCGCGCGGGGAGACGCTGGGTCGATGCTTCGCGCGTCGAATATTGGCTTGGACGCGATCTCGAGCGTCAGGGACGGGGACCTGAAGCTCGCGCCGTGTATATGAAGCTCTCGGAAGAGGCCAACCATTCGCATTACGGTCTGCTCGCCCGTTGGCGTCTCGTGGTGACCAGCGAAACGGGCCTAGACGCCGTCCGTCTGGCGTCCAAAGGCGCGACTGGCTTGGACGGAGGCCTCGAGGCGAACATCCGCCAAGCGGCTGGCCCCGAGCGCGCGCGTCTGCGCGTGCTCGTGGATGCTGGCCTGCAGGAGTTCGCGCGCGCCCGCGTCGCGGAGTCGCTCAGGCGCGAAGGTCGGAGCGAAAGTGTCGTCGAGCTAGCGCGCATCGCCTACTCCGCGCACGATTTCCGTTCGGCGAGCTTGTTTCCCCGTAGGGCGCTCTCGACGCTGCAAAACATCCCCTCCCGCGGCGCGGACCTCAAACGCAGTCTGCAGGAAGACTCGCAATTGTGGCGCCTCTCGTTCCCGCTCGCCTATGGTCCTGTGGTCGAGGGGGTGGCCCGAGAGCTGAAGATGGACCCCTTCCTTGTCCTGGGCGTCATGCGTGCGGAATCCAATTACGACGCCGAGGCTGTGAGTTGGGTGGGTGCTCGCGGACTCATGCAAATCATGCCTTACACGGGGCACCGCATTGCGCGACTCGTGGGCCACCACGGCTTCGACACCGCGGAGCTCAACCGGCCCGACGTCGGCATTGCGTTTGGAGCCTGGTACCTCAAGCGGCTATTGACCTACTATAAGGGCAATCTCGTGTTGGCCATTGCCGCCTATAATGCGGGTCCCGAGGCGGTCGATCGTTGGTTGCGCCAGAGCGAGGATTGGGACCTCGATGAGTTCGTGGAGAACATCCCCTACGATCAGACGAGGCAGTACGTGGGCAAAGTCCTTGTGAACATGGACATGTACCATCGGCTTTACGGGGTTGGCGGTAAGGGCTTGTCGCTCGATGTCGACGCGGAACTTCCCAAACCCGCGCAGGGCATGGAGATGTTCTGAACAGGGCGGGTCCCTGCGTGTAAGTGCCGAGACTCATCGGGGTCGCCCCCTTCCGGGAGCGGCACCTTCGATGGTACGTGAAGCAGCCCGGCGCCTGCTTCGACCCGTTCGCCTCCCCCGGCGAGACGCGAAAGATACTTGTGGAACCTTCGTGCAACGTAGTCTAACTACGCCTGCGGCTCGACGCCTCGGCCTCTCCCAAATTCCCGCAAACGATGGAGAAAACGGTGTGAACGGTGTGACGAACACGGAGACCCCACCACGAAACCTCGTCGAGCTTCGCGACGTGTTCAAGGTGTACCCAAACGGGACGCGCGCCTTGAAGGGCGTTACGTTCGACGTGAAGAAAGGCTCATTCCTCGCGGTCATCGGCCTCTCTGGCTCTGGCAAGTCGACGATGCTCCGCTGCATCAACCGGCTCCACGAGCCCACCTCGGGCAGCATCGTGTTCGACGGAATCGAGATGACTGACCTTGCCGAGGCGGAGCTCCGCCGGCAGCGCCGCCAAATCGGAATGGTGTTCCAGCAATTCAACTTGGTGAAGCGACGAAACGTCCTCACCAACGTCCTTTCCGGGCGTCTGGGGGAATGGGGCAACACGTCCTTCGGCGGAATCTTCAACCGCTGGCCCAAGGAGTGGATCGACGAAGCCCATGAGGCGTTACGCTTGGTGGGTATCGCCGACAAGGCGCTCGTGCGCGCCGACGGCCTCTCAGGTGGCCAGCAGCAGCGCGTTGCCATCGCGCGGACCATCATGCAAAAACCCAAACTCCTGCTTGCCGACGAGCCCGTCGCTTCGCTCGATCCAAGTACGAGCAACTCGGTCATGAACCACCTCAAGATGCTCAACGAAAAGCACGGCGTCACCGTGGTGTGCAACCTCCACTTCCTGAGCCTCGTGCGCGACTACGCCACCGACGTAGTGGCCCTGCGTGGCGGCGAGAAGGTGTTCGAGGGCAAGCCCAGCGACATCACCGAGCAGTGGTTCAAGGACATCTATGGCGAACAGGCCAAGGAAGTGGAGATTCACTGATCATGCGCATCCCGAGCTTCGTCCCCCTCATTGAGACCGAGCGCCGCGGCCGCGAGCGCGTTGGATTCGTTCTTGAAGTCCTGGCCTGGGGCTATGCCGCAGTGGTTGCGGCCCGCATCCTTTACTGGGGCATCTTCCTTCCGAGAGTCGAAGACTTCGCTTACGCCGAACCCCCGCAGCAGTGGGCCGTTTCGCTGCTCGCCAGCGCGGGCTTCGATCGCTACGCCGAGTTTTCTTGGTCGGCGTTGGGTTGGTGTTTCCTCTTGGGCTCACTCATCGGAGCCGGCGTGGGGTTAACGGGACGGGGCGTCGGGCATTGGCTCGCGAGCCTCTCGCGCCTCCAAGTGAACAATCCCGAGGACTCCATTCGTATCACCCGTCACTGGTCATGGGCTCGCAAAGAGGGCTTCGCGCTCTTGCTGCTCACCGTCGTCACGGGCTGGATCCTCACTAAAATCGACCTGGCTGCCATGTTCGCTGGCGAAGGCCTCCAGGGTGCGGGCCGCATGGTGCTGCAGATTTCCTGCGGCCTCCCCGGTGTCGGCGCCGAGGTGGGTGGGGCTTCGTTGTTCAATGGCATCCAATGGATCCTGAACCGTGGCGTGGCTATCTACAATTGGGGGAGCGGTGTGGGCGGCTGGTCTACGCTCGAGCCCTTCGCTCAAGGCTGCGTGCCCACCGATGCCGAGTACTACGGGATGGCGCTCACCAAATTGGCAGAGTCCATTTACCTTGCCTTCATGGCGACGTTCTTCGCGGTGCCAGTGGCTTTCGTGCTGGCGTTCTTCGCCGCGCGTAACCTCACACGCCACAGCGCCCTCGCGCGTACGGCCTACATGCTTGTGCGCGTGTACATCAACGTTACGCGGTCCATCGAACCCATCATTTGGGCCATCCTTTTCGCGGTGTGGATCGGCATCGGTCCGTTCGCCGGTTCCATTGCGCTCATGATCCATTCCATTTCGAGCCTGATGAAGCAGTACTCCGAGGCCATCGAGAGCGTCGACGACGGGCCCATCGAGGCGCTCGCCGCCACGGGAGCGAATCGTGTGGCCACGGCGTGGTTCGCGGTCGTGCCGCAGGTCATCCTCCCCTATTTGGCTTTCACCATCTACCGTTGGGACATCAACGTCCGCATGGCCACCATCATTGGACTCGTGGGAGGCGGGGGAATCGGCGGCTTGCTTATTCAGGAACAGGGCCTCGCCAACTGGAGCAGGGTGGGAACCATCGCCTTCCTCATCTTCGTGGTCGTGTGGAGCATGGACTTCTTGTCGGCGCGCGTGCGCGAAGCCATCCAGTGAATGCGGAGCCGGAGTGAGGAGGCGTCATTCATGAGCCGGCTCACCATCCGTCGACTAGGGCTTTTGCGTTACGCCGAGGCCCTTCGGATCATGGGGGAGGCTCACCAGCGCGTGAAAGCACACGCCGCGCCCGGTGAGGGCGAAATCCTTGTGGTCGAGCATCCCGCCGTGGTGACAATGGGGAATCGGGACCTTCCCGATGATCTGCTCGCCACCGCTGACGAGCTTGCCGCTTGGGGCATCGACTTCCATCGCATCGATCGGGGCGGCTCGGTGACCGTTCATGAGCCAGGGCAGGCCGTCGTGTACCCGTTGGTGAAACTCGACAGGGTACGGCTCGGGCCCAAATCGTTCATCCGGGTGCTCGAGGATGCCATGATCACGCTGTGCGCGGAGCATGGTTTCGTCGCCGCGCGTGATGCGGTCAACCCGGGTGTCTGGGTGGGAGCCAACAAGATAGGGGCCGTGGGAATCCGCATCCTAGAGGGCGTCACCAAGCACGGTCTCGCGTTCAACGTCGACAACGATCTATCGACCTTTGCCGCCATCGTTCCGTGCGGATTGCGTGGACGCGGGGTGACCTCACTCGCGCGGGAACGCCAAGTCCGCGCATTCCGGCCAATCCTCGCGTCGGAGGTCGGAGAACGCCTCGCAACATTGGTATCCGACGGTATCGAGAGCGTCCTGGCCGGCCCTCGTGCGATGGGCTGAGGCTGCGGGGCTGAAAAGGGGGCGCTGAGAGGGTATCCTTTGCGTGGCGTTCGTTCCCCCGTCGAGGAGTCGATCATGACGAGTTCCCCCATATCGCAGCTCCCAGCGCTGCCAGCGCTCTCTGTGCTCGCGGCGTTCGCGGCCCTCTCTTGCGCTACCGCAGGCTGCAAGCCGCGCGGATTCAACGAAGGCGGGGGCGCCCAGTCGCGCGCGTCGTCCGCAAGCGGGAGCGATGAGGAAACGGTGGAGAGCCCGCGCCTTCATGTTTACGAGTTCGACTTTTCGAGCGCTCAGGCGGCTGGCGGCGATGCTCAGTCCATGCGCATCGCGTTGCGCCAGCAGCTCGAGTCGACCGGCATGCTCAAGGACTGCGTCACCTTCGACGGTTCACGGGCCGCGTTCAACACCCCGGTGCCCCCGGGATTCTTTTCCGACTTCCAAACCGAAGTGTGCGCCAAAGGCGCATCCTCCGCCATGGGGAGCGGTTGCGTGATTCGGGTATCGGAGCGCGCCGTTCCCTTGTCGGCTGTTTCGCTTGTGGCGCTCGGAGCGTCGACGGCTCGGGTTTGGGGGCTCGACGGCGAAGGGGGCGCGAAGGTCGTGGAAAGGGTCGCCCCCCTGAACACGTCCTGCGCGCAACCCGCGCGCTCAGACGCATCCGCGCTGGAAGGTCGTCCCGCGTGGAGTTTCCTCGCGTCTCTTGGCGCGACGCCTGAGGATTTCCGCGAGCAGGGGCTGAGGATCGCGCTGGTCTTCCTCGACGCGCCAACGCTGCGCGCCCGATTAGATGGCGGAAATCGTTTGCCTGAAGCTGTGTCGACCTACGAGCTGGGAGAGCTTTCGAATCAGGCCTGGGGCCGGTAGCGAGACTAGCGCCTGGAATGTTAACCCTCGGGCGTAAACGACCGACCTTTTCTCATTAGCTGCGCACGAGGATGTTTTCTATGATCGAAATTATCCTGCTCGCGACCACTGATCTTCACGCGAATCTGAGGGCCTACGATTACTACAAGGATGCTTCCGCGGCGCATTATGGAATGTCGCGCGTCGCGACCCTCGTGGCCGAAGAACGCCAGAAGAATCCCAAGGCGCTGCTTGTCGACGCCGGTGACTTCATGCAAGGCGCGCCGCTTGGCGACGTGTTCGGGAAGGGGGTGCCTTGTTTCGATCAGAAGAAGCCCCACCCCGTCGTCGACGCGTTCGCGTTCCTTCGTTACGATGCCGTTGCCTTGGGAAACCACGAGTTCGACTTCGGGCTCGAGACCCTGCGCTGCGCGCTCAAAAGCGCAACCGTGCCCTTTACCTCGGCCAACGTGCGACTCGCCGGTTCCAAGCCGGGTTCGCTAGTGCCGATGAGCACCAAGGCCCTGCGCACCTTCGAAGGAGTGAAGGTGTCAACGTGCTTCTTCGGCCTCACGCCTCCCCAAATTCTCACCTGGAACAAAGCGAAGCTCGCTGGGCGGGTTGAGGTCGACGACGGGTTGTCCACCGCGCGGAACATTGCCAAACGTCTTAAGGACGATGGCTGCGACGTCGTGGTTGCCATCGTCCATGGTGGGATCGATCCCATGCCCGAGGCTGCGCAGTCCGGTTCCGAGAATCCGGCGTGGCACGTCGCCGGCATCCCCGAGGTCGATGTCGTGGTCGCCGGCCACGCGCACCAGGAGTTTCCAAGCCCTAAATTCGAGGGAATCAAGGATGGCGATCTTGTGCGCGGAACGCTGCGCGGCAAGCCGGTCGTCATGCCCGGGCAGTGGGGAGCACAACTTGGCGTCGTGACTCTGCGGCTCGAACGAAAGAACGGCCGATCGCGCATCGTGGAAGGAAGCGCGAGGCTGCGCTCGACAAAGGACGTTATCGAAGACGGTGCTTTCGTGGCCCGCGTCGAAAAAGCGCACGCAGCAACACTGCTGGCAATGCGGGAGCCGGTTGCCGAAATACGCCAGCCCATCGACACCTTCATGGCGCGCCTGCGAAGTGCGGCGGCCGTCGATCTCGTCAACGAGGCCCAAATCTGGTTCTTGGCAAGCGCGGTCAAGGGAACTCCGCTTGCGAAGCTGCCGCTACTCTCTGCCGCTGCGCCGTTCAAGGCTGGATTCAAAGGTGAGTTCACCTTCATTCCTGCGGGGCCTGTGTTGGTCAAGAACGTCGCCGACCTGTACGTGTACCCGAACACTCTCCAGGCCGTTACGCTCACGGGCGCTCAGGTGAAAGATTGGCTGGAGAAGTCAGCGAGCGCGTTCAACCAGGTCGTACCCTCGGATACGGGCGATCGCCCCCTCCTCGACGAAGCGTTCCCTTCCTACAATTTCGACGTCCTGTCAGGCGTAACCTACGCCATCGACGTCACCAGGCCGGTGGGATCCCGCATTGTCGAGCTCCGTTACGCGGATGCTCCTCTCGACCCCGGCGCCCAGTTCCTCGTGGCGACGAATAGCTATCGTGCCGGCGGAGGAGGCGGATTCCCCCACCTCGGAAAATCGGGTGTCGCGTTCGATGCCGCCAAAGAGAATCGCGAAGTTTTATTCGACTACTTGCGTGAAAAGAAGATTATCGATGCGAAGCCGGCCGGGGGATGGAGGATCAAGCGCGTTCCCGGCGTCAAGGGTCGTGTCTGGGTAGATCTCTCGAAGGACGCGGCCGTTCCCGCGGCTTACAGGCCCTGGCCCCATCCTTTGCCCGTTGGCATCGCACCGGGGTTCGTGCGTTACGTCGTTGATCTCGCCGCTCTGGAGTGAATAGTAACGTCGCTTCGCCCTGGCTCTCGGGCGAGGGTTTGGCCACCGCTGCATTCCCCTTCCGACGATTTCTCGGCGAGACCACCCGCCCATCGGAGTCCCACATGACAGACTCGGCCACCCATCGCTTCTTCCGCCGCAAGAAGCACCCGAGGTTCGTCCGTCCTAAATCGGAGGGGGAAGAAATCGCAAATCGGCTTACGCATGGGTGCGGCGCGTTGTTTGCCGTCGTCGCACTCGTCGTGCTCCTTTCGCGCGCGCTCGCTTCCGGAGAGACATCGCGCCTCGTGAGCTATGGCGCCTTCGGCCTCTCCCTCGTCCTCCTCTACGCTGCTTCGTACGCCTATCACTCGGCGAGCGACGAAAGACGAAGGCGCTTCTTCAAGATCGCCGATCACGCTGCCATCTACGTGCTCATCGCAGGCTCCTACACACCATTCCTCGCCAACGTCCTTAAAGGGAGTACGGGCGGGACACTGCTGGTGGTCGTCTGGATTCTCGCAGTGCTCGGCGTGGTGTTTAAATTCTACTTCGCGCACCGATTCAAACTCGCCTCCACCCTTGTCTATCTCGTCATGGGGTGGCTCGTGCTCTTCGTCATAGGTCCTCTCATCGACGCGTTGAGCCGCGAGAGCCTCCTTTGGCTCGTGGCCGGTGGTCTGTCCTACACCACGGGTGTCTTCTTCTACCTTTGGGAGAGGCTTCCCTACCACCACGCCATTTGGCATGTCTTCGTGCTCGCGGGGAGCGCGTGCCACGTGTTCGCGGTGTTGACGTAACGAAATCGCGCGGGGCTTTCGGTGGCAGCGGTCACTGGGCCTCGTAACACGGAGCTGCCGGCGGCGCCTCGTCGTCGGTCGGCCCGATGAGGGTCCCGCACCCTGGCGCGTCCCAGCCGTCGAAAGGGAGTACGTGGAGGGGGAGCCCGTTACGTTCGGCGAGGAGGACGCAACGGTCGTGGAGCACCCGCGCGCCGGCGCGCATGAGGGCGAAGGCCTCCGTATAGGTCAGCGTTGGCAGCAGGCGTGCCGAGGCATGGAGCTTCGGATCGCGATCGTAGATTCCCTTGACGTCCTTGTAGAACTCCACGCGAGCGGCGCCTAGGGCTGCGCCCAGGGCCACGGCGGTGGTGTCCGTGCCGCCGCGCCCGAGCGTGGTGATCTCTCCTTCGGTGCTCATCCCTTGGAAGCCGGCAACGATGACGATGCGGCCTTGATCGAGATGGGGAACGAGGCGATGGGGGCGCACATCGACGATACGGGCCTCGGCGTGCTCCGGGGTTGTCAGGATGCCCGACTGGCTTCCCGTGAAGCTGCGCGCGCGTGTTCCCTTCGCGTCGAGCGCCATGGCGAGCAGCGACATGGAGATGCGCTCGCCCACGGACACGAGCATGTCCATTTCTCGCCGCGGAGGCTGGGGGTGAACCCGGTGGGCAAGAGCGATGAGCTCATCGGTCGTGTCGCCCATGGCGCTCACTGCCACCACCACACGCGGGTAACTGGCCCGCCGAGCGAGGACGACATCGGCGATGGAGGCGAAACGCTCGGGAGAGGCAACGGCCGCTCCCCCGAACTTCAGGATGACTGTGTCCTGTCGACGCATGGTGCACTTCGTTGTCAGGAAGTCGTTATCAGGAAATCTTCAAGAGGAGGGTGTTCACGGCCTTTTGGATCTCGTCGACCTCGAAGGGCTTCGTGATGTACTCGTCGCACCCGGCCTCGAACCCGCGGCGGATGTCCTCCTCCGTCTTGTTGCCGGAAACGAAGGCTACGGGCAAGTGCTTGAGCATGGGATGCGACTTGAGAAGGCTGCACAGCTCATAGCCGTCCACCCACGGGAGGTTTATGTCGAGCAAAATAAGGTCGAGCCGGGTGTCCTCGATGATCTTCGAGAGCTCCATGGCGTCTTTGGCCACGAGGACCCGGTAGTTCTCCTTCTCGAAGATGCGCTTGATGGCATTGCGCATCACGAGTTCGTCGTCGACCACCAAGATCGTCTTGGCCTCCACCTTACGGGCCGCGTTCCGGTAGTCCTCGAGATTCACGACTTTGCCCTGGGCTATGCCCTTGCGGCCGAGTTCTGCGACTTGCTTGGCGAACGACTTGTCACCGAGTTTTCGTTTCATGATCCATCCGTTCGGCTCGAGGGGCGCCCCGTGGGAGGGGGCCATGGAATATTCGCCTGCATATCGGCGATTCTACCGAAGACTTGAGCGGCCCGGGGGCGGTTCGTCGATTTCCGTTGAGAATTTGACTGGTTTTCGGCCCACAGGATATACTGGCGATTCGAATTTTTGGATTTTGGATAAACGTTCGTGTTAAGCACGGTGAATTCGCCGTTCCCCTGCCGCGAACGGCACTGTTTGCCTGTTGATGGAGGACGCATGATAGAAGTCAAAGGCCTCGTGAAGCTCTACGGAGAGCGGAAGGTGTTGCACGGTCTCGATTTCTCGGTCGGCCCAGGTCGCGTGTGCGGGTTCCTGGGCCCAAACGGCTCCGGCAAGTCCACGACCATGGACATCCTTGCCGGACTCCTTGGCCCGTCGGACGGCGAAGTCCGCATCTGCGGGCACGACGTGGTGACCAACCCGAAGGAGGTGAAGGCGGTCGTCGGTTACCTTCCCGACAATCCACCCCTGCACCGCGAAATGAAGGTCCGCGACTTCGTCGACTACGTCGCTAAGCTCCGGGGGCTGGGCGGATCGACGCGCCGCTCGGCGGTCGATGGCGTGCTCGACGAGTGCGATGTGGCCGACGTGGCCGATCGTGTGGTCGGCAACCTCTCGAAGGGGTACCGGCAGCGTGTCGCCCTTTGCTCTGCCTTGGTGCATGCCCCCAAAGTGCTCATCCTCGATGAGCCCACCGAAGGCCTCGACCCCAACCAGATCGTCCACATCCGCGAGCTGGTCAGGAAGCTCGCCAAGGATCGCACGGTCATCCTCTCCTCGCACATCCTCTCGGAGGTGCAGGCCACGTGCGACGACGTCATCATCATCAACCACGGGCGGATCGCCGCCAGGACGTCCCTTACCGAGGAGGCCGCACGCGTGCCTTCGGTCCTGTTCTCGTTCGCGGGAGAAGGCCAGGGAGCCGAGGCTGCTCTCGCTTGGCTGCGTGAAAAGAGCTTCGTGACGGGCGTTAGGCCCCACGGTGCTCGCGCTTCCACCCTCGTGGTCGACTTCCGCGAGGACTTCTGGCGTGAGGGTGCCGACGCAAACGTTGCGCGCCTCAACGCCTCGCTCGTCCAGGGCGGCTTCGGCGTCACCGGCATCGAGCAACACAACGCGGGCATCGAGGAACTGTTCTTCGATGTCATCCGCTCCCAGAACCAAACGACCCACGCGGAGGTGCGTCACCAATGAAAGCAGCGTTCGCCATCGCGCAGCGTGACTTCAAGGGCTTCTTCGGAACGCCCGTGGGTTGGATCGCGGCGTGCATCATGTTCCTCGTCGCCGGCCTGCTCTTCTACATCGTCACCTTCGGGCTCATCACCCGCGGACAGGCGGTGGACCCGGTCAGCGAAATCCTCGGCAGCCTCACGGGCTTCCTCAACTACATCAACATCTTCATCGTGCCCATCTTCACCATGCGCGTGATGAGCGAGGAGCTCGCGCAGGGCACCTACCGTCTGCAGACTTCGGCGCCTATCTCCACTTGGGACATCGTAGCCGGCAAGTTCATGGGCATCATGCTTTACTTCGGCGTCATCGGGCTGCTCATGCTCGTTTACCCACTGTACGTGACGCTCTTCGCTCAGCCCGACTACAAAGTCATGCTCTCCGGTTGGTTCGGCCTGGTGCTCAACATCGCGGCCATCGTGTCCATCGGATTGTTCATAGGCTCCCTCACGAAGAACGCGGTCATCAGTTACCTCGGTTCGGTCTTCTTCATCATCCTTTTCCTTTTCTCGGCCTACGTGCAAGGCGCGCCCGAGTGGTACCAGCGTAGCGTCAACATCCTCGAGCTCGGCAACGACCTCGTGCGCGGCGTCGTGAAGACCTCGTCGTTGGCCATCTACCTGGGCATCTGCGGCCTGTTCCTGTTCCTTTCGCGACTGGTCCTTGAAACGAAACGTTGGCGGGTCTGAGGAGGCACGACGGACATATGAGAAAGTACAAGTTAGAAATCGCCATCGGCGTCATCTTCGCGGGCCTGCTCACGGCCCTGCTCTGGACAAACCTCGGCGCGCTCGCCAAGCCCGTTCCGTTCGTGGTCATGGGCCTGTGCGTGCTCGCGCTGGTCGTGGCCGTAGTCCCGTGGCCCGGCAAGCCCGGCGAACAGGGCGCGGAAGACGGCGAACGATACGCGCCAAAATACTTCGCCCAGGCCATCTTGGCTTCGGTGGTGGGTATCGCGGTCATCGTGGGCCTCGCCGCGCTCCTCAACAAGGAGCGCTTCTCCAAGACCTTCGACCTCACCGAACGCAAGGTGAACAGCCTTTCCGAGGAAACGGAGAAATACATCGGGTCGCTCGATCGTGACGTCGAGATCTGGTGTGTGCCCTCGCAGAATCCCCAGGATCGCTACTGCGAGGACTCCGGGCAGCTTCGTCGTCTCTACGCCGAGAAGAGCCCTAAGCTTGCTATGGGCAACCTCGATATCTCCAACACTCAGCTCCTCTCGCGCGTGAAGCCTGCCGGCTACGGACGCCTCGTGCTTATCTCCCAGGACAACCGCTCCGAGGTGGTGGGTAAGGTTACCGAGAGCAAGCTGACCAACGCGCTCATCAATCTCATCAAAACGAAGAAGACTGTTTACTTCCTCGTGGGAAGCGGGGAGCCCTCCACGGGCTTCGAGGGCGGCGAGCGCAGCTACGCCCAGATGGCCGAGATCCTCAAGAATCGCGCCTACGAAGTGAAGGAACACAACATCACCGCAGGCGACCTTCCTGCCGACGCCAACATGGTCGTCGCCGGTTCGGCCACGGTGAGCTACGGGCCCGTGGTGGAGAATATGCTGCGGCGCGTCCTTGCGCGCGGCGGTCGCGTGCTCCTCACCCTGAATCCCTACCGCGATCCAGGTATGCAGCGGCTCTTCGACGACCTTGGCGTGAAGCTCGAGGACACGCTCCTGGTGAACAACCGCGGCGCCACGCCGCTGGGCGCTCAGCTCGCGCAGCTCGACCCCATGCGTCCCCCCATGGTCATCGGTGAGTTCAGCCGTGAGTCGCCCATCACGAGCGTGTTCACGCCTCGCGACATCGCTCTGGCCGACGGGGCGCGACCCATGTCCTTCGTGACCAAGGACGGTGGCGAGGGCGGATCGAAGCTCAAGCACACCGTGCTCATGTCGGGCTTCCATGCGGCACCGGTCGCCATTTCGGCGGCCGACCGCAACAAGATTCCCCTCGAAGGCCCTCTCGGTGTGGACATGCCTTCGGAGTATGACCCCAAGAAGACCTATACCGTTGGGTTGTCGGTGGAGATCGAGAATCCGGCCAAGCTTGCAGAAGGCCTCCCAGCTGCCACCGTCGCGGCAGCCGACGGCGCCGCAATCGGCGAGGCCGCCAAGA
>JBIKVI010000318.1:0-5118 GCA_044356935.1 Silvanigrellaceae bacterium | reverse complement strand
ATCTCAGTTTATTCTCACTCAGCGACCGACCTCTCCCACAAAGTTGAGGGAGTCGCACGTCCGGAATCGGGCATGCCACGCCGCCACCTCGACCACCCTTTCGGTCGATTCGAATGCTAACTTTACTCGCTGTCGAACTGCCTTCCTTCCGTTTCCGTGAACCTATCGTCGAAGACCAGGTTCGATGCGTACTTGAACGGCTGTGCGCATGGATTCTTGTCTTGCAGCTGGTCAACAAGTCCTATTTCCGCCACGATTGGGACCCTGCTTTTCCCATTTTCGCTGGGGCCGTATACAGACTCCAGAATCTGTCCGTAGGGCGATCCACTTCCGTGGGCATGTGCAATGGCGTTCTTCTTTCTGAAATAGTCGGCGTGCATTTCTTTCTCCGCCGCCGTAACAGCTTGGATCAAAAGATTGGTAACTGGTTCGGACCAATCTTCTGCGCGACGAGAAGTCTCGGCAGGAACGAAAGTTCTATCTTTCTTAGAGATGCGATCCTCAACGTCCATTTCGACCTTTTCCGTTATCTGATCATTGAGGCCGTCCGCCATGAGCTTGGCAAGTTCTTGCTTCGTGATTCTCGTCGACTGAGCGGAACGCCGCGCCTCGTTGGCCGAGGCCGCCGTATACAGGGTTACCAGCGCAAGAGGGGTTCCAGTCCATCCCAACCCAATCACTGCTGGCATCGCGGACCAGCCAGTGGCGAAGGCGAACAGAGTCGAATCACGTTCGAGTGATCTCATTCTCTGCCTATGTTCCAATGCATTCTTGACGAGCTGGGCGCTAACGGGTGGAAACGCAGACCGCTTCGCCCATTCATGGAGGGGCTTCATGGTCTCAAAATGCTGGCTAAACACGGCAGCATTCTCGGTGATGCTCAGGTCTTTCTCTGAGCGGGAACGCAACGATATGCTCAGCTCCTTCTTGTGGCTCGCGCAGAAGCAGAGGTAAGAGTCCTCACCCGCGACTCGGCCCGTGGCGACCTCATTGACCCAAACGTACCTGGAGCCGTAGTCGTTCATCTGAACCATGGTGGACTTGTTGCTCGCCTGCTCCTCGTTGAACTGGCGCGATTTGCACGCTACCGAAGCCGAAGAAACAAGAGCCGTGACGCAGACCGCGACCCGAACGGAACGTATGGCCATAGGGGCCTCCCGAGTGAACACGAGTTTCTTTAATTGGTGGAACCGCGTTCCATGGTAACACGCGCCGTGCATCCCCATTACTCCCCTCAGGGGAAGATTTTACGGTAGACGTGGCAATAGGGGGTTTTGGCCGTCTTGAAGTAGTACTTTTGATGGTAGTCCTCGGCCGGGAAGAACTCGGCCTTGCCGCGCACCTCGGTGGCCACCTTGTGCCCGCGCTCCCGCAGCCAGCCCATGACCTGCCCCGCCATGAAACGCTGGCCATCGTCCTGGCAGAAAATTGCGGAGAGGTACTGGGGCCCGATGTCGGGCCCTTGTCCGTCCTCCTGCCCGAAGTCGTGGGTCTCGAAGAAGAGTTTGAGCACCTTCTCGTAGGTGGTGGTGCGAGGATTGAACTGCACTTCCACGCACTCGAGATGCCCGGTGGTGCCCGCGCACACCTCTTTATACGACGGGTTGGAGACATGCCCGCCGGCGAACCCCACGCGGGTCTGCGCAACACCGGGCATGCGCGCGAAGTGGTACTCGGTGCCCCAGAAGCATCCCGACGCGAGGAGGGCCTTTTCGAGGGTCTCGGTGCGCGTCGGCTTGAACGTCATGGAGATGGAGTTGACGCAGTGCCGGGTGTCCTTGGGCGTATGCCCTTCGCCAGCGAACACGTGTCCTAAATGCGCGTCGCAGCGCGCACAGGTGATTTCCACGCGCTGTCCGTCGGCGTCGTCCACACGCCTGACGGCGCTAACTATTTCGTCGTCGAACGACGGCCAGCCGCAGTTCGACTCGAACTTGTCTTCGGAACGGTAAAGGGCCGCATCGCAACGCTTGCAATGGTAGGTGCCGGGTTCGCGCGTCGACACGAACTCGCCTGTCCACGGGGCCTCCGTCCCTTTGTCCTCGATGACATGGCGTTCGAAGGGGGTGAGTTCGGTGTTGGTCTTGGGATTCGAGGTGTTCATGTGTGCTCCTTCGGCCACGCCGCGCCCGCGCGCGCCCAGGCGGGCGGGAGCGGCCGGCGGACCGTCGGGCAACTTAACAGGGAGATCGCGTGGTCTCAAAGGAGCCTCCTTACGGGAAGTGCGCTCCGGGGAGGGGAACCGGCGGCATGGCGCCCCCTGCGACCCCCGCGGCATCGAGGAGTCGCAGGGCCAAGCGGGTGGCCTCGGGGAGCGCGCAGAACTCGTCGGCCTCCGCCTCGCCCTCGGGAGGCCAGGGCAGCCACCGAAATCCTCCGCTTTCGCGCGGATCGACGATGACCTCGGGGATCCCTCCGAGAGAGGGCGCTCCGTCCAGGGTTTCGAACACGAAGACGGCATCGAGGTGCGCGTGCGCTTGATCGGGGCGATCGCGACACACCTCGATAACTTGGATGGCCGCGGGCACCCAAGGCGGAGCGCTCGCGGGGTGGAGGAGGCTCAATTCGGTGAGGCCCGTCTCCTCGGCGACCTCGCGCGCGGCCGACCGCAAAAGGCACCAGTCCCCATCGGCATGACCACCTGGGTAGACCCATTCGCGCGCCCGAGCATGCCAGAGGAGGAGGGTATGCGGTCGGCCATCGCGCGCACGTCCGATGACGACTGCAGAGGTCGAAACATGGATCGTCGTCCGCGTGCGCAAAGTTGAACTTGCATCGGCCAACACGACATTCCAAGGCGAAACCGGAGCACCTCCAAGAAACGCAGGGTGGACACCATCCTGGGCAGCTTGCAACAGGCGGGCGCGTGCCTCTTCTCCTTCGCCTCCGCAAAGGGAGGCGAGGGCGTCGTGCGTGCGCGGCAGCGGCTGGGATGCCCATAAACCCATGATGACCTGCTTCTTTGCAAAAGAGGAACCGGAGCAGTACAAGATACTCCGACACCATCCAGGAAGGAATGCCCATGCCCACAGAGACACGGTTCTCCGGAGTGCTCACGGCCATCGCCACGCCCTTTACCCGCGGGGGGGCCTTGGACCTTGCGGCGTTCGATCGGATCCTCGCTGTCCTCCAACGAGGAGGCACGCAGGGCGTGGTGGTCAACGGCACCACGGGGGAATGCCCCACGCTCACCGAGGCTGAGCGGAACACGCTTGTGAAAGCCGCGCTAGCTCATCGCACCGAGTCATTCCGCGTTTACGTGGGTACGGGTACCAACGACACACGAACCACCATCGAAACCTCGCTCGCCGCCGCGGCCCTCCGTGGCGCGGCAGGCCAGAGCGTAGACGGCGTCATGGCGGTCGTCCCTTACTACAACAAACCCACACAAGCGGGTCTCACAGCCCACTACTCGGCCTTGGCCGAAGCCCTGGGCGTTACGCCACTGTGCCTTTACAACGTTCCCGGTCGGTCCGGAATCGCGCTTGCCCCATCTACGGCCATCAAGCTCTTCGAGCGTTACGATAACATCGTAGCCATCAAGGAAGCCGCAGGAAACCTGGGCGTCGTCACCGAGCTTGCCCGCGGTCTTGAGCCCGTGCGCGCGCGACGTGGCGGCGGGGTCGAAATCCTCTCTGGCGACGATCCCACTTTCGCTCCCGCACTCTTGTGCGGCGCCACCGGAGTTATCTCGGTCACGAGCCACCTCATTCCCAAAGCCATGGTCGGAATGCTTCGCGCCGCACGCGCCGGCGACTTCTCCACCCTCGCCCGCCTGCACGCTGTCACCTACCCACTCAACACAGAGCTCTTCTGCGCATCCAATCCCATCGCACTCAAGTGGGCACTCGCTCGCATGGGCCTGTGTGAAAACACGCTACGCCTCCCCATGAGTCCGCTCGAGGAGGCCGAGCAAGCCCGAGTGGCCGCGGCGCTCGCCGCCCTTGAAAACGCCGGCGTCGAACTTCTCGCCTGATCCTACCCCGGAGGTACCCGAGTCCCGTGAACGAACCCTCGAAGCCGCTCTTCGACTCCAACTCCCTCGTGCGTGTCGACAAGGTCTCCATGCGGACGCACGGATGCCTCATTCTCACGGGTCCCTCGAGCTGCGGAAAGGGCGAGGTCGCGGCGGCTCTTTGCCGTGTCATGAGCATCCCGCCCTCCGACCACTTGAGCATGGGGGAAATCCTCCGCACGAGCTTCCAGAAGGCCAAGAACGACGAGAGCTATGCACGGCTCTTGGCCGATACCTACCGCATCTCGAAAGACGCGAACATCTTCGATTGCATTGACACCTCCGAGCACCTCACCAACAAGGTGCGGGGCTTATTGCCCGAGCTCGAGAACTACTTCGGCAGAGGAGGGATGGACGCGTTCACCTCCCAGCTCGAATGGTTGGAGTTCTGCACGATGACAGGCCGGCTAGTGCCCGACCGATGGACCCAGGAATTCGTCGCGGCTCACATCGAGCACTCGGCTGGCTTGAGGTCGCGACCCTTCATTCTCGACGGGTACCCGCGCACGGTGGCTGCCGCTCGCCACCTGCTACAGTTCTTGCACCGCATGGACATCCCCGTCGTGAAGGTCATCCACATGTCCATCTCCCGGCAGGAGATGATCGTGCGCGCCAAAGGGCGCGGTCGCGCGGACGACGACGAGGCCAGCCTTTTGTCGCGCTTCAACTTCTATATCGAGAACGTGCAGCCATCGGTGGACTACATGAAAACCGAGCTCGGCTCGGGAGCCATCGCGCTTATCGACGCACACCAACCCGTCTACTCGCTGCGGGGCGGCGAGCGCGCCTTCGACCTCGATGAATCCATCCTCAACGTGTGCGCCTCCGCGCTGCGCGCCCTTGGCGTTCCGCGCGTCATCGTGCGCGATCTCCTCGAAAAGAAGTAACTTGCCGCGTGCGCTTACGGCGTGGTTCCCACAACTCGTCGCGGGCAAGCTTTCCGATTTCGCGGGTTTGTTCTACTTCCCGTTCCTCTTGTTCAGCTTCCCCAGCGAGGCCTTCACAGCGGAGCAGGTCAATTCGGGAACTATTGTCAGCTCGCGCGGTGGCGGACGCGTCTGCACGGCCCTCTCGGGGTCGAGGTTTTCAGGAGAGAGCACTCT
>JBIKVI010000254.1:0-6632 GCA_044356935.1 Silvanigrellaceae bacterium | reverse complement strand
GGTAACGCGGGTTGTCGCGGTTGTGACGATAGCGCTTCTTTGGCCCGACCACGCCAAGGCCGGGCCCTACTTCGACAGTTTGCGCAGCGGTCTCTTGTCCTGCCAAGCCGCGCTGCGCGGCGCCCTGCGGCAGGCAGAAATCGACAGCTCGCACGAACGGGTCGCCCTTTGCGAGCCTCACCTCGAAGCGCTGCTGGGCAATTCCTACCGCCCCGGAACCTCACTCTCGACGACCCAAAAGCAGGCGCTGCTCGTCCTCACCGAACGCCAACTGCGCCTGGTGCGCGACCTCGTCGACAAAGCCCGAGCGCTCCCCCCGGAATCACACGCCAAGGGCCCATACCTCTCACGGCTAACCGCCTTCGAGAATGGCTTCAGGGTGTTCCACGAGCGTCTTTTCGCGCTGGAAACATGGATTCTCAATTCGGGCGCGCGACTGGGCGTTGCGCGCTACGCCAACGAAGACATGGAACCCATCGGTGGCGCGTCGGCCTTCTTGCTCCTCGATCATGGGAGCAAAGTCGATGCGGCCTTCGAAATCGCGACGTCCACCCCATTGCGCGAAGACGGCGGCCTTGTGCACTTGCCACCGCGCGAGGTCGACGCTGTGGCCATTACTCAAGCGTGGGTCGACTTTAAACGCTACCGCAGCTTTCAGCTGAAGCTCGGGGTCTTCCCCGACACCGAAGGTTTCATCGCACCGCGACGCTGGCCCTTCGTCTCATTGCAAGGTCGGGCGTCTCTCTATCGTGGCGGGCTCTTCGAGCTCGGCACCGCGGTGCGTCATGACACCTTCGGCGTCTTCAGCCCACAGCAGGCCGAAACGACGGCCCGCCTGTTCGAGCGTAACCTCTCCGAAGTCATGGCGGGCATGGAGACGTTGCGTTCCGATGTGGAGTGGTTGGTGCGCGCGGGCTGGCGCTTGCACTGGTTCACCGACTCGTCCAACCGGCTGGCGAGCCTCTCTGTCGGGAGGCGCCGCTACCTTGAGGACGCTCCTGCGCCCGACGGAACGCGCTACCGCGTGAGCGACCGCTCTCTGCTCGTGCGCGCGACTTTTCCCGACGAGCGGGTTTCCATAGCCGCCAAGGCTCAGGCCTGGAAGAACATCCTCACTCCCTCAGGCGGACGTGGCCATTTCGTCGGCGCGGAAACGCACGCGCGCCTTGGACAGTTCGAACTCTCCTTGGAAGCTGCCCGTGCCGAGGTCGCCTGTGCGTCGTTGCCACCCTTGGCACTCCGTCATGTGTTGTTCCCGGGAACGCGATCCACGTTTGCGGAAGTTGGGATCGCATACGCCGCTTCACCTGCATTGCAACTTTCGGTTCGCGGACTGCGCAATCGTGCAAAAGGTTTCGGTTCGGGAAGCGTCTGCGCAGGTGCTCCCTCAACCCAATCTCTATCCAACACACCGACATCCGAAATTCTCTTTGGATTCGTTTATAAATTCCCAGACGACGCTGCCCAATTCAATTGACAACTCTCCGCGTCGGACCTGTGAACCGGGCATTTCTTTGACACGAAGCTCACCCGTTCGGGAGCGGGCTGCAATTGGATGTTGCTTAGCGCGTGAATGTCATTTAACCTGGCAACAGACCCCACAGTCACAATTCGTTGTTTTCGGTGCGAAGTTTTTGGAACTCCTGCCAGGATCGCGCACGTAGGAAAACTCTTCGGTTCCCAGGAGGGTGCTCGCTTGAAAGTCCAGACGTCTCGTTTCGGCGAAATCGAAGTAGACGATGCCGACAACATCACGCTCCCGGAAGGCCTCATCGGTTTCCCCGAGCTGGTGCGTTACGTCCTGCTCGACCATGACACCGACTCACCTTTCAAGTGGCTCCAGTCCATCGATGATGGCTCCATGGCCTTCGTGGTCATTAGCCCGCTCACTTTCAGGCCCGACTACACCGTCGAGGTGACTGAGGATGAGATCGCAGGCCTCAAGCTCGAAAACGCCGACGACGCGGTCATTTCAGTCATCGTGACCATCCCCATGGATCCCAAGAAGATGAGCGCCAATCTCAAGGCGCCACTCGTGTTCAATCTCAAGAATCGCACGGGTAAGCAGGTCATCGTAAAGGACCCACAATACCAGACCAAGCACTTCATCATGGAAGAAATCAAGAAGCACGCCAAGAAAGACGTGCAGGCAGATATCCGCAAGCAGGTTCAGGCAAGCGCG
Organism: Silvanigrellaceae bacterium; assembly: GCA_044356935.1. Lineage (GTDB taxonomy): Bacteria > Bdellovibrionota_B > Oligoflexia > Silvanigrellales > Silvanigrellaceae > JADCJN01. Next base: position 4,450 of record JBIKVI010000254.1, on the reverse strand, counting down.
GCCGCCAACGATAAGCCCGACTCGAGCGCCGGGAACTCATAGGTTTCCTCTGGAATTCCTGACGCACCGCTGCCCGGTGGCCTCCTTGGCCGCCGGTTTTTTTTTGCCCCCCAAGCCAGCTCGCCGACACCCATCCCGCGGATTGCCATGACCTCGGGGCCATTTTTGCCGATGCCCCCTCGGGAGGCAAGGCGTCCACACATGATAGGCGAGATCCTCAGCGGCAGATACAAGATCACTTCGGAGGTCGGGGACGGCGGCATGGCCACCGTCTATCGCGCCGTGGATCTCACGTTGCAGCGCGAAGTCGCCATCAAGATCCTCCACCCCCACCTCGCCAAGGACGCCGATCTCACCGCACGATTCTACCAGGAGGCCGCCATCGCGGCTCGGATCGATCATCCCAACGTGATGAAGATCTACGATTACGGCACGCATAGCGACAAACGCACCTACATCGTCGCAGAGCTCATCAAGGGACGCGATTTCCACAAACTCCAGGTGGAACACATCCGCGACGCGGGAGGCCCCCACCATGCCGTGTTCAGCGCCATGGTCTGCGAGGAGGCGCTCAAGGGACTCGCCTCCGCCCACGCGCTCGACGTCGTGCACCGCGACGTGAAGCCCGACAACATCATGATCGCGGCCACCGACGGCCAGGTGAAGTTGATGGACTTCGGGATCGCGAAGAACACATCCACTTCACTCACCATGACGGGCCACTTCCTGGGATCCCCGAGTTACTCTTCGCCGGAGCAGGTCAAGGGCGAGAACGTCGACGCGCGGTCGGACGTTTACTCCATGGGCATCATCCTCTACGAAGCACTTTCAGGACGGCTCCCCTTCACGGGTCAAAGCGCTCCCGAAGTCATGATGAAGATTTGCCAGGGCAAGTACCGCTCCCTCAAGCAAGCCTGCCCGCAGGCGCCGACCGAACTGGCCGACATCGTAACGCGCGCGCTCCATGTCGACAGGACGCGGCGCTACGCATCCGCCGAGGGAATGCTTCGCGAGTTGCGCGCGTTCCTCGAAGCCTACGGGATTTCTGACAGCCGCCGCGGACTCGAAGCCTACCACGCCTCGCCCGAAGCGTTCCTGCGCGAGCACGGGCAGCGCAACGCGGAGGCGCGCGAATCGAAGGGGATAGAGGCCTCCCGGGGTGAGGCCCATAAAGAAACACGGAGGGCGCCCGCGCGCGAGGCTGCTCCTCGCGAGGTGGCCGGTCGGGAGCACGCTGCGCGCAAAGCATCCGGCGGCGGCGCCGAACCCCTCGGGGGAGGTCTCGGTCGCGCCACGGACTGGCGATCCCCACGAGAGATCGCGGAGGCGCTCAGGGAACAGCAACGCTCGGCGCTGGCGCAGACGCAGTCCCGCCCCCGACCCGGGGTCCAACCCGCTCCCGTTCCGGTCCAAGGGCCCGCGGCACCGGCGCGAGCGCCAATCGAAGGAGGAGGCGGGGGCGCTGCTGGGGGCGCTGCCGGGGGCGCTGCCGGGGGCGCTGCCGGGGGGGCTGCCGGGGGTGGACGCGGGCATCGCGAAGCGCGTGGCGGGGGGCGCGACTTTCGCGCGACAATCCGCGATGTGAGCTGGCGCGACTCCCCTCGCTCATCGCCACGCGAAGACTCCCCCTTCCCCGCAGCGCTTTTGTTCGTGCTCATTCCAGCCATCGCGATTTTCCTGGGTTACCTCATCCTTGGGGAAAAGGGCCGCACGGATCGAGACGAGCCAACGCGTCCCGTGGAGACCGCGCCGCGCCGCGAGCCTCCTCCCGCGCTGGTCGACCCTGGACGGACCCGGCCCCCCGCTGCGCCCCGCTCTCGCCAAACTCCCGAATCTCGGGTGCAGCGTCCCAAGCCTGGCCCTGAGACTCGGCGCAAGGCGCCAGCCTCGGCGACGCCCACTCAACGGCCAGAACCCCGCCGCGAAGTCCGAACCACCCGTAAGGCCACGGCGCGCCAAACGACCAGCGCGATGCGTCGCGAGGATCCGAGGGCAAGGTCCCAGGCCCCCTCATCGCCTTCCGTTCCCGCGGCCAGTCTAAGTAACACGGGCGCAGCAGGTCCGGCTCCCCGCTCAGGGGGCGCTTCGAGGCCAACGCCCGCGAGGGTTTCCCTTCAAACCGTGCCAGGTGGGGTTCCTGTTTACTTGGGACCCGCGCGCCTCGGCGAGACTTCCCGCGACGGGACGTCGAAAGCCTTCGAGGCTAAGCCAGGGGCGCATCTCCTACGCATACCGCGGCAAGTCGTGGCGGGAACGCGTTACGAGGGAATGACACGTAAGGTTTTCGTCGAAGCGGGGGAAAGCCTCTCGCTTGGAGTCATCGCGCTGACTCCCATCCGGACTCTGACCGTGAACATCTCGGGTCCAGGCGTGATCGTTCGCGTCAACGGAGACCCTTACGTCCTGAGGGGTCGACCTTTGATCCTCAACTTACCGGAAGGAATGGTCGATATGAAAGCGAGGGCTTCCAATGGCAAGTCACTGAAACGTACCGTCGATTTGCGTGGCGACAACTTTGCCATCAATGCCTCGCTGGAATAGGGAGTTCCGAGCCTAATGAAACGCCTCGTAGCCATCACGTTCGCTCTGCTGCGCGGAGGCCCTTTAGGGGTCGTGCCGCGCGCGGGCGAAATCGCGGTGCCTTTCGCGGTGGCTCTCTTGGGCGCGCAGTTTGCGCAGGTTGCGCAGGCGTCGCCAGCCAAGCTCGCCGCGGCACGGCAACAGTATGCGGTTGGCGACATTCCTACCGCCGCGCGTGCGCTGCAGGGAATCGTGCGGGGCGGCGGACTTTCCGCGGCGCAACTCGAGGACGCCCGCAAACTGCTCGGCATTTGCCAATTCCTGCTCGGGAACAAACCGCAAGCCGAGACCATGTTCAAGACGGTGCTTCGCGCGAACCCCTCGGCGCGCCTCAATCCCAAGGACGTCATCGATCCGGCCATCAACGAACTCTTCAATCGGCTCAAGCCGCGTTCGGCTCCCACAGCGGCAAAGCGCGCTCCCGCGTCCGCACGGAACTTGCGGGCTGCTTCGGTGCCTCAAGCGCGCAAAGGTTTCTCGGGCATCCACGTCAAAACCAACGCGCAGAACGCGACCGTCTTCGCCAACGGGATTTTCATTGGAACCGCGAACCAAGACATCGCCCTCGACCCCGGCGAACACAAGATCACCATCTCCGCCCAAGACTTTGAGGAGGTCACGCGCGCCTTCAACGTGAGGCCCAGCGAACGCCTCACCCTGACGGTAAACCTCGTGAAGGCCGGCGAGCGAGAGCGTCGCGCCGCGCTCTTGGCCGCGCGGGGCAAAGCCAAGCGCGACGCCGACAACAAGCGCGCGCAAGCCGAGGCCGAAAAGAAACGCAGGGAGAAGGAGAACCTCGACTACACCTCCGCGCTCCCACCCGGCGCCAAGCCCTCCAAGGCCTCGCAGAGTCTCGCCGACGAATTTTTCCGTGATGGTGAGTCGCAGGCCATGAGACCCGTACCTCCACCGCAGCAACAAAACCCCTACGCCTATCAACAACCGAGGCAGTCGCCTCCGCCTGTCGCTTATGCTCCCCCACCGCAGCAGCCTGGATACAACGCCTACGGCCAGCCAGCGCCCTATGCGTCGGGTCAACCGACCCTCAAGCGCAAGAGCATGTTCCTCGCCTTCGTTCCCCTCGGCGTTGGACAATTCCAAAACGGCGATGTTGGCCTGGGCATCGGATTCGCTGCGGTACAAGTAGGTGGTCTGGCCGCTTGGTACATGTACGACCAGCAAGCGCTCACCTATGCGCGCACGAGCGCAAAGTGCAGCGAGGTCCCGTCGGGAGCAGAGTGCACGCCCGACGACGACCACAGCGCCTACGTCTCACAACTCAACAACTTCGCAATGTACGGCCTCGTCGCTTTCGGATTGGGATACGCCGGAAGCGTGGCCGAGGCGCTTTTCAACATGAACACGCCTTCCCGCCCCGCAACGCGCCCCCCTCCAGCGGCACCGGCGCCTTACTATGGCTTCGAGGATTCGCGTCAAGGAGGGAGTCGTGCCTGGGCCTTGGAGACAACGGCCGACGCTGCGCGTCTGGCGCCCGTGGTGCAGGTGAGCCCCTTGGTCGCGCCGCTGAAGGGTGCGCTCGGTTTAAACCTCCGCATCGATTTCTGAATGCCCCCGGAATCCGCTCAATCGTTCGGATCTACCCGACGCTGGACGCTGCAAACGTTGGGGGATGTGAGGAGGGAGCCCCCAAAAGACCAACCCTGGGCGAGCCCATCGCGATGGCGGCTCTGCGCACGATGCCCATCGCGAGAATTTATTCAGCACGCATAACTTAGGGAATAGCGGATCCATTTCCGGCAGCGCCATTGCCCGGTGCACCATTCGCGGGAGCACCATTCGCGGGAGCACCATTCGCGGGAGCGCCATTCGCGGGAGCGCCATTCGCGGGAGCACCATTGCCCGGTGCGGC
>JBIKVI010000398.1:0-3505 GCA_044356935.1 Silvanigrellaceae bacterium | reverse complement strand
GTGGACCCGCCGCGGGTGGAGATAGCGTCTGAGTTTCTCGAGGCCAACTTCGCCTCGTCGACCCGAGCGGCGGCTGACACGGGGCCGCGCTCCGAAGCCGCGCTCGCTGCGCTGCTTGCGGCCCAAGGCGAAATGCCGCTTCCTCCCTATATCGAACGTGACCGGGAGCGAGATGGCGCACGAGACGCCCATGCGCGACTCGATCTGCAAAGGTACCAGACCGTGTATGCCGGCGGCGACGCGGCTTCGGCCGCGGCACCCACCGCTGGGCTCCATTTCACGCCGGGCGTGATGGAGGCCTGCCGAGAAGCGGGCGCTGACTTCACCTTCGTGACCCTCCATGTGGGTTTAGGCACCTTCGCACCCGTTCAAACCGACGACATCGAGGATCATCCCATGCACGAGGAGCGCGCTTGCGTGCCCGCAGAACTCGCTTCGCGCCTGCGGGCTGAGCTCGAGTACCGCGCGCAAGTCTCGCGCCGCGAGCCTGGGCCAGTCAGCACCAACGGCGCCGCGGGTGAGCCCACGGGATTGTCCCCCCGCGAACTCTTCGTTTGCGTTGGCACCACTGCCCTGCGCACCGTGGAAAGCTTCCTGCGCGTCGATGAGGGCGGGCAAGAGGATCTCGCGGGTCGCTGGTTCTCCACGAGACTTTTCCTGCATCCTGGCGCCGACGGCGTGCGCATTCGACCGAGGCTCTGTGATGCGCTCCTCACGAATTTCCACCAGCCCCAGAGCACGCTCGCGATGCTCGTGGCAGCTCTCGTGGGAGTTGATGCGTGGCGTACCCTTTATGCCCATGCCATCGCGGCTGAGTACCGCTTCTTCTCATACGGCGACGCGAATCTCCTCCTGCTCGACGACACCCTCGGCAGCGGTCGGACGCTCGTCGGCGCGATGCCCGCGCACCTCGGAGCGGCTCCCACCCGTCCGGAGGCGGCGCAATGAGAACTCCCGCGTTCCCCCAAAGGGGACCCATGCACTTCTCCTTGGAGAAGGAACACGTTTTGCCTCTCGCTGCGGGCTTTGAGGCGGCCGATGCTTCCGACCTCTCCACCTCGCAGCTGAGGCTCGGTTGGTTGGATACCGAAGCTGCGTTGCAAAGGGAACAAGGGGTCGCGTCCGACATCTTGGCCGCGCGCTCGGTCGGCCCCCGACTTGGCCGCCTGAGTTTTGGGGGCGTCGAACTCGAGACGCCTGCCTTTATGCCCGTGGGAACTGCGGGCAGCGTGAAAGCGCTCTCTCCCGACGACGTTTGGGACATCGGCTACCGCCTCATCCTCGGTAACACCTACCACCTCAATCTGCGGCCCGGCATGGAGGTCCTCAAACGATTCGGGGGGCTCCACGTGTTCATGGGTTGGAAGGGCGCAATCCTCACCGACAGCGGCGGCTTCCAGGTCATGAGCCTCGCCAAGATCCGTTCCCTCGACGAGTCGGGCGTGCGTTTCGCCAATCACCTCAATGGCGCCAAGGTTCATCTCACGCCCGAGAATGTCGTCGGCATCCAGGACGACATCGACTCAGACGTGCAGATGGTCCTCGACGAGTGCACGCCATATCCCGCGACACGCGAGGAGGCTCGGGCCTCCATGGAGCGCTCCATGCGATGGGCCGCCCGCGCTCGGGCCGGCCGCACCGCGCGCACGCGCGGACAATTCGGCATCGTGCAGGGCGGCATGCACGGCGATCTGCGCGCGCTCAGCGCTCGCGCCATTTCCGAGCTCGACTTCGAGGGTAACGCCATTGGCGGCCTCTCGGTGGGCGAGCCCAAAGGTGAAATGCGGCGCGTCCTCTGCGCAACGATGCCCCACATGCCGCCGACGAAGCCGCGTTACCTCATGGGCGTGGGCGCTCCCGACGATCTTTTCGACGGCGCCCTCCTAGGCGTCGACATGTTCGACTGCGTGATGCCCACGCGCAACGCCCGCAACGGGACGGTTTTCGTGCGCACCGCCGTGAGCCCGACGGGCAAGCTCCACGTGAAGAACGCGATGCACCGGGAGGCAGAGGGACCACTCGACCCCGCTTGCCGCTGCTACACCTGCAGGAACTTCTCGCGCGCCTACCTGCGCCACCTTTTTGTCGCGGAGGAGCTTTTGGTGCATCGCCTCCTCACCATCCACTCGCTCGCCTTCCTCCACGATCTCATGGCGGAATTCCGCAACGCTTTGCGCGAGGAGAAACCCTGGGAGGCCCTCCTCGACGTACGCGCTCGTTACGTTGCGGCCCCCGCATCGCCTCCGCCGCCTTAATCTGCCGCGCTCCCCTGCCGATGCCGCCTTCGAGCATGCGCACCTTGTCTTCCGCGAGTCGGAGCAACCAGGTGGAGTCGCGCTCGAGGGAGTTTACGCAACGTGTTCATCGTGAGGCATCATCCAGCCCGAACGTCCGGCGGCGCCGACGCGCCGGGCGATCTCACGTTCCGTTTCGAACTCGACGCGCTCGATACAGGCAAGGGAGAAGAGCCCGATAAGGCGAGTGCGTCCTTGGAGGGCGTCGAGGCCGAACAGATTGCTGAACAGATTGCCGAACAGATTGCCCAACAGGATGCCCGTGCGCGCGAGGCTGAGGCAGCCGACCGCACGGCCACCCATGCAGACGCACGTGCAGACGCCGATGCATCGGCTCGCACCACGGCAGTCGCAAAGCCTTTCTCCTTCGACGATTCCCCCGTGGCGTTGGAGGAGGGTCCGACCGGGTTCGCACTGGAACTCGGAGCGGCGGGTGACTTCTCTGCCCAAACACCGACCGCGTTCTCTCCCCTCGACGCGTTGGCTTCCAGTGCCAATGAAGGAGTTGCAGCGCCTTTGGAGCTCGGTGCAAGCGGTGAAGGCTTTCCCGTTCTTGCCGACGAGCCTCCTTCGCCCCAAGCCCCAGAAGTTTTTCATCCTCCAGCAGCGGCCGAAAAAGACCAGTTCGTGGAAGAAGTCCTTTCCATGGCCACGGGAATGGGCGCGCGGGCCGAGTCACCCCGCGTTGCGCAGACCACAGTTGTTGCGCGCTCTGCGTTGCTCCCCAACCTAGCGTCGCACGTGGGAGATCTCCAAAGCACCTCCGACATTCCTCTCGCGGGTCACTGGGGAGTTCGGGTGACAACCAATGCCGACAACGGCCCTGGACGCGGCGAAGGGCTCCTGTCGATGCCCTTGGGGGACAGGGGAGAGATCTCCGCGCGGGAGGTTCACGAAGTACCCCTTTCCGGAACTCCCAACGACGACAGCATAGCCGTTCAAGGGGCAAGCGAGCAGCCCCCGAGCGACCTGAATGTTGTTGTCCCGAACTGGAATTTGGGCGAGCTCGCTGCCACCACTCCCTTGGTTCTAAGCCCCCCTTCCGGGGGAGCTGCAAGCGCCTCTTCCGGGGGAGCTGCAAGCACCCCTAGGGAAAATCTACCCCAAATGGCGCCCGCCCCAGTGCCTTTGCCCGTGGCAACTGACCGCACCGACGTCAATGCCATCCCGGGATTCGCTGGCATGGGGTTCGAGATAGGAGGCCAAACAGC
>JBIKVI010000397.1:0-3510 GCA_044356935.1 Silvanigrellaceae bacterium | reverse complement strand
CGAACATCCCGACGGCCTCCTCGAGGCGACCGAGGAAGAAGAGCGACTCCGCTTCCCGCAAACGCTTCACCCTCGGCGAGGGGTTCCGGAACTTCTCGACCACGGTGCGGGCCTTGGTGATGAAGTCTGGCGGCTCGAATGGCTTGATGAGGTAATCGGTGACGCCGAGATCGACGGCCTGGACGATGTCGTCCTTGGTCGCTTCGCCCGTCACGAAGATGACGGGCACGTCGTTGCCGATGGGGCGCGTGCGCACGTACCTGAGAACGTCCATTCCGCTGCCCTTGGGCAAGTAAATGTCGGAGATCACCAGGTCGACGGGGTGGGTCTTGAGGTACTCTATAGCGTCACGCGCGGAGCCGAACTCCTCCACCGAGAAGAGGCGGCTCGCGTCGAGCATCCGTCGGAGCGCTTTGCGCATCGATATCTGGTCTTCGACCAAGATGGCCGGGGTCGGGATGCCGACGGCGGCATCGCGGGATGTTCCATTGTGTTTTTGCATCCTTGCGGTCCGCCTCCACACGAGTCAGAGTCTTGTCGGCCCCTTCGCCAGAGGCCCATCGGTGTATCGGCGAACGCGTCCAGAATGTGAGCTGAGCATCGGGGGGGGGGTCCTTGGCGGGAAGTAACAAGACTCTCAAGGAAAACGAGATCGTCTTCAAGCTGGGCGACCCGGCGGACTGCATGTACATCGTCCGCAAAGGCAAGCTGAAGGTGTATTTCACCAAGGGGGCAGACGAAGTTCAGCTCGCCTCCCTCACCGATGGGGCCATCGTGGGTGAGATGGCCTTCTTCGACGCCAAACCGCGCAGCGCCAGCGTGCGTGCGCTCGCCCCCACGGAAGTGACCGTCGTTACGAAGGCGGACTTCGAGAAGCTGCTCTCGCAGGTGCCCAAGTGGATGGTGGCGATGATGCAGAGCCTCGTAGGCAGGCTGCGCCAGACCAACGAGAAGCTTCAGGAGCTCGAGGCGCAAATCGAGCGCGAAGGCGGGGGGGCCATGGTGCTCCCCAACCAGAAACACCCTTTCCAGCATGTCGTGCGAACGCTGCGCATCCTTCTCATGGCCCTCGCCAAGGAGGGGGTGAAGGAGGGAACGTCGGTCCTCCTGCCGCTCGACGCCGCTAAGGCACTCTGGACCGACCTCGCGGGCGAGGACGCGGAGCTTTTCGATCGCATCGTCGCTGTCGCCGAGCAGACCAAATTCGTGGTCCGCAAGCAAGACATGGCAAAGCGCGTCATGCTGACGTTCCCCAACAAAGGAACGCTCACCCATTTCGTGGATTTCTTCGCCGGTTTCTCGCGCACGTTCAAGCCCATCAAGCCGTTCCTGTCCGCCGACGCGGTGGCCATGTTCTCGCTCATGGTGGAGCAGGCCGCGACGAGCGGCTACGAATCCCTCAACGTGAGCTTCGCGCAGCTCAAGGCAATGCAAAATAGCAAGGGCGTGGACACCTCGAAGTGGGTGGAGGCACTCGGTGAACTCACGCTCGTCCCCGAGCTGAAGATGAGCAAATCCACCAGCGACGTCACGGTGCGCATCGTCGTCAAGGAACACAAGTCCGTGGCGGCCTACTTGAAGCACATCCAAGCCTTCCGCGACGCCAAGCTCGCCTGACGGAAATCGTGCCCTCGGCATGGCGCGGGCTTCGGGTCATCAGCGGAGCGATTCGCTCAGGGCCTCGACGACTTCACCGGCGGGATCGGCGCCGAAGGCGAAGTCCGGATTGGCGACGCCCGAGTCCTCGGTTGAGTTCTCGAAGTCGACGCGAAGCACCACGAACGGGAGCCATGCGGCCCCGTGCTTCTCGTACATGAGTTCGTTGAAGTAACGGGAGATGAGGTCGCCTCCCATCTTGTTGGCGAGGAACCCGAAGTCGAAATGCGCCTCCAGGAATTGCAGGCGCTTTTCGAAGTCGAGCTGGCCATCGGCGCGCTTGGCCACTGCGGCCTTCTTCCATGCATCGAGGAATCGATTCTGGAAGGCGCGGCACCAGGTGGGGCCGACGTCCCAGGGGAGCGCCTTGCAGTACTTAGCGCCGAGCGACGAGAGTGCTGGCGCCAACGGATTCACGAGGATGTTGCGTTGCAGGGTCGCGGGATTGTCCACGCTTTGATTCCAGCCGCCTAGTGCGCGCGAGAACGCCTTCCAGTGCGCTTCTTCGGAGGTCGTCGGATCGAAGAAGCTTTCGAGCGCGCTTGGAAGATAGGTCACGGAGATGTCGACGTGGGTGCCCCCGGGCACTTCACCATCGTAGATGTCTGCGAGTCCAAGGAGGATGGCCGTGGGTCCGAGGACCGTCGTCGCTTGCGTCAGGCTGTCCCGCACGGGCGTTGCGTGCTGAGGTGGGAAACGCCGCTTCCAAGTGTAGAAGTAGTTGCCATAGCCGATGGCGCGTTTTTTGTCGTCGGTTGGATAAAGTACGCCGCTGCTTTTCGACTCGGAGTCTACCCCAACGACATTGAGCGAGTTCTCGAACTCCCATGTTCGCAGTTTGTGGCGCAGGTCGGCTCCATCGCCGCCGATGGCGACGTCGTTTTCCTTCCAACGTTCCACGAAGCCCCGTGAGGCATCGAGGATGCGGAAAGTGAGCCCAATGTCGCCTCTGGCGAAGGTATTGATGACCTGTGCTTGGCGCACGGCCCGGCGCTCGCCCTCAGGCTTGAGGGCGTCGCGGTCGGACAGCTCGTCGACGGCGGTGAAGTCGGAGAGTGCCGCGCCCTTGAGTTTCCATTTGCTCAACACGCCTTCGCTCGCTTGCATGACGACGCGCCCCGTGACCATTCGTTCGTAGGCGGCGCGGCCCTCTTCGGTGGAGAGGTCGACGACATAGTCAGCCACGAGGCGCACACCAGCGGCGAAGGCGCCGCTCAGGTCAACTGCCGCGCTAAAGTCGATGGTCTTGTCGACGAAGGGTTGGATGGGGTCGAAGAACTTGGTGTTGATCTCCCCGATTTCTTTGTTGATGCGGACCGTAGTGCGTTTGTTGAGCTCGTCGATGCCCTCGTTGAGCGCGTCCGCGGCTTCCACAAACTCGTCGACGGCGTCGGAAGCGCCCTTCACCAAGCGCGCCGCCGACGCCGGGGCAGCGGCGAGGCCGAGATCCCGCTCCGCTGAGGCGCGGTCGACGTATTCGAAGCCGGCGAGGAGCTCGTTGGCAACGAGATCCCGCACGTCGCGCGACTTTCGGGCCAAATCCAGGAGGCGGGTTGGCTTGCGGAACTCTTTGACGGCTTTGAGCCCCTTGAGCTTTTGGTACCGTGTTCCCGGGAAGAAGACATACCTGTTGGAGGCGCTCAGGCGGACTCCGGCGCTTGCTTTGGCTTCCATGGACTGGTGGGTCGTCACCTTGACGCGCACTCTGTTGGCGTCAACCTTGAGGATGTGAAGATGGAAGCGGCCTTGGCCTAGGAGCTGGCCCTCCGCCACGGCCGAGAGATTCCCGCGCAAAGAGTCCTGCAGAAACTTAAGGAGGACGGTTTCTTTTTGCCACGATACCGCGCGCTGGAG
>JBIKVI010000396.1:0-3520 GCA_044356935.1 Silvanigrellaceae bacterium | reverse complement strand
TAACCTGCGCGTCGTGGGCGTGCTACGCGAGCGCGACACCACCTTCGGGCAGCGCGATGCCAACGATCGCCTCTACGTTCCCGCGAGCACGATGCTCAAGTCCATGGGCGCGCGCACCGTTTCCTTCTTTAGCATCCTGCCCGAGAAGGACGTCGACCCGCGCTGGCTCGCCGATCACGTGACCAACTACCTCACCTCCCGCGTCGATGCCAAAGCCGCGTTCTCGTCGGGGATTCCCGCAGAGACTATCGAGAAAATTCGGGGATTCATGCTTATCATCCAGGCACTCACCGGATTCATCGGCGCGCTGTGCATCGTTGTGGGTGGAATTGGCATCTTCAACATCATGATTGTCACCGTCACCGAACGGGTGCGTGAAATCGGCATCCTGAAGAGCCAGGGCGCGCGTCCGCGCCACGTGCGGAATCAATTCCTGGTGGAGAGCGTCACCCTCTGCGTTCTCGCAGGAACCGCGGGCATCATCGTGGGCCTCGTCGTCGCAAACGCGCTCGCCCTCGCGCTCGCCGTCGTGCAGCCTAACCTCGGACCCTTCAAGCCCGTTTTCGCGCCGGAAGGCATGGTCATTGGGCTTCTTGTAAGCTTCGCGTGCGGAATCGGATTTGGATTCATCCCTGCCTTGCGTGCCGCTCGCCTCGAGCCAGCCGCATGCATGCGTGAGGAATAGTTCGGAAATAGGCACGATTGAAGCGAACCAAGCGCGACAAGAAGCGGCCCCACGACGCAGGCCGTGAATCGCTCCGATCTGGTTAAACGTTCTTGACGCAGAGGGCAGGAGCGTGGAATCGTGCCGCCAGGGGCGGCTGTCGACGAGCGAAATGCAATAGGCGACGAAAAAAGGAAGAAGGGAGAGCCATGCGCCTCGCGCAGTTCATTAGTGCGAACCACGACAGCATCATCGCGCAGTGGGTGGCGTTCGCGGGAACCATGCGCCCTTGGGCCGAAGGCATGACGGAACAGGAACTCACGGATCACGCGAATGAGATTTTGACAGCGGTGGTCATGGACATGACCACTCCCCAAAGCGACACCCAGCAGCGCGAGAAATCCACCGGGAACGCGTATACGAGCATCCTCGCCAAAGCCGGACGCCAGCACGCCTCGGAGCGGCTCGAGAGCGGGCTCAACCTGACCCAATTGGTATCGGAGTTCAGGGCGCTGCGCGCCAGCGTCCTCCGGCTGTGGGAGGCGGAGCAAGGTGGTGACCAAGGAACGGCACAAGACGACGTCACTCGCTTCAACGAATCAATCGACGAGGCCCTCTCCATATCGACGACCCAGTACGCGGAGACGGTGCAGAGCACCCGCGACCAGTTCGTCGGCATCCTGGGTCACGACCTTCGCAACCCGCTCGGTGCCGTCACCATGGGCGCGTCATTCCTCGCGCGATCCGAAGACGAAACAACCAGGAGCATCGCCGCGCAAATCCAGCGCAGCGCGGAACGCATGAACCGCATGATAAGCGATCTCCTCGACCTCACCCGATCGCGCCTCGGGGCGGGAATTCCGGTTGTGCGCGTGGAGGCAGACTTGGGTCCCGTTTGCCGCCAGGTGGTTTCGGAACTCCGGGCCGGGCGGCCCGGGCGCGACATCCATTTCGATTCGCAAGGAGAACTCCGCGGGGAGTGGGATTGCGATAGGCTCGCACAGGCGCTTTCGAACCTCATCGCCAACGCGATGCAGCACGGAAGTCATGATTCTCAGGTGAGCGTCCGGGGACTCGAGGCCGGCGAAAGCATCGCGCTGCGGATCCACAACACGGGCAAACCCATCCCCGAGAACGAGCAGCGCAGGATTTTCAATCCCTTGGCACGATGCCGGACGGACGGAACGGTGAGTGAGAATGCAGACGGCTTGGGATTGGGCCTCTTCATCGCAAGTGAAATCGTGACCGCGCACGGCGGCACCATTGAGGTCACCTCCTCGGCGGCTGAAGGCACCACATTCACAATGAACCTGCCCCGGTCTCCTGCCGCGGGTGTAGCCGCCGTATAGGCGATGCTCGCGCACGCTACCTCATGTTCCCTCGGCACTCCGACTAAGAATGGAACGCACGAGGTGGCTGGTGTTACGTTCCACCCGTGGGGAAACATGTTTACCTAGCGGCCATAGATGCGATGCGAACCCACTCGCGGTCCGCCTCGTGAGGTTAGCTTTGAGGCCCTCGAGCCTAAAGGGGGAGTCGAGAATGACGATCCACATGTACGCCCTGTTCGAGGACGAGAACGACTACAAGGACGCCTACGTCGAGGCCGAGGAGAAGGGCCTCATCAATGAGTCGGAGAACCTTCAGACTCTCCGCTCGGTGGAGGACGAGGACGACATTCCGTTTGCGGGCACCAGCATGCGCGCCGAAACCTTCGCCTACACTTTTGGCGGCCTTCTCTTGGGCGCGCTCATTGGGAACACTTTGGGACGCCTGCCGACCTTTACGGACATTCCCACTGGAACCCTCATGTTGTTGTCGACTCCTGGTCTGGGAGTCTTCGGTTTCCTCGCGGGAATATTCATCGGCGCGAGCCGCACGGAGTCGCAGCGCCAGCACATGTGGAGGAGTTTTCGACCGGGCAACCTCGCGGTGCTGCTCGACGTGCGCAGCAAGACCGCCGCGGAACGCCTGGCTGATGTTTTTTCGAGGCATAATGCGAGGATGGTTGCAAGAGTTTGAGGTCAACCCTCAGCTCCCCAATCGAAGAAGGCAACTGTGAACGCCAGGCAGGCACCACACCATGCGGCGAGGACGCCAATCTCGAAGCCGATGGCGCCCACGCCGAGCCCCTCATTCGCGACTTTGCGCAACGCGGAATTCAACGCGGACAGGGAGAACCAGTCGGTGATGGACTTGAGCCAAGGAGGGAAGCTTTCCGTGCGGAAATACACGCCCGAAAGGAACATCATCGGGAAGAAAATCACGTTACCCACACCGCCGGCCACCTCGCTGCGCCGGATGCGCGACGCGATGGCCGCCCCGAGCAGGTTCGAGGCCAACGACCCAGCGACGACCAGTCCCACGAACAAGGCAAAGGAGCCATGCACCGTGAACCCGAACAGCAAACGAAACAGGAGCGCTAAGAGCACGGCCTGTGCGACCACGAAAACGCCGCGCGACGCCACGAACCCGAGCACGTAGTCGGAGCGGCGGAACGGCGTGAGCATGAAGCGTCGGAACAATCCCTTCTCGCGATCGCTCGTAAGGCGAAAACTCGTACCGAAGAGCCCGCCGGTGAGAACCGTGAGCCCTATCATCCCGGGCGCGAACCAGTCGACGAACGAGAGCCCGTTGACTCGCACGGGCTTGATTTCTAGGGTCTCGCCGCGCGCACGGGCCTTGGCGGCAAGGATGCGGTTGGCGTCGCGCGCCGCGGCGTCGGGTGGCTTGAGCGAGAAGAAACCCTTGGGCGTGAGGAGGCCGTCGATGCGCGCGCCGAAAAACGTCTCACGAAGCGCCGCGGGAAGATCGTCGGGACCGCCGCCTCGAGCGAGGATTTCTGCGAAGTCAGGA
>JBIKVI010000395.1:0-3523 GCA_044356935.1 Silvanigrellaceae bacterium | reverse complement strand
CCAGCGAAACGAACGGCAATGAGGGCGCACAGTCCTCCGTCGGAGCCGTTGACCACGTGCGATGAGATCGCATGGCGCCCGGGCAAAACGAGCGCGGGAGTGCGCGCGCGGAGGCGGAATCCGACGCCGGGTGTTCCCTCTATCATCCAATCCCACCCGCGGGCTTCAAAGGCGGCGCGCAGTCGAGAAAGGGTCGTATGCACGGCCTGCGGCGACGATCCGGGTTGAAAATGCGCGTCGGGATGGGTTTCGAGGAAGAGGCGTTCGATGGTCGCCGGCCTATGAACGTCGGAGCAGAGCACGGCGAGCATCCGGGCGAGAGCGGGCGCGAACCCGGCGTCGGCCCACGGATCAACCGCAGTGGTGGCCAAGTCGGGTGAGAGAGAGGATTCCACTAAGTTAACATCACTCAGCAGGACGCTACCGATGCCCTCCCCTAAGCGCCCCTCGATCCGCGCCCAAGACGCCACGCGGCTCGCGTACTCGAAAAATCCGGAGAACGGCGTTCCGAGGGCGGTGGTCACGCCTCCATCGCCCCCGAGGGAAAGGATTCCCTCCCAAAGCGAGCACTCGCGCGCGAACTCGTGCAGCCCCGCGGCACGGCCCTCGACGCGCAGGGCCGCGATGCCTGCGCTGGCCATGCACGGATCCGCCGGAGCGACTCCCCCCGCAGACGCGCGCGCCAAAGCCACCTCCTCCAGCCACGCCGCGAAACGCAGGGCCAAGTCGTCGTAAGGCGACAGTCGCGGCGTGGGCTCGGCCTCCAGTGCCGAAGGGAGGGGACCCCCGGTCCGCAGGACGTTCAGGGCCGACGCCTTCCGGAGGGTTGCGAACGCGTTGGCGCGTAGCACGGGATGACGCGCGAGGACCGGTGCCGCTTTGCGCACGCGCTCTGCGATGAGCGTGTTTTCCCCCACATAGACCATGGTGCGCGCGTTCCCTTCCGCAACTCCTTGAATAACTGCCCCACGGTCATTACGTGGAACTCGGAAGCGTTCGTCTCGTGCCTCTCCGCTTCCACGGGAGCTCGCTAACATGCGGGGCGGTGTGGCGCTCCTTGCCGCGACTGCTGCGAGCACTGCCTTCGCGAGTGAAGGAGCACCCACCGCATGCCCAGATGATCTCCGTATTCTGGAGCGCGCTTTCGTGGACTCGCGCACCGGCCCCGCCTCCAGCGAGGCGGCCCGCGAGCAGGCCATTGCGTTGGCCGATGCCCGGCTGGCCCAACGCGCCGATGCAGCCTTCGCAGACTTCCTCGCTGGTCGACCTCTCCCCCCTCCCACGTGCGGGCGCGACGCGACCTTCGCCGCTCGCTTGCGCGAAGCCGTTGCGTCTCGTTTCTATGCGGGGGGAATCGCGGCTTTGGCCAGTTCCGGGGCCGAAGCTCCCCGCGCCTTCGCCGCGCGCGTCACCGAAACCTTCGGCACGTCGTACATTCCCGGATTCCGGGTGTTCGCCGAGTGGCCCGCCACGGGCCCTTCTCTGCCTGCTGGATTCGATCGCGGTTCTGGCGCGGTTTTCGTGCGGCTTGGCTCGGTCGATCGCGGGAAATTCTTCACCTATTTCGTCCACGAGATGGCCCACGCCCTCGACACTCGCTTGAAGCGAGCCGAGCGGGCGCATGCAAGGGCGGGCGCGCTCGTGGGCGACCTCGCGGCATGGATGGGCGGCGGCGGCGGAGCCACGCGTGACACCGATGCGGATGGAGGTGCAGATTCGGATGCATCGCGACGCGCGTCTCTCGACGCCTTCGCGTGGGTTGACCTTGAGCGCGGTTACCTCGCGGAGGTCCGCGCGTGGAAAGACACCCTTGCGGTGGTCTCCGCCCTGCCGCCGTCCTTGGTACCGCGAAACGAGCTCACCTTCCTCGACGTGCCTTTCGGCGCGGTGGAGCCCCTCGACGAGCCGACCTTGGCGCAGAGACTCGGGCCCCGCTTCGTAACGCCGCGCACAGGGTTCTACGCCAACTCTCCTGCAGCGGCTGCACTCGAGGGCGCGCGCGCGTCCATTGCTGATCTCGCCGCAGCGGGTCGAGCCGGTTGGGAACGCGTCGTGCAGCGGGGAGAGGACGCGTTCGCGCGGGTCGAGGCCGGGGCAGCACCTTAACGGTACTGTAACTTCACGAAGACGGCTCCAGTCCGGGCTTCAGAACGCGGCTTCGGGCAACCCGCGCAAATCGGTGGTCCCGTTCTCCACGAGCTTCTTGAGCAGCGTTACGCGAGGCAGCACTTCGTGTGCGAAGTACTTCGCCGAAGCCACCTTGCCGGCGTAAAATGCCTTGTCGTCGGTGTTGGCTGTCTTGGCGAGTGCCTCGAGAGCCACGGCGGCCTGTTCCACGAGCAACCATCCGATGATGGTTTCCGACAACGCGTAGAGGACTCTGTTTGCCTGGAATCCAGCGTGATAGAGGTCGTCGGCCATCTTCTTCTGCAGCGCCCCGAAGAGCCCTTCGCAATCGGCCAGGGCCTTGCCCACGGCCGCGCGTTCGGCGGCCAGTGCGGCGCCCCCACGCTCCGACGAAACGAACGTCACGGCCTGGGCGAGGGTTCCCTTAAGGGTCTTGCCGCCGTCCTTGAGTATCTTTCGGAACAGGAGATCCAAAGCCTGGATGTGGGTGGTTCCCTCATAGAGGGTGTCGATCTTCTGGTCGCGGATATACTGCTCGATGGGATAGTCCTGGCAATATCCAGAGCCTCCGAAAATCTGCAGCGCGGTGCCGAGGAGATCGAAGGTGCGGTCGGAGCAGTATCCTTTCACGAGCGGCAGGAGCAAATCGTTGACGCTCTCCCAAGCCTTGGCGCCCTCGTGGTCCGTTTCCTTGAGGATTTCCACGGTGTCGCGCGTGGTGGCGGTGAACATGCAGAGGGCGCGCATGCCCTCGGCGTGCGCCTTGAGTTCCATGAGCATGCGCCGAACGTCGGGGTGCTCGATGATGCGCACGCGCGGGGAGGATTTGTCCGCGGCCTTGGCGAGATCGGGGCCTTGGACGCGCGATTTCGCGTACTCGAGGGCATTGAGGTAGGCGGTCGAGAGAGTGCTCATGCTCTTGGTGCCCACGGCCATGCGCGCGTGCTCTATCATAAGGAACATCTGTCGAATGCCGTCGTGGACGTTGCCAACGAGAAGGCCCCGCGCGGGAGTCTTGCCCGCTCCGCCGAAGGTCATCTCGCAGGTGGCAGAACCCTTGATGCCCATCTTCTTCTCGAGGTTCCTGCAATAAGCTCCGTTGCGCTCGCCAAGGGATCCGTCGGCGTTCACCCAGAACTTCGGAACGATGAACAGCGACTGTCCTTTGGTGCCAGGACCCGCGCCTTCGGGGCGTGCGAGGACGAGGTGAACGATGTTCTCGGTGGCATCCCAATCGCCGCTGGTTATGAACCGCTTGACGCCCTCGATGTCGTAGAGGTCGCCTTCGATATGCTTGGCGCGCGCGCGGCCAGCCCCGACGTCCGATCCCGCCTCGGGCTCGGTGAGCACCATGGTGCCTCCCCAATTCCCATCGAGCATGGCGCGCAAGAACGTC
>JBIKVI010000394.1:0-3535 GCA_044356935.1 Silvanigrellaceae bacterium | reverse complement strand
TCCCGCGTTTCCTTCCTGAGCTTCGCGCTCGTTGCCTCGTCGCTCGCAACGTCAACCCTGGCCCTCGCCGGAGCCGTAACCGCTGGCGATCGTCGCGTGCCTCCAGGATTTTGGGTCGACTTCCGCTTGATTGGCGAAGGCATCAACACTCCCGCGTACGAAGCCCTCGAGACTGCCATTTCGAGTGCTCTCGACGAGGGGAATCTGCGCGAGTACAAACTCGTTCCCTACGGTCGCGAAGGCGAGCGCAAAGTGTGTTTCGTCTTCGCTGAGTCCGGGTCCGCCTTCAACGTTCTGGCCGAACTCACGGCGTCGGGGCTCATGGACTCCCGCATCGGCGTGACGAGCACGCTCGACTGCCGCGACTAAGCGTTTCCTTACGCGCGGGGAGGGCCGCGTGGGATTCGTGAGGAAGTGATGAAAACTTGGTCAGTCTTTCATTGCCTCTGGGGCTGTTCCTCGTTAAGCCAGTGGCAATCTGCACCCGCAGACGGTCCATTCTCTCAAAGGAGATTCCGCTATGAAGGCACGTCTTTCGGTCCTGGCCCTCGCCCTGGCAGCGTCCTCCGTGGCTTCGTCCGCATTCGCGGTTCGCCGCGTATCGCCCGGCTTCTGGGTTACCTTCGGCACCGCCCCCGGCATGGGAACTAACCAGCCCGCCTACGATGCACTCAACGCGGCCATCGGCACCGCATTCGGCGAAGGAAACCTGCGCGAGTACAAAATCGTTCGCAGCCCGCAAACCAGCGACTTCAAGGTCTGCTTCGTGTTCGCCAAACCCGTTTCCGCCTTCGACGTCATCGTCAGCATGAACGACGCCGGCCTCATGGATTCCCGCATGAGCGTCATGGGCGCGGCCGACTGCCGCGACTAAAGCGCCCTGCACGCGGTGAACTCGCGCCGGCTTGCGTCCGCTGCATCGAGCGGGCATGGTTTTCCCATGGCCCCGAGGATCGCAGCATGAAGAAGTCCCGTCCTTCCGGACCCGCCGAATCCAACCGTCGCACTTCGCCGCTGGGCGATGGGGAACAGGTCGCACCCAACCCCGACCTCTTTCTCGACGAGGACGCGCTCGTGCGATTGGCCATGCGCGAGCTCAATGGGCGCCTCCCACCGGGGTTCCTCGCGCGCGCGCGCGGGTCTCTTTTCGCGTCGTCGGACGACGACTCACCTCCAGGCGCTTTGGCTGCCAGCCCCTCATCTGGCCACGCCCACGGCCGACGCACCGTGCTCTCCCACGAATTGGACCAGCGCGGATGGACCACCCGTGATCTCGCCGACGCCATAGGCTTGCCGCCAAGCGAGGCCCACGCCCTGGCGCGGGGCCATCAACGCATGACGCCCGAGGTAGCCCGCAAGCTCGCGCACGTTTTCGCCACGTCTGAAGAGTTTTGGCTCTGATGCTCCAACTTGGCGTTCCCCTGGGCGATCGCTCCTCACGCTACGCCCAACTCTACTCGACACACTTCTTGCCGCACTATCAGTCAGGCGAAGTGGTGTCCTTCGTGGGCCATGGGGGTAGGCGCATCCATGCGCTGGCCTTTCCCCACCCGCGCGAGGTGGCGTCGCTCGTCCTGCTGCCCGGCCGAACAGAGTCGCATCACAAGTACGCCGAGACGCTCTTCGACCTCCACCAAGCGGGCGTGTCTGTGTACACACTCGATCACCGCGGCCAAGGCTATTCGGAACGGCTCTCCAAAGACAGTGAACTCGGTCATGTGGAGTCTTTCGACGACTACGTCGTCGACCTGGCCGCGCTCATGGAAAACGTCGTCGCCAAGCGCGCAGGTCCCGACCTCTTCCTGATGGCCCACTCCATGGGAGCCGCCATCGCGTCGTCTTACGTCCTGCGCCACTCCCCGCCGCTGCGGGGAATCGTCTTCTCTTCGCCCATGCTGCGCATACGATTTGGGGGCCTCCCGAACTGGCTCGTCCACGGCATGGTCCGCCTGCGCTGCGCCCTCGGTTGGGGTGAACGGAGCGTGGTGAATGAGCGGCTCGACGTGGAGTCGTATGGTGCCGACCTCACGCGCTGCGACGTTCGCCTGGCCCACTACCGCAGCCTCCTGCGCGACCATCCCACCCTGCGCCTTGGGCCCCCGAGCAACCGCTGGATGCTCAGCGCCCTCGAAGCCACCGCTCCACTCCTGAGACCCAAAGCCCTCCACAAGTTCACTTGCCCCGTCTTGGTCCTCGAGGCCGGCGCAGATTCCGTGCTCGACGTTTCCGCCAACCGCGCCTTCGATGGCCTCGGTGAGTGGACGCTGAGGGCGAGATTTCCCGACGCATTCCACGACCTGTTCATTGAGCGCGACGCCATCCGCAAAAAAGCGCTCACCATCCTGTTCCTCTTCCTGAGGGAGAACGCCACGCATGCCCAACGCACCTCGGCCCCGTGACGCCGACGTCCTCCTCGCCCTCCCCTTCGCGCACCGTGGGCTTTTCGACAACGCCGGCCCGCATCCCGAAAACTCCTTGGGGGCTTTTGCGGCAGCAAAGGCCGCTGGTTTCGGCATCGAGCTCGACGTCGCCCTCACCTCGGACGACGACGTCGTCGCCTTCCACGACGACGACACCTCGCGCCTTTGCGGTGTACCTGGCGCCCTCAAGGAAACACCCCTGGCACAGTTACGCGCCCTAAGGCTCCTTGGGACGGCCCAAGGCGTGCCAAGCTTCAAAGACGTCCTTTCCCTCGTGGGAGGCGCGGTTCCCCTGGTGGTGGAACTCAAGAGCTTCGATGCGCGGAGCGGCTTCCACCACGATGGCCGACTGGAGGAGGCCGTCGTCGCGGCCTGCCGTGGCTACGAGGGTCCGCTGTGCTTCAAGTCGTTCAACCCAGGCACTCTGGCACGCCTGCGCCAAGCAGGCGCCCCTGGCCCCGTGGGGCTGCTCGCCTGCAATTACGAACGCGATGGCGACTTCCCGTTCCTTTCGGCGGCCCAAGCACAGGCCCACGCGAACCTTACCTCACCGGAGGCACGTGCGGCCGACTTCATTTCCTACAATGTCGCCGACCTCAACACCGCCTTGCGCGATGCGGTGAAAGCCGATGGGCGCGGCAGGCCCCTCTTGGTTTGGACAGTACGCACACAAGAACACTTCGCGCTGGCGCAGAAGCTCGCCGATAACGTGGTGTTCGAATGGCGCGGCGTTCGGCCCGAGCGCTTCCGGCCTTGAGCCTTGACAAACACGGTCCCGCTTGGCTAGGAAGAAACCTCGCCGAAAGGCCCGCGTGGGAGGATACCGAAGTGGCCAACCGGGGCAGACTGTAAATCTGCTGTCATACGACTTCATAGGTTCGAATCCTATTCCTCCCACCACCCCTCTTTCGCCGAAGACACAAGCCCGCTCTCACGAGCGGGTTTTTTTCGTTTCTTTCATTTTTTTTGTGGGGCGTAACAGGGAAGCCCGGCCTGTGTCACGAGGCCCCCCAGGCAGGGCCTGTAACTTGAGGCGTAAGCCCGCCGTTTGACCTGTGTGACAGAGTTTCGTTATTGGATTGCGAGCGAACAGACATTGCTGCGGACGCCCTCGC
>JBIKVI010000392.1:0-3564 GCA_044356935.1 Silvanigrellaceae bacterium | reverse complement strand
ATGGCATCGGCAAGGAATCCGAAGCTTAGGATGCCCGCAAAGTTCTCGCTGCCGGCTCGACGGTTCTTTTCTTGGGCGCCTCCGCGAAGGCCAGGAAGGTAACGTCGTCCGCGGCGCAGACACAGCGCACCCGTTCCTCCGAGCCCGCCGAGCTTGTGGCCGCAGAGACTCAGGGAGTCGATTCCGGGTGAAGTCCAATCCGACAGCCGGAGTTTGCCGAAGGCTTGAACCCCGTCCACGTGGAAATGGAGGGCACGCAATGCTTCCAAGGTCACGGAGGGTGAGAGTCCCGGTAGGACGTCCCCCACCGCGTCTTTGCCCCAGCGAGCCGCATGCAGGGCATCTCCCACGGCTTGGGTGGGGAGGCGAACACCCGTCTCATTGTTTGCGGCCATCAGTGTGAGCAGGCGGGTTTGCGGTTGGATTGCCTCCCAAACCTGAGCGGGTTGGATGCGCCCTTCGCCGTCCACGGGCAACACGGTGAGCGCCAAGTGCCCGCTCGCTTCCAGAGCGCGGAGTGGTTCGAGCACGCTCGGGTGTTCTATGGCTGTGGTCACGGCGTGAGCGATGCCCAGCGGCGAGTTTTGGCTCGCGATGCCGAGAACACCTGTCGTGCCCAAGTTGTTCGACTCCGTGCCGCCCGATGTGAACACGACATCAGCCACATCGAATCCACTGGCCGCAGCCAAGGCTCGACGAGCCATGGTTAACGCGACAGAAGCATCCCTGCCGGCGGCGTGGGGACTCGAGGGGTTGCCGGGCGCATGTGCTAGCGCGTGGAACACACGGGAGAGATGCTCTCCCGTGCTTGGACTCGTAGCATTGTGATCGAGGTAAATGCGCCTCACCTGCGGGACCTCGGCGAGGCGGAGGACCTTGAGCCCTTCACTTTTCTGGATGGAGCCTCGATCGTTTTAGGGTCCGCCATTTTCCGCGGGGGTTCTTTTTTCGTTTGCGCCTTCTTGTGAGCGGGCGACTTCTTGCCGCCATGCGGAGCGCGCGGCGTTGGCACTTTTGCGGTTAGAGCCGCAGGAGGCAAAGGCAGCCCGAAAACCACATCGAGGGCCTTCTCCATGGTGTCTATGCAGGTTATGCGGAGCGCCTTTCTGACCTCCGGGGGAATTTCCTCGAGGTCGCGCAGGTTGTCACCTGGGACGAGAACGTGTTCCACCCCGTTCCGGTGCGCGGCAATGACCTTTTCCTTGACCCCGCCCACCGGCAAAACCTCTCCACGGAGGGAAATCTCTCCGGTCATGGCCACACGCGCTGACAAAGGCCGCCGTGTGAACAAACCCACCAGAGCTCCGAGGATGGCGACGCCAGCACTCGGACCATCCTTCTTCACTGCCCCGGCGGGAAAGTGCACGTGGACGTCGGAACGCAGAAGGTCGCGATCGATGCGCAAGGTTTCGGCGTGCGCGCGGAGGAAGGCCATGGCGGTTTGCACGCTTTCCTGCATCACGTCTCCAAGCTGTCCCGTAACGGCGAGCTTGGCATCGCGTCCGCCAGTGGCGACAGCTTCGACGTAGAGGACGTCACCGCCCACGGGGGTCCATGCGAGCCCGGTGGCCACGCCCACGGGAAGGCGGGTTGCACGACGCGCCTCCGGAAACGGCGCCAGTCCGAGGAGGATCTTGAGGTCATCGCGCGACACATCGCGCTTGAAGGGTCTGTCGGCTTTTTCGGTTTTTTCGAGCTTCTCGGCTTTCTCCGGTCTTCCCGATTTGTGGGTTTTTTCACCCGTCTTGGCATGAGCCTTTTCTGGGGGACGCGCCAGGGCGCGCCGCTCGACGACTTCACGGGCAACACCTCGAGCAACCCCTGCGAGCTCGCGGCGCAGCTGTCGGACACCTGCCTCGCGGGTGTACTCCTGGATCAGGGTGTGAAGGACCTCGGTGGGGAGGGCGAGTTCGGCCGCACCCGTGAGGCCATGCTCCTCCACCACCTGCGGCAGGAGGTGGTCGTATGCGATACGTGTCTTCTCCTGGAGCGTATAACTTCCCAGCTCGATGACCTCCATGCGGTCGCGCAGGGGAGCAGGTATGGTCGACATCTGATTGGCGGTGGCGATGAACAGGACGTTGCTCAAGTCCACAGGCACGTTGAGGTAGTGATCCACGAACGCGTAATTCTGCTCGGAATCGAGCACCTCGAGGAGCGCCGCGGCGGGATCGCCCCGAAAATCCGACGCGAGCTTGTCGACCTCGTCGAGCAGGATCACGGGGTCGGAGCTGCCGGCCTTCTTGAGGGCATCCACAAATCGACCAGGCATGGAACCCACGTAGGTGCGACGGTGCCCTCGGATTTCCGCCTCGTCGCGCACGCCGCCCAAAGCGATGCGCACGAACTTACGCCCGAGAGCGCGCGCTACGGACTTGCCCAACGACGTCTTGCCGACGCCGGGGGGGCCTACGAGGAGTAGGATGGGCCCGCGAAGATCCTTGCGCAGCGCATACACGGCAAGGAAGTCCAGCACACGACGCTTGACCTTCTCGAGGCCGAAGTGGTCCTCATCGAGGACCGACCGCGCACGAGCGAGATCGATTTCGCCTTGGGTACGCACGTGCCAGGGAATGTCGAGGATCCATGTCACGTAGGTGTGGCTCACCATGTACTCGGGCGAGCCCGACTGCATGAGGTTCATGCGCTCGAGTTCGCGGTCTGCAGCCTCGCGGGCCTCCTTGGGGAGATCGGCTCGTGCGACCCGTTCGGAAAGTGTGCCGCCCTCGTTGCCGGTTCCCGATGATTTCCCATCGAGCTCGCCGAGCTCCTTTTGGAGGAGCTTGAGCTGCTCCTTCACGAAGAATTTGCGTTGCTGCTTGCCAACTTCCGAGCGCACCTCGGCCTGGATGCGCTGCGAGATTTCGAGGATCTCGATTTCACGTGTGAGCATCACGTGGACGCGCCGCAGGCGCAGCGCCACATCCTCGATTTCGAGGAGCTCCTGCTTGGCCTCGAAGTCCACGCTCAAGTAAGGGACGACGAGATCGGCGAGGTAGCCGGGGTCCTGCACGTTCTCAATGAAAATGGACGCCTCGTTTGGAATGTTGGGCGACAACTGGATGGCCTTCTGCACGAGCTGCTTGAGTCCGCGTCCGAGGGCGAGGATATCGAGATCGTCGCTGGATTTTGCTTCGTCCTCGCCGAAGGTTTCCACCCGCGCCACGAATCCAGGCTGCTTGGCCTCAAGAAACTCGATGACTCGGATGCGCCGGACTCCTTGAACCACGGCTCCCGACGACCCATCGGGGAACCGAATGACCTTCATGACGCGGACCTCCGTCCCTACGTCATGGAGGTGTTCAGGCTCAGGCGCTTCGAGGCCTGCCCCACCTTCGGAGCCCCGCTGGGCCAGGATTCCTAGGGTCCCCCCGATTCGGACCGCCTTGTCGACGGAGTCGGCAGGCCAGTCTTTGCCTGCCATGAGGGGAACCACATTGTGCGGAAAAACGACCATTCCCCGGACCGGCAAGATGCGCAGAATCCGGGTTTCGCCTTGAGGGAAATCGTTAGCCTCATCGGAATCCCCGGGTTGGCCGCGCGAAACAGGTACGAGGCCAGCGG
>JBIKVI010000114.1:0-12647 GCA_044356935.1 Silvanigrellaceae bacterium | reverse complement strand
TGACTTCCTCGAGAAGATCCCAAACTTCTGGGCGTTCCTTCTCGACCATTTTCTTGGCAGACTTGATCGTGCTGACGTATCCGCGCTCCTCGAGCTTATTGAAGAGGAAAGGCTTGAACATCTCGAGGGCCATGAGCTTCGGCAAACCGCATTGGTGCAGCTTAAGCTCGGGTCCTGAGACGATTACCGATCGGCCGGAATAGTCGACGCGCTTGCCGAGGAGGTTCTGGCGGAAACGGCCGTTCTTGCCCTTGAGCATGTCGGAGAGCGAACGGAGTGGTCGTTTGTTCGGACCCGTGAAGGTCTTTCCACGACGACCGTTGTCGAAGAGGGCATCGACCGCCTCTTGGAGCATGCGCTTCTCGTTGCGGACGATGATGTCCGGAGCATTGAGCTCGAGAAGACGCAGGAGCCGGTTGTTACGGTTAATGACTCGTCGATAGAGGTCGTTGAGGTCGGAGGTCGCGAAGCGGCCACCATCGAGGGGAACAAGCGGACGGAGATCGGGAGGCAACACGGGGATCACCGTGAGCATCATCCATTCGGGTCGATTGTCCGACACGAGAAACGCTCCGACGACCTTGAGGCGCTTGATGAGCTTCTTGGTCTGTGCGTCGGAGGTCGTATTCTTGAGAGCCTCGCGCAAGTAGTTGGCGAGCTCAAATACATCCACCGACTGGAGCATTTCGAGGACCGCCTCTGCGCCGATCCCAACACGGAACGCGTTGTTACCCAACTCACGCAGCCTAGACTGCAACTTCTCCTCGCTGAGAAGTTCATTCTTCTTGAGTTCCGTCTCACCAGGGTCGAGGACGATGTACGCCTCGCAATAAAGGATCTTCTCGAGGTCCTTAAGCGAGAGGTCAACCACCGCGCCGATGCGCGAGGGAAGGCACTTAAGGAACCAGATGTGGGCGACTGGGCATGCCAAGTTGATATGCCCCAAACGCTCGCGACGGACCTTGGACTCGATGACTTCGACGCCGCACTTCTCGCAGACCGTGCCCCGGTGCTTCTTGCGCTTATACTTTCCGCATATGCACTCAAAATCACGGACTGGGCCGAAGATCTTACCGCAGAAAAGACCGTCTCGTTCGGGCTTGAACGTGCGGTAATTGATGGTTTCAGGCTTCTTCACCTCGCCGAACGACCAACTACGGATACGTTCGGGTGAGGCCAGGCCGATCTTTACGGCCGTGAAAGAGAGCGGGTCCACCGGCTTCTCGAAGAAGTTATACACGTTTTTGATACTATCACTCATTGGGATTCGAACTCCTCAGAGGAAAATCGAAGCAGCGGGGACGGTGAAACCCGTCCCCGGGCGGACCTTCATCACTGGCTGTCGCGGACTTCACGCTGCAGATCTTCAAGGCTCACTTCCTCACCCTCACGGACGAGATTCACATCAAGAGCAAGAGATTGCATTTCCTTCACGAGGACGTTGAACGACTCGGGCAATCCCGGGAGCATCATGTTCTCGCCCTTGACGATGGCCTCGTACATCTTCGTACGACCCACGATGTCGTCGGACTTGACAGTCAGGAACTCCTGGAGCGTATACGCCGCGCCGTAAGCTTCCATCGCCCACACCTCCATTTCGCCCAGGCGCTGACCGCCGAACTGAGCCTTGCCGCCAAGCGGCTGTTGCGTGACGAGGGAGTATGGCCCGATGGAGCGGGCGTGAATCTTCTCGTCGACCAGGTGGTGGAGCTTGAGAATGTACATCACCCCCACTGTTACGTTGCGATCGAACTTCTCACCCGTTCGGCCATCGAAGAGCCTAACCTGCCCTGAATCGGGCAAACCCGCGAGCTCGAGGTAATCGAAGATCTCATTCTCCGACGCCCCATCGAAGACTGGGTTCGCAAGCGTGACGCCTTCACGGTACTTCTTGACGAAGCCGCGAAGTTCTTCATCGGTGCAGCCCTTGATGAACCCGCACACGGCCTCATCGTTCCAAACCTTCAGGAGATACTCTTCCATCTCCTTACGGGGAGCGGCTCGCTCGGCGAGCTGATTAATGCGTTCGCCGATGCCACGCGCTGCCCACCCGAAGTGGGTCTCCATGATTTGTCCGATGTTCATGCGCGAGGGCACGCCAAGCGGGGACAGTACGACGTCCACTGGGGTGCCATCGTCGAGGAAAGGCATGTCCTCCATAGGAACAACTTTGGAGATGACCCCTTTGTTTCCGTGACGACCGGCAAGCTTATCGCCCACCTGGAGACGGCGCTTGATGGCGACATAGACCTTCACCATCTTGATGACGCCAGGGGGCAGTTCATCTCCACGCTTTACGCGAGAGATCTGCTCCTCCGTCATCAACCTGACAAGGTTGATTTTGTCTTCCATCGACTTCTTGATCTTGGCCAAAAGCGAGCTCTTCTCAGGGCTCACGACCTCGAGGGAACGTATCAGATCGATGCTCATGCCGCGGAATATATCGGCTGTGATCTTTTCCTTTGCGGCCACTCGACGAACTTGGCCGTCGGCCTTCGTCTCGATGGTCACGGCGGCTTGCTCGCCTGCGAGGAGGTCGGAGAGCTTCTCGAGGGCCGACGAACGAATGATCTCGATACGATCGCGCTCATCCTTCTTCAGCTTTGAGACTTCCTGATCCTGCACCTGCTGCATGCGCACGTCGGGCTCGGCACCCTCGCGCGAAAACACTTTCGCACCGATGACCACCCCGGACACACCGGGTGGCACACGAAGCGAGGTATCGCGCACATCGGCTGCCTTCTCGCCGAAGATGGCCCTAAGGAGCTTCTCCTCCGGCGTAAGCTGCGTCTCCGCTTTCGGTGTCAGCTTGCCCACGAGAATGTCGCCGGGCTTCACCTCGGCGCCAATCGCCACGACACCGGCCTCGTCGAGGTACTTCAGGGCTTCCTCACCGACGTTCGGGATGTCGGAAGTGATTTCCTCCTTCCCGAGCTTGGTGTCGCGCGAGACGCACTCGAATTCCTGGATGTGGATCGAGGTGTAGAGGTCGTCCTTCACAACGCGCTCGGACACCACGATTGCATCTTCGAAGTTATAACCCGCCCAAGGCATGAACGCGACGACGACGTTTTGGCCGAGCGCGAGCTCGCCCATCTCCGTGCTGAAGCCGTCAGCGATGATGTCGCCCTCCCGCACGGACTCACCCACCTTCACAATGGGGCGCTGATTGATGCAGGTGTCGACGTTCGAACGTTGGTATTTGACCAGATTGTAAATATCGACTTCCGACGCCACCTCAGTGGAGTCAGATGCGTTCTCATTGGCGCGCACCACGATCCGCTCGGCATCGACGCGGATCACGAAGCCCGACCGACGTGCGACGACGGTCACGCCGGAGTCCGACGCCACCTTTCGCTCCATGCCCGTTCCAACCAGGGGCGCGCGCGTCCGGAGGAGCGGAAGGCCCTGGCGTTGCATGTTCGCGCCCATGAGCGCGCGGTGCGCATCGTCGTTCTGAAGGAACGGAATAAGCGACGCAGCCACCGACACTGGCTGGTTCGTCGCCACGTCCATGAGGTCGATTTCCTCGGACTGGAACATGTTCGTTTCGCCAGCGTTTCGACCATTGAGGAGGAGAGCGGGCTTCAGGGCCCCATCCTTCTCGAGGGGAATGTGCGCCTGCGCGATGGTGTGTTCCTTCCATTCATCAATGGACGAATAGTAACGCACGTTCTGAGTCGGCTTGCGATCGACCACCTCCCGGTAGGGGGTTTCGATGAATCCGTACTGATTCACGCGAGCGAAAGAGGCCAACGAAACGATGAGCCCAATGTTCGGACCTTCGGGCGTTTCGATAGGACAGATGCGGCCATAGTGCGTAGGGTGGACGTCACGCACTTCGAAACCAGCACGCTCGCGTGAGAGACCTCCAGGCCCGAGGGCCGAAAGGCGCCGCTTGTGATAGACCTCTGCGAGCGGGTTGGTTTGATCCATGAACTGCGACAGCTGCGAAGAACCGAAGAACTCCTTCACCACCGCCGTGACCGGCTTGGCGTTGACGAGGTCGTGCGGCATGAGGCTGTCGAGGTCCTGGAGCTGCAACCGCTCCTTGATGGCGCGCTCGATACGGGTGAGCCCGATCCTATACTGGTTTTCGAGAAGCTCGCCAACGGCACGTACGCGTCGGTTGCCGAGATGGTCGATGTCGTCGACCTTCACTTTGCCGCTGCGAACGTCGAGCAGCATCTTCACTGTGCCGAGGATGTCCTCGCGCGTCAGAGTGCGGTGGTCGATGTCGAGCCCTATATCGAGCTTTTCGTTGAGCTTGAGACGCCCAACCCGCGAGAGGTCGTACCGCTCCTTCACGAAGAAGAGGTTCTCGAACAGGGTGGAAGCGTTTTCGAGCGTTGGCGGATCGCCGGGGCGCATGCGACGATAGATTTCGAGCAGGGCCTCTTCGGTCGTCGCCGTTTTGTCGGAGATGAGCGTGTCACGGAAAGACGAGTCAACATTGACGTCGTCGATGAAAAGGATGTCGAACTGGGTGACGCCCTTTTTCACGATGGCTTCGAGAACGCTCTCGGTGACGTCCTGGTTGATGGGAAACAGCACTTCGCCAGTGTCGTCATCGACGATGTCACGTCCGATAATTTTCCCAATGACGTCTTCGCGGGTCATGGAAAGCGTCTCAACGCCGGAAGCCTGAAGCTGCTTGATGACGGCGAGACCGATTTTCCGGTTGCGCTTGACAAGCAGTTTCCCCGTCTTCGGGTCGGTGATGTCGGTGGATGCGCGCTGGCCGCGCAAAAGCTCCATGTTCACTTTCCGCAAGAACTGGCCATCGCGGAGGATGATCGTTTCACGGTCGTAGAAGTACTCGAGCAACTCCTCCGTGGAGAGTCCTAATGCCTTGAGAAGGACCGATGCGTGCATCTTTCGACGCCGGTCGATGCGGCAATAGAGGATATCTTTGGTGTCGAACTCGAAATCGAGCCACGACCCGCGGTAGGGGATGATGCGCGCGTTGTAAAGATACTTGCCAGAGGAAAGGGTCTTCCCCTTGTCGTGGTCGAAGAATACGCCCGGCGAACGGTGAAGCTGCGACACGACGACGCGCTCCGTACCGTTGATGATGAACGTGCCGTTCTCGGTCATGAGAGGGATCTCACCGAAGTAGACCTCCTGCTCCTTGAAGCCGCGAATGGACTTCACACCGGTATCTTGATCAACATCCCAAACAAGAAGGCGAACGAGTACCTTCACCGGAGCGGCATAGGTCATGCCCTTGGAGCGACACTCCTCGACGGTGTATTTGGGCTCTTCGAGCGAGTAGCTGACGAACTCCACCGACGCGGTGGCGTCGAAGTCCTGCACAGGGAACACGCTCTTGAAGACGCCCTGAAGGCCGACCTCACTGCGCTTATCGGCACTATCGACGCCCTGGAGGAACTCCGCATAGGAGCGCTTCTGGATGTCTATGAGATTCGGCATGCCAATAATGGGATTAACTTTGGCGAAATTCCGCCTGTGGCGCACGAAACTGGACGCAAGGCTAGACATGAAAGATCCTCGACAAAGGTGATGCGCTCTAACCTTTGGCCGAAAAATCGCGTCGAGGACGGAGGATTACCGGAACACGCAATTTTTCACGCCGAAGGCTATCATCAGCAATGATGTTGAGTGAAAATTTGCGTGTTACGGCAACCTCGGACAAAACATTCGACTGTCGCGCGCAAGAGATGTCTCCAACGATGGCAAGGGCATGACGCCCTGACTCGGGTCTGGACAGACTTAATCTAGCTATAGCAAAAGTCAAGCCAACCGACACGGAACTTCGGTTGGCTTGACTGCTCAAAATCAATGCACATGCGCAATGCGCAGGTTACTTGATTTCGACCGTAGCGCCAGCTGCCGTGAGCTTCTTCTTGAGGTCATCGGCTTCAGCCTTGGTGACGCCAGCCTTGATGGACTTGGGAGCGCCTTCAACGAGGTCCTTGGCTTCCTTGAGACCGAGACCCGTGAGGGCGCGGACTTCCTTGATGACGTTGAGCTTGTTGTCGCCGCCCGCCTTCAGGATGACTTCAAACTCGGTCTGGGCTTCAGCCGCGGGAGCGGCGGCGCCGGCAGCGGCCACAGCCACAGGGGCGGCAGCGGAAACGCCGAAGATCTCTTCGAGTTCCTTCACGAGCTCAGCAGCCTGGATAAGCGTGAGGCCCTTGATGTAGTCGACGAACTGTTCCTTGGTGATAGCGGACATGGAAGTCTCCTTCGGATGAGGAATGGTGTTGGTGTGAATGCGAACGGGTGCGGCCGGCGAAGTGCGACCTCACAGAAGACAAAAGGGCTTCAGGCGGATTCTGCGGAATCTCCAGACTCCGCAGACGCTTTCTGCTCCTTGATCTGATTGATGACGCTGACCATCGCGCGGGGCACACCCTGCATGACGCCGAGCAGGCCACGGTGAGGTGCGACGAGCGAACCGATGATCTTCGCCAAGAGCACTTCACGCGAAGGCAGCGATGCCAACGCTTGAACGCTCCGGGCATCAAGCAGGTTCTTTTCCATGAAGCCGGATACGAGCTTGAGCTTATCGTTCTTCTTGGCGGTCTCGGTAACGACTTTGGCAGCGGCTGCAACGTCCCCCCTAGCGAAGACAACGCCCAGCTGGTTCTTGAATGAAGCGGCGAGTACGGACTCGTCGCGACCTTCAATGGCCTTCTTGGCGATGGTGTTCTTCACCACGTGGAACTCTGCGTCCACCGCTCGGAGCTCTCGGCGCAGGGCCGTGAGAGCTTCGACGGTCATACCGGAGTACTGCGCAAGGAACACAGCGCTGCTCGCGTCGAGCTTCGACACGATGTCGTCGCGCCAGGCGACTTTAGCAGTGCGATCCATAGGAATCCTCCCTTGGTACAGAGAGGGTCTTCGTCTTTGCTGGATTTACGGACTTTCGTCCTACCCGCAGTCTTAGACCCAACAACACACGAAATCAGAAATCCGGCGCGCTTCCCGCTCGGGGACGAGCAACACCGTTTGGACGCCACAGACCTTACTTGAGGTCGATGGTTTCCAGGCGAACGCTTGGGCTCATGGTCGCCGACACGTAAGCCGACTTGATGTAGGTCCCCTTGGCGGCGGCAGGCTTCGCTTTCACGATGGCTTCGATGAATGCGCGCATGTTCTCTTCGATTTGCTTAGAGTCGAAGGAAGTCTTGCCTACGGGTGCCTGGATTATGCCAGCTTTATTGACTTTGAATTCCACGCGACCGGCTTTTGCATCACGCACGGCGCTGCGCAGATCCATGGTGACGGTTCCCACTTTGGGGTTCGGCATGAGGCCGCGGGGAGCCAGGATTTTACCGAGACGGCCGACGACACCCATCATGTCGGGCGTAGCAATGGCGGCTTCAAAGTCGAGCCAGCCGCCCTGAATTTTGGCCGCGAGGTCGTCGCTACCAACATAGTCAGCGCCGGCTTCTTCGGCTTCCTTGATTTTCTCGCCCTTAGCGAACACGAGAACACGGACTTTCTTGCCGAGGCCGTGGGGTAGAACGACCGCACCGCGCACGTTTTGGTCGGCGTGGCGAGGGTCCACACCGAGGTTCATGGCGATCTCCACAGTGCCGTCGAACTTCGTGTAGGTCACGTCCTTCACGAGGGCACTGGCGTCGGGAATGGAGTACTTTGCGGTATCGTTCACCTTTTTGGCGACTTCTTTATATTTCTTGCCGTAGGTTCTCATGTTCGCTTTCTCCGAGGTCTGCGGCCCGCCGAGGCAAGCCTCCCTCTTTATTGGTTTTTACTGCGTTACGCGCGGTTCCTTCCTTGAGGATGGAGCAACCGCACATGGATACGGAATCAGTCTTTGACTTCGATGCCCATGGATCGAGCCGAGCCACGAATAAGGCTCTTGGCCGTATCGAGGTCGTAGCAGTTGAGGTCGGGGAGCTTGGTCTTGGCGATTTCTTCGACCTGCTTGTCGGTCACGGAGCCAGCGATTGCTTTGCCTGGCGTCTTGGAAGCAGACTCCAGCTTGGCCGCCTGCTTGAGGAGCACAGACGCGGGCGGCGTCTTCGTGATGAACGTGAAGGACTTATCCGAGAACACCGTGATGACCGTGGGAAGGATCGTGCCGGTCTGCTTCTGCGTACGGGCGTTGAACTCCTTCACGAACATCGCGATGTTCACGCCACGCTGACCGAGCGCAGGACCAATTGGCGGAGCAGCGGTGGCCTGCCCAGCCGTGATCTGCAGCTTAATGAAACCAATAATCTTCTTTGCCATGGGGGGCATTCCTCGTGAACATGTCCGGGCCAGCCTTCTGTGCTTCCGAGAAGGCCCTTTCTCCTGACGCTTGGAAAGGGGGGGCGCGAACGTGAGGACAAACGCCTAATACAGTTGTTCTTCGAGATCAAGCCGGATTGCCGCCCCTGCCGTCGAAGCACTGCGGCCTCCTCGCCGCCTGAAGGGACTTGTGTGCTGTCTTAACAAGGCAGTTCGCCTTTCAAAACTGGTAAGAACCCTCGAGGTTCAGCAAGGGAATGAACGTCTTTCGAGGCTTGAAGTCGGCGTCCAGAAAATCGGGGGTGTCGTCGGCTTCGTACCGAGCCTCGGGCTTGTTGCTCGTAGCCAAGTCGAACCCCACTCCCGCCAAGAATGCGTACCGTCCTGCTTTTTCTTGCTTCGATTCGTAGGACATGAGGTACATCGCGCGCAGTCCGAAGTTCTTCTCGATGGACTCGACGTGGTCTTCCACTATGAACTCGTTCTGTATGTAGAACGGCTCGGCCCTGACGTAGCCTCTCATGTGGTTGGGGAGGTCAACGTGCGATGCCTTCCAGTTGATGAGTTCGAAGTCAGCTGGCAATCCGAGACGAACTTTTGGGTAGGACTGAGAGTAACTGTGGAACTGGCGGGCGAACTTGCGCTGGGCCTGACCTTCGGGTCCCGTCTGCGCAATGGTTCCCGCCTCGTCCATGGACGTTTTGCCGGTGAACACCTGAAAATCGAGCCCTTGGGTGTACGTCGGCGCGATTTCTTGCCCATAGTTGACCCGGAACGTAAAGCCGCGTGAGCGAATGGTACGCTCGTCGTCGTCGAGCCCTACTTCTTTGCGGTAACTGAAACCGCGATATCCAATACTTCCATTTGCGAAGTACTTTCCGTCGACCCCTTGAAGGAACTGGTATCCGAGGAAGCCGTCGTAAAACACCCAGGCTCCAGGAGCATATATCTGGGAACCCAACAACGTGGTTCCCGCGGCTCCATAGAGGAGGTCACCTCCGATGACGAAACCACGCGTGAGCCCGATGGCGCAGTACTCGAGGAGGGAGCATCGGACTTCTGTCTCATTGGGAAAACTCGCCGTATGGAGGCGCTGAGCCATGAGGTTTTTGGCGGGGACAGAAAGAGTCTGCGCCGGCCCGTTGCTGGCCGGGGACGCCGCGGGACTCGCAGGGGCGTTCGATGCCTCGGGCGAACCTCCTTGGCTCGGAGTGGGCGGCTGAGGCGCAGCAGGGGCGGAAGGTGGTGGAGGAGAGGTCGCGGCCCGTGGTGGCTGGGCCCAAGCCACCGGAGCCGCAAGTGCAAGAAGGAGTCCTGGGGCGATGCAAAACGGCATCCATGTCATGGTGTGCGGGACCTCGCGGGTTCAAGCCAGGGGAGCGTCAGGACAAAAATACTGCAGGTTCTCGGAATTTCAAACGCGGCTTGTCATGATGGACGGAGTTGGGGCATCACCGCAGGTGTCCTGAGCACGATTGACTCACGCGGGAAACCGAGGAGGTCTCATGGATACGGTAGCGATGTACGTCGGTCTTTATTGGGCGCTGTCAGGCTTCATTTGTGCCGGGTTGTTCGCGAACGTGAATGAGTCCGATCTCACCCAGCATCCACAAGTCGGCTGGCAGACGCCTCTCGTGCGCTCCGCGCTGTACTTCGTCTTCGGAGGCACGATCTTGCCCATGGTCGTGCTTGTGGGCGGAGCCGTGAACGCGGCTGCCGTTGCGGCATCGCTCGCGCACTACGCACTGGCACATGACACCCACAAGAAACAAAAGGAGGCGCAGTGACGACTTTCCTGGAGCGCTGTCGGGTTTCGAGTCAATCCGCCTACGACCAATTCAAGGGACTCTTGGTCCTCCTCGAGAACCCCTCCTCCCGCGCCGAAGGGCGAGCCCTCCTCCGCGAACTCCAGGATGCGTTCGAAGCCGCAGATCCCGAAGAATTCTCGCAGTCTCATTCCTTCTCGTTCGAACAGCTCGCCACAGGCGGAGACGACGACGAAGCAGGTAGACTGACGTTGCTTCAGCTCCCTTCCATTTTCACGCCGGAGGAGTGGAGCTTCACCTTCTATGAAGGGTTGGCACGTTATCCCGCTTCGGAGTTCCATGGCAGGACGGTCGCGGAGCTCGGATGCGGGAATGGATGGATTTCCATCGCGCTCGCCAAGCGCTGTTCGCCAGCGCGCATCACCGGGCTCGATATCAACCCCCGGGCGGTGACCTGCGCGAAGATCAATCTCTATTTGAACGCGCTCGATGGACAGGGCAACCCGCGTCTCGATCATGAAGGGAAGTCGCTGCTCGACCGCGTGGAGTTCATGGTCAGCGACCTTCTGTCGGCGCTGCGCGACGGACGCCCCCCACTCGATCGCGTCATCGGTTGCATCCCCCAGGTGCTCAGCCCCGATCCGGCGGCGGCTCTGCGTTTCGTCACCGAGACAGCCAGCGACGAATTCCTTTACTCCCTGAGCAACTACTGCGAACGCCAGGGCTTCGTGGAAGACCAGTTCGGCCTCGGCCTCATCGCACGGGCGCTCGAGGAGTCGGTGGAACTCACGAAGCCCTCGGCTAAGGTCATCCTCAACCTCGGTGGACGTCCTGGCCGCGCGGTTCTAGAGCGCCTGTTCACGCGGCGCGGGTTCCACGTGCGCGATGTGTGGCGCACGAAGGTCATCCAGGCCAGCGACACCGACATCGAACCGCTCGTGGAAATCGAGAAGAACTCGCCCCACCGGTTCGAGTTTTACATGGGACTCTCTGGCGACGAACCCATCAGCGCGAAGACCGCTTCAGCCTACGCGGCCAAGGGAGGCGAAATAGCACACGCCTTATCGGTGTACGAAGGAACTCTGCGTTCGCCAGGAAACGTGCGCCGCGTGCTGCGTCTGCTCGGTCGTCCGGGCTTCGAGGACGCGCGCAGCGCGCTGGATCTCACCTACGACAACGAGGCTCTTGCCGACGAGAAGGTCTCCTTCCTGGCATCCTTGGCGGAAAGCCTCGAGGGGGAGCAGGGTCGCGCGACGTTCCCTTACGAGAAGACCGAAGGACTGGTGGAGTTCCGGCGGCGCGTGGCGGAGTTCCTGCGCAGCTATTGGCGCGTTCCCGTAACCGCTAAGAGCATCCTGGTGGCCCCCGGCCGTCAGGACCTCGTCAAAAATCTCCTCCTCCTCCACAAACCCGCGCTTGCACTGGTAGATCGAGAGTTCGCACGGTGGCTTCCCCAACGCTGGCTAGGCGAACGGCCTAGCGAGTCGGGCCGCACGGCGGTTCTCGAGATCCCGCGCCGCGCGGAGCAAACCGCCCGCCTCGTGGAGAGCCTTTCGCCGGAAATCGTCGTTTGCGGCCTCGCGGACTTCGAGATTCGCTCGTCAGACGCCTTCCTTCGACTTGTCGAGGCGTGCGATCGCGCGCGAACTCGCCTATTCGTCGATCTTTCTCCCCACTTCGACCTCTCGAGTTCGCCGGTTGGAAACGCCGTGCTGGGAATGCTCGCGGAGCGTCGCCTGCCTCCGCACGTCGGGGTGTTCTGCGGGTTGGTGAAAAACAAGGTTTACGCCGATTTGGAGATCTGTTTCCTCGTCAGCGAGAACGCGACCCTTCTCGAAGGCCTCTCGGGCGCCGCAGAACTCACCTACTCGCGCGCCCCTCTCCTTGCACAACGCTACTACGATCGAATTTTCTTCGACCTCCTCAACTTCCAGATGAAGGGGGTGCGCAAAGACCGCGTCGCTCTGCGCATGCCAGAACACGA
Organism: Silvanigrellaceae bacterium; assembly: GCA_044356935.1. GTDB lineage: Bacteria > Bdellovibrionota_B > Oligoflexia > Silvanigrellales > Silvanigrellaceae > JADCJN01. Next base: position 671 of record JBIKVI010000114.1, on the reverse strand, counting down.
ACGCGCGAGCGAGGCCACCCTCGTCGGTTTCGCGCCTCAAGCCCGCAAGGCATTCACACATCCCGCCATCGCCGCGGAAGCGCTGCCGCTCGGGCCGACCACCGCACGGCTCGACTACGGCGAGAACGAGTTGCCCGCGCCCACAGCCCTACCTTCCGCCGTATTTGAAGCGTTCGCACGCCAGAACGTGCAGCCGCAGGAATTCGAGGTCGACGGCGTGGTCGCTGCCCTTCTCGAGGAGCGCCTTGGGCTGAACGCGCGCGTAGCGACACATTGCATCCTCGGGGGTGGCGTGGCTCCCTTGTTCGCGGCTTTAGCAGAGGAGTGCGCCGCGTCGGGAGGCGCGTTTGTGTTCCCCACGGGGGCCTACGGCCATTTCCGCGCCGCCTGCGACTTTTTCGGCGTCCACGTCGTTTCGGCGCAAACCCACGAGGAGAACGGGTTCAAGCTCACGCCCAAGACTCTTCAATTGGCAGCAGCCAAGGCTCCTGGCAGACGCCCATGGGTGTTCCTCAACGCGCCCGTGGTCAACCCGACGGGCGCGGTGTACGGACCCGACGAACTGGCCGACGTCGTTGCCATGGCACGCGACCTCGGAGCCGTTCTGGTGCTCGATGTCGTGTTCGCCGGGCTCGAGTTCCAAGCGGCAGCCGCTCGGCCGCGCCTCGAGG
>JBIKVI010000112.1:0-12686 GCA_044356935.1 Silvanigrellaceae bacterium | reverse complement strand
GAATATAGCAAGTGAAGATCGGCGCGAAGCGCCGAAGAAAACTCTGCTGGTCTGACGCGGAAAGGGGGCGCGGTAAGCGCCCCCTTTCCGCGTCAGACCAGCCTTTTTCGGATGGACACTAGTCATCGAAGATGTGGATCTGGGTCCGGCTTCAAAAGATGGAATCGAGATTGTGAAGCAGCTTCGGGATCAAGGTTTTGCAGGCCACATCTGTGTCCACTCGAACCGCTTTCTTGCGACCGATAACAAGTCCGCCCTCGCGGCAGGCGCAGACACCGTGCTTCCCAAGCCACTCGGGCGCATGCACTTCCTGAAACTCATCTTGGCTGCCCTGCCTGAGCCGACCCCGGAGCAGCCGCCCACGCCGAGCGCACCTCGTCTCCTATCGGTCGCCCTGCTTGATGATTCGATCTCCATGCGGATAGCGTGGAAGATGAAACTCGCAGCCGAGACGTCCTTTCGTTCATTCGCAAGCACCGGAGCGTTCTTCGCGGCGTGCGAGGCGGAGCCCACATACCTCTCTGAAATCGATGTCGTGATTACCGACTACAATTTCGCGCCTGGCGACCCGCACGATGGTGGCACAGTGGCGAGAAAACTACGTGAGCGCGGATACTCGAATCTCATCCTTCGTGCTTCCGGCGAGACGGACCTGGGCCCTGAAATCGAAGCGCTGTTCGATGCTGACGTGGGCAAAACTGCGCTTCAGTGGCCAGAATTCAAATCCATTGTGAACTCAGCGCGAAAACGTCGATCGGCTACGTAACGAAACGAGTCGCGCGTTCGATCCAGCCTGGGGAGGCTTGCCGCACCGGGACGGGGAAGAACGCGGGACTCCTGAGCTCGGATCATTCCCGTGAAAACGGGATGAGAATCGCGGTCGCACTCGGGTCGGCAGCTACAGCCAACGCTGGCGACTCTCCTAAAAAAGTAACACCACCCGCATCGGTTACCACGTGGCGTCCAGTGCTGAAGGCGGGAATCAGCAGCGTGCGAGGATCGCGCGTGAGTCCTTCCCCTCCTCGCTTGAGGAGCGCCTCGCGCGATGCCCACTGCGCGAGGAAGAAGGCTGCGCGCCGATCCGAGGGTAGCGTTGAGAACGTGGCCATGGCCACGGGATCGAGGATGCGTGGGGCTAAGCGCGCCGCGCGGTCAGCGTCGCAAGGCGCGTCTTCCACGTCGACTCCCACGGTACCAGCGGACGAAATCGCCACGGCAACCCAATGTCCAGAGTGTGAAAGACTGAAGTCGATTCCTTCGGGCGGCAATTCCGCGTTCCCTTGCAAAGAGGGCTTTCCATGGGCACCGAAGACGAACTCGGCCCGCCCCACACCAGGACCGTAGAGGCTCGTGAGGAGCGCGCGGAGCAAGAGACGCGCCGCTCGGCGCGCGGCCGCTGCGTCGGGATGGAGAGTCTGCGCTAGCGCTTGCGTGTCACCGGGCGTGAGGAGGCCCTCGGGAGCGAAGCCTCCTTTCTCGAGGCATCGCGCGACTTCCCAACGCGACCTCAACCACACATGAACGTTGCCGCGGGTCGGAGGGCGTTCTCTATCGAGAGCTTCGCGCGCATTCTCCGCGCTTCGGCGCTCGCGCTCGCTCGCCTGTGGGCTTCGCCCCCCGCTCACGCGCGATCCAAATTGGCGATGCGTTTCTTCCACCTCTGTTTCCTCTCGTCACTGTTTGCGCGGGCATCGCGATGGTCGCGCCCATCGCCGGCTGCGGTGATGAGTTCGGCCACCGAAGGGTCGCCCTCGAGCCGAGCCACACGCTCGAGCATCGTCCTGTAACGTTCCAAGAGGGCCGTCACGTCCTCCTTCGCGAATTCGCACGTTTGGTAATCGGCGTCCAGCAGGAGGAGGCCCGACACCTCGGTCACGTTTACCGTGAGGGGAAACTCGGCGGCCACCACCGGGGAGCCCAGCAGACTCCCTTCAGCGTTGGCGAACGTTGGCGCCTTGGGCGCAGGCTCGAGGTTGAACGCGACTTGAGGGAAGGGGCCGCTAGGCAGACGCCCCTCGGCGCGCATCCATGCGATGAGATCTTCCGCGGGGTAGTCCATGGCGGTGTAGGCCACCATCATCGCACCACGCACCCCGGAGAGCACGCGCGACCATGGCGCATCGGGCGCCGCGTTCACGGGCAACGGTGCTAAGTTCACCCAATTGGCGACCTGGTCGGACGTTCCCTTAAAGCCGCGCGCGGCCAAGGGAACAGGAATGCCCAGTCTTTTGGCGCCGGAGAGGCCGCACAAGAGCGCACCCCACGCAGCGAACAGGTTCATGAAAACAGTGGTGCCCGAGCTTTGCGCTTTTTTCTTCAGGGCCGTGAGGACCGAGGCCTTGACGTCGAGGTGCACGCGCGCACCCGCAAGGCCCGCGGGAATCTCGGGCTTTCGCAAGCGCAGCGTGTCGAGCGGCAGGGCGTCGAGTGGTTCGGGGAAGAGGGAGTGCCATGCTGGTCCACCCACTGGCGCCACCTCGCGCGCAATCCACTGGGGCAATGCGGCGAGTGTGCTCGAGAAGGGCGTTACGGGGGCGAGCTTGGGTTCGCGATTCTCCAGCTTTGCCGTGTAGATTTCCGCCATCTCCGACAGGACGCGGGCCGTTCCGATGCCATCGCAAGCCATATGGTGGATCGCCAACACGAGGACGACCTCGTTCTCGTAAACCGTCAGCGCCGTGGCGCGCAGGGGAGGCTCGCGCTCGAGATCGAACGGCGCGCGAGCCTGTTCCACCAAGAACTTCTTCACCTCCGTCCAGCGGTCGGCGGAGGGGAGGTCCTGGAGATCGATGCGTTCCACCCGCGCGAGGGGCGGGTCGGCGAGAAGCGTCTGGGTGACGAGGTCGGCCGAGAAGCGCATGCGCAGCGCATCGTGGCGCTCCTGGACTCGACGGAGGGATTCGGCGATGAGGTCGAGGTCGGGCTGCTGACGGAACCGCACGGCGAGCGGAATGACCGCGGCCATGTGGCCATCGGCGCTCGCGCGGGAGACATCGGCGAAGCGTTTCTGTGGGGCTGTTAACGACCATGAGCCGGCGTGTGCAGGCGCGTCCGAGGAACGCGCGCGTTCACCCGCCGGCGACGCTTTTTTTGGGCGGCTGGCTTCCAGGAATCCTCCGTCCTCGAGCGCCGAGAGCGAGTCCTTCACCGCCGTCTCGATGGCAGCAACGTCGGCGGCGTCGTGGGCGGTAGAGAGGAAGAGGTTGCGGCCTTCCCAAACGTACACGCCCCGAAGGTTCAAGTGGTAGAAAAGCAAGTCCATGTTCCCTTGAAAGACGAAACGGAACAGAGATCCAAACTGCGCGAGCCGCAAGTCGGCATAGCCACGCTCGGCGAAGTAGACGTTGAGGCGATCGCAAAGCGCGGCGGTCTTCGCGTTGAGATCCCGTTGAATGGTTCCCCCGCCCTCGTGCAGTCGGCGCAAAGTGGCGCGTGCCGCCGCCATGGCGAGGGGATGCTTGCAGAACGTGCCCGCAAAGAAAGTGAGATCCTTGGGAGGCACAGACGCGTCGCCGTAGCGCCATTGCCCGCCGTCGATGGCGTCGAGGTAGTCGGAGTGTCCCGCCACCGCACCTATGGGCATGCCTCCACCGAGGACCTTGCCATACGTACTGATGTCGGCGCGCACGCCGAAGGCCTCTTGGGCGCCGCCCTGCGCTGTGCGCAAACCCGTGATGACTTCGTCGAAAATCAGGGCCGTTCCATGGCGTCGCGTGATTTCGCGCAGCCTTCTGAGGAAGTCTCGCGGCTGGAGGTGAGGGTTGCGGCTCTGAACGGGTTCGCACATGACGCACGCCAGTTCGCGTCCGAGCGCGTCGATGTGAGCGAGCGCTTCGTCGGTGCCGTAGTCGAGCACCACCACGTCTTCCACGAGGCTTGCTGGAATTCCCGGCGCCACGGGCGAACCCTTGCGGGAAGGGTCGCTCTTGCGCGAGCGCGCGAGGATGCCATCGAAAGTGCCGTGATAGGAGTTTGCGAAAATCACGATGCGGCGTCGACCGGTGGCGGCGCGCGCTAGGCGGACGGCCGTCATGACGGCCTCGGATCCTGAGTTGGTGAAGACCACGCGTTCAAGGCCTGTGAGCGAGGTGAAGAGCTCAGCCACCTCGCCGGCGAGTTTGGCTTGCGGTCCCACGGCCACGCCTTTTTCGAGCTGCTCCTTGATCGCATCCACCAGGAAAGGATCGTTGTGCCCGAACAGGTTCACGCCGAATCCCATGGTGATGTCAACGTAACGATTGTCGTCCAAGTCCCAGATGCGCGAGCCGCGGCTGCGCTCGACCACGATGGGATAGACCATTTCCTTGAGGGGCAGGCGGAAGCCCGCTGAGGCCCGGTTCTCGGCCAGCGGCTTCCGGTACTTTTGGGCGTACTCCTTGGAAGCCCTCGTGCGAGAGGTGAACTCGCGGATGAGGGCTTCGAGGTGCGCTTGTTTGCGAGGCTCGAACGGGGCGACCGCGGTGGCGCGATCAGGCATCATCGCGTTGAACCTGTCCTTGATGGGCCCTTCGTCGCGCGCTGAGGTGCGTTGGGAAGTCTCGATTGGCGCCACCGACTTCGCCTCAGCCTTGGTGTCGACCGATCGATCTGGGGCTCGTTCGAATGAATTGTCCGCGGCGGGAACGCTCAAGGATGTGTGGTTCAAGAGCGCGAGTTGCTGTTGCATGATTGCAAGCTGACTTTGAATGAGCGCAGCCACTCCTGGGGCTATAGGAATGTTTTTGCCCAGGTCGGTGTTGGAGTCCGCGCGGGCCTCTCCCATGACGAGGGCCGCATCAGCCACCGCCTCGGTGGTCTTCGACTCCTTCGTGGCCGTTGAATCGTGTCCAGGCAAAGGATTTGTAGCGATCGCGTCGGTCGTATTTGCCACGAGGAAATCGGCCAGTGCGCGCGTCGTGGCTAGGTCTTGGAACATACGAGCGACTGGGATCGCCACCCCGTACTTGTCTTCCACGACCTTGAGCGCGTCCATGAGGACCAGGGAGTCAGCTCCAATCTCGAGGAGTGAAGCATCGGCATTGATCTCGCCGTCCTTTTTCCCGAGCAGCGAGGCCAGAAGAGATTTGAGATCGGTCAGGACTGCGTCCTTGCGGCGATCATCGAGCATGGGTTGGACCTCCTGTGCGGCGGCGGGCCGCGCTTTCGTCGTGTTGAGGGGCAAGACAGTCACCGTGGCGTCAAGCCTCGACGGGCCGTTTGCTAGCGCAATGGAGTCGCTCGGCGCGCGCGTCATGACACTGTGTCGATGCTCGCGGGACGCGGGATTCCCGCGGGCCCCGTACCAATGTCGCTTGCGCGAGAGCGCGGTCGGAGGCAGCGCGCTGAGAGCTGCGGGCGAAGGACGCACGTCGATGGCGCGTGTCCAGTCGATGGCAGCTCCATTCACCCAGAGGCGAGCGGCGGCGGTGAGAGGCCCGGCTGCGCGGGGCATCCCCTTCTCGAAGGAGGCAAAGACGCGCGCGGCACGCGCGGGCGACTCGCGGAAAGCCCTGCGCAGCGTCGTCGACAGAGTGGCATCGGGACCGATTTCGACGAACGTGTCGACGCCGTCGGCGAGAGCCTTTTCCACCGCGGGCCAGAATCGGGTCGGCATGCGCGCGTGGTTTCGCCAATAGCGCGGCCCGAGCGTGCCTGTGGTTTCATGGAGTGCGAGGTCGGCGGTAGAAAGGAACAAGGGCGACTCGGCGCGGTTGTGTCCGTCGGCCCTCGCAGGCGCACCCGCGAGGGTTTGCGCGGCTTGCGTTTCCCACGCGTCGAGCATCGGCTCCACCTGCGGTGAGTGGAAGCCACGATCCACCGCCAATGGTTGCGCGCGGATTCCCTTGGCGCGGGCGAGCTCGAGGAACGCCTCCACCTCCTCCGAGAAACCCCCGACGACCGTGAGGTCGGGACCATTTACGGTGGAGACGCTCATGCGGGAGCGCGCGGCCGCCGGGAGTTCGTCGATAAGCGCGCGTGTGTCTTCCTCGGCGAGGAAGACCGCGACCATGGCGCCGCACCCTTCGAGCGCCTTCATGAAGCGGCCACGCTCCACGACCAAACGCAGCCCCTGCTCGGGCGAGAGGATGCCCGCGCACACTGCCGCGGCGAACTCGCCCACACTGTGCCCAAGGACCAGTGCGGGGCGCACGCCCCGTGCTCGCCATGTGTCTACAAGGGCGCATTGGATGATAAACAAAGCCGCCTGGGCCAACGCGGTATCTGTGGCTGCGCGAGAGTCCTCCCAAGGAGCGAACAGCAGTCCTCGCAAAGATTCGCGCGTCGCCTCGTCGAGCATGGCGAGCAGCGCGTCGACCGAGGCGCAAAACACCGGATCGGCGCCGTGCGCGTCGAGGGCGGCGCCGCGGAGCGACGCGCCTTGGCCCGTGAAAACGTACGCGATGCGGCGCGGGGACGGGAACGAATCCGCGGCGATGACCGCCGCATCGGGGCGGCCAGCGGCGAAGTCGCCGAGCGCGGCGAGGGTATCGCCCGCGTCGAAGGGCTTGCCTGGCATGACCACGAAGGCCGCGCGTCGGGCAAAGGCCGTGCGGGTGAGCGCCAACGCCGCTGCCACTTCTACGAAGGAGGACGAGCGCTCCGAGACGTCGCTGGCGGCTAATACCGCCGAGAGGTGAGTCGCCACGGCTCCTGCCGTCTCGCGGAGAGCCATCTCTGAGCCCGCGGAAAACACGAGCGGCACCGGGCAGGCACGTAGGTTCGCGAGAGTCCCGTCGCGTCCATGCTCGTGTTCCCTTTGCTCGGCGCGTGGCCGCGCCACGACGACGTGAGCATTGGTGCCGCCGAAGCCAAACGAGCTCACGCCCATGGCGACGGGAACGTCGGCGGGCAACGGGAGGTCTTCCGTGAGGACATGCAACCGTCGGCTCGCGTTGGCTTGCACGTTGCGATTGAGCGTCCGGAAATGGAGGCTCGGTGGCATGACGCCACGTTCGATCGCGAGAACGCACTTGAGGAAGCCAGCCATTCCCGAGGCGGCCTCGAGGTGGCCGACGTTGGTTTTCACGCTTCCGATGTGGCAGTGCGTCTTGCGGCCGCCGGCCTTGAACGCGGCTGCGAGCGCATGGAACTCGATGGGGTCCCCGAGTCGGGTCCCCGTGCCGTGGCACTCCACGTATGCGATGTCGTCGAGTGCAACGCCGCTCGCGCGCCAGGCGCGCGTGAGGACCGCTTCCTGAGCCTTGCCGTTGGGAGCCGTGAGCCCGTTGGAGGGTCCATCCTGGTTGATGGCTGTTCCTTTGACGATGGCGCGAACGGCGAGGCCGCGCCTCTTGGCCTCTCCCACGCGCATGAGCACGGCCACCGCCGCGCCCTCACCGCGCACGTAGCCGTTCGCCGAATCGTCGAAGGTCTTGCAGAGGCCATCGGGCGAGAGCATCTGCGCCTGGCTGAAGGCAACTTGGAGTTCGGGCGCGAGGAGCAGGTTCACGCCCCCAACGAGGTAACACGAGGCCTCTCCTTGGCGCAGGCTCGCGCACGCCTGGTGGATGGCCACGAGCGACGAGCTGCACGCCGTATCCACGGCAAGACACGGGCCCGTGATTTGGAACGCGTAGGAGAGCCTTCCGGCCGCGATGCTGTGGGCGTTCCCCAAGCCAGAATAGGCGGTGACTTTGTCTGTGCCGGGTGGGGCGAGTCGGGAGTAGTCGAATGTGCTGATGCCGATAATGACGCCGGCGTCGCTTCCGCGCAGCCCGGCCCAACCCAGTCCGGCGTGCTCGACAGCCTCGAGTGCTGTCTCCAAAAGGATGCGCTGCTGCGGGTCGGTGACGTCGGCCTCGCGCGAAGAGAGACCGAACGTGGACGCGTCGAAGAGGTCGATGGGGTCGTCGAGGAAGCCGCCGTGTCGCGCATAGGTCTTGCCGGCCTTGCGCGGCTCGGGATCGTAAATGGCGTCGTTGTCCCAACGTTCCGTTGGCACCGGCCTCACGGCGCACCGTGCTTCGGTCAGAAGGCTCCAATAGCGTTCGGCGTCGGGCGCTCCGGGGAAGCGCAAGGCGTATCCCACCAGCGCGATTTCGTCGTCACCTTCCGGGAGAGCGCCACTTTCGCTTGGCGTTACGTCTTCGGCCGCTGCGTTCCTCGGGCTCCTCGCAATCCTCTCGCCCGTAGGCGGGTGCGAGGTGGCGTTGGGGCTTCCACCCTCTCCCTCCGCGAAGTGGGAGCCCAGCGCGCGAGCGAACTCCCGCGGCGTGGGGTTCTCGAAAAACAAGGTAACGGGAATGGCTCCCCGAGTGAACTCTTCAAGCCTCGCGGCGACCTTGTAGGCCGCCATCGAGGTGAGCCCGAGGGCTGCGAATGTTTCGTCGACGGCGACTTCTGCCGCAGAAACACCCATCTCCGCTGCGAGGGCGTCCACGAGCCTGGCTTGGAAGTCGACTTTCATGGGGACGGCTCGGGTGTGCGGAAGCGTGGGGGAGGGCGGAGGCGGCGGAACGGAGGGAACAGGCGAAACAGGCGGAGCAGGCGAAACAGGCGGAGCAGGCGAAACAGGCGGAGCAGGCGGAACAGGCACCGGGGCCACCCGCGAGGCCAATGTTCTCCACGCCGGGAGGGTACCTGCATCGAGGGCTTTGGCGGCGGCGAAGCGTTGCAACTTGCCACTGTCGGTGCGGGGGAGTCCTTTGTCCGCAAGGAACATGACTGCGGCCAAGGGAGCTTCGTCGAAGTTGGCAAGCGCGCGCACCGCGTCGGCAAACAACTCGGGCGGAACGGCGTCGACATGTTCTGTGGGCCACTCCACCGCGAGCACAAGGCTTTCCGACGTGCCTTGTCCCGATGGTTGGCGCGGGAGGATGAGGAATGGGCGAGCGGAAATCGCCGGCACCCGCGTCTTCACGGTGTGCTCGAGATCGAGAGCGTGGAATTTGCGGCCCGCTACGATGAGTGTTTCCTTGCGCCGCCCACTCACGTAAAGGTGGCCGTCCTTGCGGAAACCCAAATCGCCGGTGCGAAGGAACGTGGCCGTGGCGAGACCGGGCGCGTCGTTGGGTGCATCGTCGGGCGCGCGTGCCAGTCGGCCTTGGAAGACCTTGCTGTCGTCGGGCGTGCCTCCGGCGTATCCCAACGCTACGCTGGGGCCGCTCACCCAGATTTCTCCCTCGACCCCGTCGGCGACCACGAGGCGCGTGTCCGGATCGACCACAACGACGATGTTCCCCTCTGCCGGTTCGCCCGATGAGACGAGGCTGCGTTCGCCGTGGGGAGCTGCCCGAATTCCGGAACCGCGCGGGGTCGCGCTCACGACCAAGGTGTTTTCCGCGAGGCCGTAAAGCGGTAGGAACGCGCGCGAGTCGAATCCGGCGCGTGCGAACTTCCGCGCGAAACGTTCAAGCGAGAGGGGCGAGATTGGCTCCGCGCCAGTGAATGCGACTTTCCAGTTCGAAAGATCGAGCGTGTCGACGGCTGCGTCGGGAACCATGGCGGAGCACGCGTCGAAAATGAAGTTCGGACCTCCACTCGTGGACGCCTTTGTGTCCGAAAGCAATCTCAACCAGAGCTCGGGCTTGCCAACGACCTGGGCCGGACTGAGGAAATGGCAGGGGAATCCCGCCCACAACGGCTGCAGGACTCCGCCCACGAGGCCCGTGTTGTGAAAATGGGGCAACCAGATGACGCCGCGGGAGGTCTCGTCGTGTTCGAAATGCTTTTCGATGAAGGCGCTCTGCTCGCGCAAGTTTTCGAGCGTGAGGAGAACTCCGCGAGGCGCGCCAGTGCTTCCGGACGTGAACTGGATCAAGGCCGGAGCATCGGTCCGGGGAAGGTCGCGCCTCTTTCCGGTCCCCAGGGGGGCGAGCGCATCGAGCTCCGCGTAAGTATGCACGACCACCCCCCCTCCGAGCCCGAGTTTGGAGAGGGCCCCTGTCAGATGCGGGGCGAGCCCCTCAGCTTGGCCGGAACACACGAGAGCGCCCGCCTTGGCGGCCACCGCCACCGAGAGCAAGCGCGTTACGTTATCTGCTGGCGCGAGAAGGGGGGAAAGGGCGGCTGGAATGACGGGACGGCCGGTGAGGAAGCCCGCGCACATCAGGATGGCGAACTCGGGGCCGTGGGTGCAAACGAGCACGACCGGCGCGCGCGGAGGGAGGCGTTCGTCGAACGCGCTCGCTAAACGCCAAACGGCGTCACGGAGGGATCCCCAGTTTTTCCGGACTCCTGTGTGCTCGTCGACGATGTGCTCGAACGCGAGGGCCTCGGCGTCGCGCTCCTCGAACATGACCCGCTCGAGCAAGGAAATCGGTCCCTTGGACTTTCCCATAAAAACCCCCCGGAAGGACGGAGGGTGTATCGGAAGACGCTCCAGGAGCTATAGGAAGAAAAATCAAAAAGACTCGAGATAGTCCGCAAATTCTGACCAGGTATCCACTTGCACTTCGGCGGCCAGTCGCATTTCCCGGTAGCGATCGGGCGTTACCGCTTGGGCGAAAACGTACCACATGTCTTCCGAGTGGTCGTCGTCGATGCCCGTGCCGTCGTCGGTGAGTCCATGGATGGCGTGGTAGCCGCCATCGACCTTCACCTCGGTGCGCTTCTCAACGTTCTTCGCCCAAGGTCCGGCGAAGACGTCGAAACAGGATTCCGAGCAGGCAAGGGCGCAGGTGAGGGCCACGTGGTCGTGGTAGGTGCCTTCAAAGGTCTGCCGGCAAGCCAGGGCTAGGGGGCTCGGCCGGTAGAAGAGCATGTCCTCGTGCGTGAGGCCGAGCTGGGCGAGCGTGTCGTGGAACTTAACGTAGTGCGATTCCACCGGGTGTCCCGAAACGCCGTCGTCGCACGGCTTGTGGCCGTCGAATCCGAGCTCGTCGAGCATGTTGAGCTGCAACAGGAAGCGGGGCGCGACCTTGCCCAAGGGTCCGAGCCGCCGTTCGAGCTGGGAGCACGTGCCCATGGCGCGGAGAACTGCGTCGGTGAAGATCTGCGCGAACGCGAAGCCGAACTCGAGGTGGAAAATCTTCAGCGCCTTGAGGTCGAAGTCGCCCTCGCTCATCCTGTCGATGAGCGGGTGCTTCATGATGCGGTGCGCGTCGATCCACTTGACGAGATCTTGGGTGAAGGCCCAGTTCTGTTCCCACTGCGCGGCGGGGATGCTCTTGCGGAGGGCCTCGCGGGCGCTGCGGCGCGGATGGAGTGTGTCGACGGACATGGCGGGTGTTCCTTTCTTAGAGGTACGCGGAGTAGCCGTAGGCCATGATGCAGAAGGCGGCGAGGACGGCGCTCACGGGGAGGACCTCAAGATACTTGAAGGGCAACCACACGGCGCTCGCGAGGATGAGGAGAACCGGCACCCCGATCATGCCGAAAATCATAAGTCGCGAGCCGAGGAGCATAAGCTCTTCGCTCAGTGCGGCTCCCCCGATGTGGACTCCGTAGTGGATGCAGATGATGGGCAGCGCTACGAAGGCGATGTGCGCCAAACGCATCATGCGGCGGTTGAGCGACGTGTAGTCCTCCCAGCCTTTGGGAGCAGGGAAGGGTCCTGCGAAGGCGAACATCCCCAGGGCGCTTCCGGAGAGGATGCCCACGATCATCGTCGTCCATCCCCACGCCACGCACATCAACCCTATTTCACTCATGCGATTGCTCCCCTTCGGTTCCGGCCGGGCGCTTACCTGCCGCCGTTCCCCGCAATGGTAACCCGCAGTCCTCGAGACCATGGAGAGCCGGTCGCAAATCCTTGACGCCGCGCGCTTACCAGCAGCGCCCCTGCCCGTTACCCTTTCGGAAGTTGGGGGGGGGATGTGGCGCAGGACGAGCGGAAAGTCATTATCGGGCTGCGCGACGTGCACAAAGAGTACCGCCTCGGCGAGACACTGGTGCACGCCTTGCGCGGTGTTTCTTTCGACGTCCGGGCCGGCGAGTTCACCGCGCTCGTCGGCACTTCGGGATCTGGCAAAAGCACACTGCTCAACGTCGTAGGCCTGGTGGACCGGCCCACGCGCGGGAGGTTGGAACTCGAGGGAGAGGACGTTCTCGTCCTCAACGAGCGTCGCCTCGCCTCCCTGCGCAATCGCAAGCTCGGCTATGTGTTCCAGTCGTTCAACCTCATTCCAGTGTTTGACGCCTTCGAGAACGTGGAGGTCCCGCTGCTCTTGCGCAAGGATCTCTCGCGCGCGCAGCGTGAGGATCTGGTGCACGCGGCGCTCTCCGACGTGGGGCTGGCCGACCACGCCCACAAACTGCCCGACCGCCTCTCGGGAGGACAGCGTCAACGCGTGGCCATAGCGCGCGCCCTCGTGGCCCGTCCGAGCCTCGTGCTGGCCGACGAGCCCACTGCGAACCTCGACTCGGCCACCACCCACGCCATCATCGACATGTGCTTGGAGCTCAACGCGCGGCACGGCGTGACGTTCCTCTTCTCGACACACGACGAGAAGCTCATGGGCCGCGTGACGCGGGTCATCCGCATCCAGGATGGCATGGTCGTCCCATGAGCCATATGAGCCATATGAGCCACATGGGCCATCCTCGGCGCGACAGGCGGCGCTTTCCGTTACCCCTGCCCTTGCGCAATCTCCAACGGAACAAGGCGCGCCACGCCGCGACGTTCCTCGCCATGGCGCTCGGAGTGGCCGGGCTCAACTGCCTTGCGGGATACGTCGTTCGCTGGGAGAACACGTTGCGCACGATGTCCATTTACCTTGAGCAGACAGGTTCGGTGGCCGTGTTCCGCCGGGGAGGGCATAAAGCCC
>JBIKVI010000111.1:0-12701 GCA_044356935.1 Silvanigrellaceae bacterium | reverse complement strand
ATCAAAACAACCCCGCCGTGTGTTACTTCTTCGCAGCTGCAACATACGCGCAGGGCCCATATCCGTCCCCGATTCCAATAAAAAACTTGGCTGCTCTCAAGAATTAGACGAGAGCAAGGCGGAGTCCCCCCGCCGACCGAGCGGAGTGTACGTGGGTACATGAGCGAGGCGGCGGGGGGCGACAACGACGCTATCGTCTAATTCTTGAAGCAGCCCGCTCGGCTTTTAATTGCTGCTGGGATTGGAGCACGATGAGTGCTTCTTTGCTCTTTTTGGTCAATCGCTTCAGATCCGCTTCCCTGCGCTGCGCCGCCGAGCGACTTCCTTCGGGAACGACCTCGACGTAAACCAGCTCGAAAGGCAGCCGAGCGCGGACGACTCGACTGCCGCGCCCCGAAGCATGCGCAGCCAGCCGCCGCGCGACGTCATTGCTGCAGCCGCAGTAAAGAGAGCCATCTCGCAAGCGCAAGAAATAGACGCACCACATTCCAGGCTGTGGCGGGGTCACCTCCACGTGGTGAACCCGTCTTTGCTCACCGTGCGAACTCCGCGAACGCCGCATCGCCCCACTGGAGGGCATGATCGCGCGCAGCGTACTCTGGGAGCGCCATGAGGACTTCGCGATGCACGCGCGGCAGATGACGCGCAGGCACCGAGGGAAAAAGGTGGTGCGCGAGGTGGTAGCCATCGTTTCGCGGAAACAGGAGCAAATCCAAGGGGCGACAACCCACCACATGGTTGCGCGTGCGGTTGAACTCGTCAGGCGCATCGACAAGGCCCGCATGGTCCAAGGCATCCGACCAGTACCTGAAAATCTGGTAGGTTGTCAGCCAAGGGAGAACAAGAAAGGCCGCCACTTGAATGGGTGCTTGCCACGCGCCAATCACCAACGCGAGGCACCAGGCCGCGCGCGCAGCTTTCCAGCCTGGGGATTCGCCTCGGACATAAACGACCGGACGGAGGTAGCGAGGAAGGTGGCGCAGCGTGAGCGAAGTGGCGACATGTCGAAGAAAGGGTCGCGGCGTACTCGCGCCAAAGCCAAGTGCGCGCCGGGCATCGACATCGACATCGCGACCCGGGACTCCGAGATGGACGTGATGCGCACGATGCTCGCGCTGATAGACGTCAAACGACTGGAAGTCGAACACCGCGAGCAGCCGCCCCAACGTATGGTTCGCGGTTCTGTGTCGAAAGTACGTGCCGTGGGCCGTCTCGTGGAGAACATTGCCGAGAGCCCGCATTCTCGAACCAACAACGAAGGCCACGACCGGGTAAACCGCCAGGCCAGCCCAAGGGCGCCATGCGAAGAGAGCGGCGCATCCGGCTGCAGCGCCCCCGGCCGCCATGCCGTGCGCGGCCACGACGGAAATCCCGCGCAGCAGAGAGTAGGCCTCCAGGCCGGCGGGCATCCGGGGAATCGCACTGCGGCGAAGGCCGCGCACGCGCGCGCGGGGGTCGGTCATCAGGGCTTCTTCATCCAGCTTGTGCACCATCCCTTTGCCGTCACATTGCCTTGGGGGAAGAGCTGGCACTTGCCAACCTCCTCTCCCTTGAGGGGGCCACCTTTGAGCGACCCGACCTTAGCGTAAAAGATGCAATTGGCGCAGTTCTGCTTGGCTCCGTCGACGCCTCCCTTGGCAACCTTCAGAGCTGCGGGGATCTTCGCCGCGTCGTGGTCGTACTTGAGGGTCACGGCGAGCGAAGACTTGGGGTCCACCAGGGGAAGGTCGGCCTCCCCACCCTTGGCGATTTCAGACTTTTTCGCCTGGGCTGAGGCGATTTGCGCACGGGCCAAGCCTCCACCGAGGACCGCCAAGGCGCCTGCGCCGAGCAGGAACCGGCGCCTGGATTCTTTTCTCGTATCCGTCATAGGGAACTCCTTTTGGAGAGATCGTGCAGCGGGTCAGGCGCACCATAGTCCGCCCTGAAATTAATATCACCCAGCTCGTCCTTTGTTCATAGTCTTTCGCTGATGGATCCGCGGCGACCTTGATAGATTTTCGGGTTGGCGCTTGAGCGCGAGCACGAAATTGTCCCGGGAGGCCTCGTAGGCCTCCTGGAGCTGCCCGCGACGCAGGAGCTCCGCCGGGCTCAGTCGCCACCGCTCGCGAGTGGGGGTAAAGACGATGATCTGCACGAGTTCGTCGTCACCCTCTGTGTCCATGACCAGCAGGCGCATGAGTGAGGAGAGTTCTTGCTCGTAGGCTTCGAGGGTGAGGCGTGGGATTTGGTACGGCATTGGGGAAGGAACTCCAGAGGTAACAAGACTTAGGGTCCGATCTTCGTCGCCTCGCGCCGGCAATGCAACGTCAGGAACGCCGCTCTTCAGGGAAGTCCTCGCTGCGGATGTGATTTTGGGCAGGCGTCGTTCGCAGAACCGCCAGGCCGCCCCGGTCGAGGCGGTCGAGCCGGTCGAGCCGGTCGAGGCGAGAGCAGACACCATGACATGCGGGTCCATGAGGAGGCCGAGTCCCAAGGGTAACGACGCAGGGTCGACCTCATGACACAGGCCTGATTTTGGGTAACAGGGGACGCTGACTTGTGTTCCCCGACACCGGGGCTATACTCCCGCATCGGCATCAACCCGGGAGACGAAAATCATGAAAGCCATCGCGCGCGCAGGCCTCGTCGCATCGCTGTTTCCTTTCCTCACGGCGAACGCCGCCGTCATCGCCGTCATCGACTCCGGAATCGACTACAAGCACCCTTCCCTCTCGTCCCGCATGTGGACCAACCCGGAAGAGATCCCCGGAAATGGGCTCGACGACGACGGCGACGCCTACATCGACGACGTCTACGGCTGGAACTTCGCTGAGAACAACGGCGAGATCATCGATTACAAATACCTCGGCACCTTCTCCGACGACGCTCCCCGCTTCTTCGAAATCCAGAAGCGCGTGCTCGAAGGCACCGCCACCGATGCCGATCGGGCGTGGGTAAAGGAACGCCTCGCCGACAAGAAGTTCATCAAGGAACTGCAGGTCTTCGGGAACTTCGTTCACGGCACCCACGTGGGGGGCATTGCGGCGGGTGACAACCCCACAGCGCGCCTCATGGCGCTCAAGCTCATCCCCACCGAGGTCAAACTCCCATTCGGCGGAGCCACCGAGGACTGGGGCGGCACGAAGCCACTGCCCAACCTCGGCGATTTCGCCCGCGACTTCGCCGTTAAGCAACTCCTCGCGCAGCTCGCAAAAGCACAGGGCACCATCTTCGCCACCGTGGGAAGTTACGCGAAGGGCCAGGGGGCCGATGTGGCGAATCTCTCGCTTGGGACGAGCACGGCCGCGGCGTCCATGATTGTGGAGCCGCTCCTTAAGCTCCTTTACGGCAAGAATCGGCAACCAACGCCCGCCGAAGTTGAAAAGTACGCGTCTCATTTCGTGAACAAAATGGTCACAGAGGTTTCGAAGATGGCGCGCACATCCCCCTCCACGCTGTTCGTCATCGCTGCGGGCAACGACGGCACCGATAACGACCGCCTTCCCGTGGCGCCCGCCAACTTGCGGGAGCCCAACACGCTCACGGTGGCCGCAACCTTCGGCGGCACAGCACTCGCTCCGTTTTCAAACTATGGAGCCACCATGGTCGACGTCGCGGCTCCGGGAGTGGGCATCACCTCCGCCATTCCAGGCGACTCCACCATGGTCCTCTCGGGCACGAGCCAGGCGGCTCCCTTCGTTGCGCAGGTGGCGGGCCTCGTCCTCGACGCCAACGAGAACCTCGAACCGACACAGGTCCGTGAGATCCTCATGGGCACCGTCGACACCAAGGACTTCCTCACAGGCAAGGTCGTCTCGGGAGGCATGGTGAATTCCGAGCGCGCGGTGCGAGCCGCGGCGCTCGCCAAGGAGGGCACCCCCCTCGCCGAGGCCATCCGCCGCTCGCGTATGGAAATCGCCCAAGCGCAATACGAGACTCGTTTGGAAAGGCT
The DNA here is from genome assembly GCA_044356935.1 of Silvanigrellaceae bacterium. Taxonomy (GTDB): domain Bacteria; phylum Bdellovibrionota_B; class Oligoflexia; order Silvanigrellales; family Silvanigrellaceae; genus JADCJN01. The sequence continues at coordinate 8,767 of JBIKVI010000111.1, read as the reverse complement.
TCCAAAGGAAGCTTTCTTCGTGATGCCGCTGCCGTCCACATTCCGCGGACAAAAGGAATGACTGCGTACGTGAGCATCCGTCGGTGTGCCATCGGCGTCGGAGGCCCGTGAGACCATGTTCCGTTACCAGATCGGCCCCGATGCCCACGTGCGAATCTTCGAGCCGCGTGATGCCGAGGCCCTCTTCGCGGTGGTCGAGGAGAACCGAGCGGGGCTACGCCAGTGGCTCCCCTGGCTCGACGACAATCGCAGCGTGGCCGACTCCAACGCGTTCATCCGTGGCGCACTGCGGAAGTACGCTGACAATGGTGCGTTCGACGCGGGGATATGGCACCAAGGTCGGCTCGCGGGCGCCATCGGATTCCATCCGATTTCTTGGTCTAACAAGAACGTCTCGGTGGGCTATTGGCTCGCGCACCACGCGCGTGGCAAGGGCCTCATGACGCGCGCATGCGGAGCCTTGGTAGAGCACGCGCTAGTCGATCTGCGCCTCCATCGGATCGAGATTCGCTGCGGAACGGGCAATCCGAAAAGCCAACGCATCCCGCGGCTCCTGGGCTTCAAGGAGGAGGGCGTGGCGCGCCAGAGCGAGTGGCTCTACGACCGGTGGGTAGACCACGTCGTGTTCGCCATGCTCGCGCAGGAGTGGCGGGCTCGTGCCAAGGAGACTTCAGAAAAGAGCGCTGCTCACTCCGGATCCCAATAGCGCTCCAGGCGATCGCGCGAATTGGACATCATGAGGAGGCGGCGATCCCCATGCAGGGTGCGATTGACCACGTTGGTGGAAAATGACCCGGGATCCCAGAACCCGCCGATCCACTGGAGCGCGTCGATTCCGTCGGGGGTGGAGGCGCGAGCGAGGCACCGCAGAAAATCGTTGTAGCCATGCGCGCCGCCGACGCCTTCGGGAGGCGCCGCGTTCTGCCCGCCCACGCACAAAGGATAAAGATGGACGTCGCTGGGTGCCAACATTTCGGTGACGCGCACGCGATGGCTCCAGAACTCGTCTTGGCTATAGAGATAGTGGAACTCGAACGGCAGCGCGTCCACGAGCTGATGGAGGCGCACCTGGCCGTCGGACCGTTGGTGCGGCATGTCGAGAAGCGTGTCGTCGCGCGCATCGAGGAAACGCTCGTGTCCCACCTGGAACTCATGGAGGTGTGCGTCCTCCCAATCGAAGCACACTTGCACGATCACGTGCACTTCTTCGAGGGTGAGCCTTGCGGGAACGAGGAGCTCTCGCCATACGGGGACTTCCATGCCAGCGAGATCAACGCGCATCTTCAGCACGGCGCGCGGCCCGACGTCGGTGGGTGTCCCGGCGTCCTGTCCGCCTGCAGCGCTCGCGGTTCCCGACCGATCGCCTTCCGAGACGGCACGCAAATGGCGGCGAGTGCCTTGAGGTGAACGCATGGGAAGCTCCTTCTTTCTTGGGAACGGCAGACCCCCTTGTAGTGAATGTCACCGACCTGATGCAAGCGGCTTGACGGCCACGAACTCGATGTTCGTGGCGAGCGAGCGCAGGGGAGTGCGCTCGGTGAGCCAAAGATCGATCCGCTCGAAGAGCCGGTATCCCGGGGGCGACACGCTGTTCTTGGGGAAGAGTTGGCGGTGCCAGATATCGGCTACGGACAATCCCGCAGCGTCGCAAAGCACGTGCGCCAAGCGTTTGGAGTAGAGGCGATCGTGGTAAAAATTCCCCCGCAGGTGGGCTAGGCGCTGCGTCCACGAGAGGGTGTACGGAAGGTTGAAGCACAAGAAAAGACCACCCGGACGCAGCACGCGCGCAACTTCCCGCAGTGAGGCCAAATCGCGTGGCACGTGCTCCAGGACGCCAAAACTCAGCACGACGTCGAACGACGCGTCCTCGAAAGGCAGGCGCCAGGGATGGTCGAGCGGGACCACCGGGATTTGGGCTCCCTTGAGGATGGGCGTGGCCTGCGCGCCCAAGGCGGAATCCTCGCCGCCTTCGAGCCCGGCCACGTCGCAACTGGTCACGTCGAGACCCTTCTCTCGCAGCAAGAAGGACACCTGCCCCTTCCCGCATCCCCAATCCAGGATGCGCAGCCGCTCGGGGGGCGTGCCGTGCCAGGCGGACGCCACCTCGCGCACGTAATCACAGAGGTAGGCATAGATGAACTGCCCAGCCGGGCGCGTGAGGAAGGCGTGCGACGGCGTACCCGCGCACAAGCGGGTAAGCCCTTCGGAAAGGGGGGCACCCCCTCCAAACGTCGAACGCCGAATGCGCGCGAGGCCGCGTCCGGTCGGATCCCCACCCGACGCTTCGTAAAGCCCTTCGCTCTCGCTGCTCACGACCACCGGCCAAGGGAACGCAACGCGCTCAAGAAAGGAAAACCGCCGCGCGGGAACCTCTGTCCATCGCGAGAGCGAGGCGCAGCGCAGCGGATTGGCGCGAAGGAAATCCTTCCAGGCGTCGTCGAAGTGTGCGAACTCGACGCCACGCAGGCGCGGGGATCGCGATGCGGTTTCCACGTGGACGAGCCGCACGCTCGGAAGACTCCAATTGACGAGGCCGGCTTTCACAAGGCGCAGGCACAGATCAACGTCTTGCCCATTCTCGCCGAGCGCCGGATCGAAACCTCCCTGGCCCAGGAACGTCTCTCGGCGCACGAGGAACGCCGCTCCGCTCACGGCGGCAACGGCGCGCGGGCCCTCGAACCACGCTCGGCAACGTTCGGGGCGCAGCCCCTTGAGCGGGTGGGCCCCGATGCCCTTCACGCCGGGCGACACGAAGGCGTGTTGAATCCTGCCGTCGGGATAGAGGAGCGTGGCGCCCACGACGCCCGCGCGCGGGAGGCGCTCACCCGCGTCCAAAAGGCGCTCGAGGTCATCCGGGCGCGAGAACTCGACGTCGTTGTTGAGAAGGAAGATCCACTCGTGACCCTCGTCGGCGAGCCGCGAAACGCCTTCGTTGATGATGCGCGAGAAATTGAAGGGCATGTCGAGCCGCTCCAAGCGCACCTCACATCCGACCGCCGACAGGCGCGTGCGTGCGACTTCGATTCCGCGCGCGGTGAGCTCTTCGCGCGACCCGTTGTCGAGCAGTCCCACCGTGATGCGACGGCCTTGCAGGTTCTGACGCGCGAGACCTTCGAGGCATCGCTCGGTAAATCCCCACTTGTCGCGGAACGGAACAAGCACGAGTACACCCTTGCGACTTCGCGCATTCGCGCCCAAAGGCGCGTCCTGGGACGCAGTGCTTCCCAATGCGACTGCGCCTGCTACGTCCATTTCCTTCTGGAGGGGAGTACGCGCATCAAGAAGAAAGGCTGAGGCGTCCCGTTGGAATCCACGTGAGAGGCGCGTGAGAAACACGAACAGGAGACCCATGAGCTTGAGGAGTATTTTGGCGGCCTTCACGCAAGCACCTGAGCGTCGCGGGCATCGAGGGGAGTCCTCGCGGCCAATGACGTGTAGAGGCCGCGCAGACGGGCACCTGAGATAACGCGACCTCCCGGTCGGGCCGCTGGAACAGGGTATTCGCTTGGAAGCAACCCACAGGCGACGTACGCGCGCACGAGGTCCTCCCAACGATGGGTTTGAGTGCACACGTTGAGACGACGACCACGCGCCGCCTGCGGCTCCTCCAGCCACGCCTCCAGCGCGGAAACGACGTCGTCGCGGTGCACGAGATTCACCGTTCCCCCGGTGTCGCGCACGAGTCCTCGCGCGAGCCAGGAAGCGGGGCTGCGCCCGTATCCGAAAAGGCCGGCAAGGGCGAAAATCGTGGCCCCCCTTGAGCGCAGCGCCTCCTCCGCGGCGAAGCGTGGCTGCGTGAGATCGACAGGCGCGTCCTCGTCAACGGGCACGCCGGGGTCGGCATGCCCGTAACACGACGTGGTCGAGAGCACGCAGCAAGGGGCTTCGCCCACGACCGCGTCGTAGAACTCGTCCGCGCCCTCGTCCGCCGCGAACGTCCAAACGTAACGGATAGGATGGGGGGAGCGCGTGGAATCGACGGAACGCGAAACGCCGCTTTGCAACGTGGCCCACGTCGAGCGATCGTCCAAACGGAACGGCAGCGTAGGAAACGATGAAGAGCCTTCGGGGCGTGACGCGCGATGCGTGACCACGACCTCGCCTCCGCGCGCCACGAGGGCGTGCGCCAAGGCTCCGCCCGTCCATCCGCCTCCAAGCACCACGACCACCCCGTTCCTCGGGGGCGTCTCCCCAAGGTCTTGCACGAGACTCAAAGGCTTCAATGGGCTCAACGACACAGTGCCTCCACCTCTTCCACTTCCTTGGGGCAATCGACCAGGTTCTCGCACCCATCTGCCGTAACAAGGATGTCGTCTTCAATGCGGATGCCGAGTCCCCGCCAAACCGCGGCTACGGCCTCATTGTCGGGTTGAATGTAGAGTCCGGGCTCGATGGTGAAGCACATACCGGGTTCCAGTGGGCGATCGCTTCCGGCGGCCTCGTAGGCCCCCACATCGTGGACGTCTATGCCGAGCCAGTGAGAGAGGCTGTGCGGGTAGAACGCCTTGTGCTCTTTGCCCTCCAAAAGGACGCGCGCATCGCCCGCGAGAAGCCCAAGCGAAAGCAACCCTTCGACCAACACGGCCGTGGCATGTTCCGAAAGCTCCTTGAGGGTCGCCCCCGGCCGCACACGTGCGATGGCCTCCTTCTGCGCGCGCAGCACAACTTCGTAGAGCGCGCGTTGTTCTTTGGAGAAGCGGCCCGAAGCGGGGAAAGTGCGCGTGATGTCGCTCGTGAAGCCATTCCACTCGCACCCCGCATCCACGAGCACGACCTCACCTTCCTCGAGGCGACAATTGTTCACGCCATAGTGCAGGCATGTGGCGTTCTCCCCTGAAGCCACGATGCTCGCGTACCCCATCCACAGGGACCCGTTCTCACGGGCGAAGCCCTCCATCCAGGCCTGCAGTTCGTACTCGTGCCGGCCCGGCCGCCCGCGGCGCATGGCGATCTCGTGCATGCGGCTCCCGAGCCGGCAGGCCTCCCGCAGTTGGGCGATTTCCCACTCCGACTTCACAAGGCGCAGCTCGCCCAGGAGGTACGAAGATTCGCGCCACTCGATGCCCTTCTGCCGCAGGCGGGCGCCCTGCAGACCAGCGGCCACGTCGGTCTCGGCGGCGAGACCCTGCGCGCGCGAGGCGTAAACGCACGACGATCCTTTGAGCAACTCGGGGAGCTTGGCCGCAAGTTCAGAGAGGGGATAGGCAGCATCGAACCCAAAGACGCCCGCGGCCACCTCGGGTGCCACCATGGGACCGTTCCACAACTCTGTGGCTGAATCGCGTGCAGGCAGGAAGAGCACTGCCTTTTCTGACGCGGCGGGGGCGAATACCGCGACGCCCCCTTCCTGCTCCACGCCCGTGAGGGAGTGGTAATGCGACTCCTGCTTGAACAGATTTCGCGCGTAGGAGGATCCGTGCCCCTCGACCGCGCCTTGCACGATGCACGCCGCCGACGAGCCCGCGGCACCCGCCGTGCTGAGACGCTCGAGGAGTTTGCCGCGTCGCCGGGCGAGCTCTGCGCGGAAGGCGGAGGAGGGGTGGCGGTAGGCCTGTATCTTCATGGTGCAAAAACCTCGGTCTCAGCGGGCGGGTGGACGGGTGGACGGGTGGACGGGCGGGTGGACGGGTGGACGGGCAGGTGGACGCGCAGCGCGACGCCGGCGCTGCCAGGCTGAAGGGCAAAAGTTCGATCTAGCGGAAAAGGCGCATAACGAGCGTGAGCACCACTGACAACACCAGGCAGGTGACTATGGGAAACACGATGGTCGTGTTCCCTTTGCGCCAGGTGATGTCCCCGGGAAGTCCCTTGAAGCCGAAGCGCTCTGCCACAAAAAGGAGCAGACTGCCGATCACAAGCGCGAGCCCGAGTGTGAGCAGGAGTTTCCAGGGTGAAGGCATTGTCGTTCCTCCCACGGGGTGCGGCGCCGTGCGATTCTGCGAACGACGCCGGGCCACGGGAGGAACTTCTTAGCACGGATCCGCTCACCGCGCTAAGCCGCAAGCGGCACCATCAGCGCGGAGGAATCGCCTTGGCGCCCATGGCCTCAGGGGCATCTCCCGTGGGTCCGTCGTTCATGCGCAACGTGCGACCCGACGCTGGCGCCACGCCCCCGTCGTCCGCGGGCAACGGGAAGGCATCGTCGACGCCGCTGGCATCGCCGGATTCCGGCAGAACTTCCACGCGCGCCTCAGGAGTGCGCGCCGGAGCGCCCGGCCGAGGCGCGGGCGACCAAGGTTCGCGCCGACCCAAGCCTCCGTCGCTCCCTCTCAGGTCTTTGGAAAACCGCCCTTGCGGGAGGTCACGCGGCGCCGTTCGCGCCTTGGGAACGCGGGGGAGCTCGGTGGGAAGGAGCGGATGGAACGTGGCGTCGGTGGACACCTCGTAGTGGGGCGCCATGATGGCCACGTTTCCTTGTTCGTCGATACGCACCGTGACGTTCTCGAGCGTCTCACCGCGCAGTGCGTTGACGTCGACTCCATTGAGCGTGATCGTCCGTGGCGGGTGGCTAGTGACTTCTGGGAAGCGTCCGTCGGGCTTGCGCACGACCCCGAATCCCGGCTCACTTGCCGTGACCGCTCCCGCCGGACGGGCGGTGCGGGGGCTTTCCTCGTCCTCGTAAGTCGCGGGTCCTTGAGGCGCCCGCGCGGGGGGGACAGCACTTTCCCTTTGCGCCGACGGACGCCCCGGTTCACCGACGGGCACCCCAGGGGCGTCCCGACCGGGCAACGGAACGGATCGGACACGCTTGAGGGAAGGGTCGGTAGTGTTGGGCGGAGTGGGATTGTCATCGGACGCTCGCGCCGTCATCGACAGGAGGCACGCAATGGAAACCAAGAAGACCGCGGTGACGACGCGGGGTGGGTTGTCTATGCGCATGGTCCCTCCGTTCTTCCTTCAAACTAAAGGAACAAACGGCTCGCCCGCCCGGCCCGCTTTGCGGGCCGCGTCAATGCGTTGTCGACGGGCAGCTCGCACCGCGCCCCCTTCTTTCCAACGCCATCCCTAGGCCTGCGGTATGCTTCCTGAAAACCAAACACACGGGAGAGCACAGACACGATGATTCAAAGAACGTCAGGCACCCCCAAAACGTTCCTTCGATTCGCTGTTTCGCTCCTTGCCGCTGGCGTTGGGTTCATGGGTGGGTGCGTGACTCGCCAGTTTGGGGAACCGCCTGTCACTCCTCGGTCCACATCGAAGTCCACCCCGACCAGCACTCCAGCGGATTTGCGCTGCGGCGTCCCCACGGACGCCGAGTACCAGACCCAGGCCGCCAACACGGCCGCCGAAGCTTTCTTTGCCAAGGAAGGCTCGGATGATTCACGGTGGAACTTCACAGCCAATGCACCTTGGTCGTTGCCCACAGCCGCTAGGACTCAATGGCTCGCGCGCGCCTTGGCTCCCATTACCCTCGGGTGCCAAACCTACATGTCGTCGGGCCCCTTGCGTTACGGCGAAGACAGCATGCGCACGGTGCTTGGGCTCGTTGCCGAACTCTTCTCGGGCAGCCTCGCCGCTTCCATCCGCGCCGACGACAAGCGCCCGCTCTTTTCGCTTGACCCCTTTGTCCCAAGGTCTTCGAACGTGGATATCGCCATCCTGCGCGCCATCAACGAGCGGTTCGAGCCCGCGGGGAAGGGCAAATTCCGCGGGCGTGGAGAGAATCGCATCCACGGCGAACCGCTCACCCCCGACCAAATCGCGTTTGTGAAGGACCTCGAAGGCGAGGGCATCGTGTCTCTCCATGAGGGACCCTTGTCGGATCCCTCGTTGCTAGCCTGCGCTCCCCGGGCACCCTTCCTTGTGACGCGAGCGAGTCAATCACTCTCTTCCGTGGCCACGGCACCGGGGCACTGCCGCCCACCCGTTCAGGCGCGCCTTGGGCGCCGAGCGACGCCCTTTTCGACGAACCACCGGAGTTACCTTCCCTTGAGATGTCGGGAGCGCAGCCTGTGGCCCGCGGCGAATCCTCGGAGGAAGACATCGCCTCCTCCTGGACAGGGCGAAAAATCTCGCTTCGCTCCAAGCATGATGCCTTCGCCTCCTCGAGCGCCTATGACGCGGTCAACAAAAAGGACTTCGGCGTTTCCATCGACGCGGCGAGCTTCACCGAAGTCGCGGGCAGGCACTCCCATGGATCCTGGGGCTCCCCCTTGATTTCCACTTCGCTCGACGCGCAAGCGGCCGTCGCCTTCCGCGCGCCTTTCCTCAGGATCCGCGTATGCCCCGGTCGCGCCCTCCCCACGACGCTCACCAAGTTCTCCAGTGAAAAGGAACTGCTCGTTTTCGGCCTCCTGCTGCCTGAGGAAATCGAGTTCGTGCATTTCCCCGAAGCTTCCCCTCTTACGCGCGCCCTCATGGGCAACGCTTCGAAAGGGAACGCCAGCACACAAGCCGTCGACGCTGCCACCAAGGTAGGTGCCGAATGGATGCAGGAGTTCATGAAACGCGAAGCGGGACGAGCCCTGACGCCCGTTGAAACCTGCCTCACGAAGGCTTTCGAGGCGGACAAGTCCGACGTCGCCACCGAGCGGCTCCTCGCGAGTCTCAAGGCGTCGCCGCGGGCGCCAGGGGCCGAATTCAGGAAAGCTTCGAGCGACATCTGCGGTCCGTGAAAAGAACTGAGGCGCAATCTCGCACGATGAGGGGCGGCGATGCCGGGCATCACCGTCCCGACGAGATCTCTATCGAACGCGCCAACGCCTCGAGTTGGACGGCAGCGGCACCCCATCCCTCTTGGAATCCCATCTTCTCGTGGGAATCCCGA
>JBIKVI010000391.1:0-3599 GCA_044356935.1 Silvanigrellaceae bacterium | reverse complement strand
AGGGAGTGCCCTCTCCCCAATTGCTCGTTACGCCATCAAGAATGCATCATCAGACTGTTACGCTGATACGTAGTTTGGTCGGCCTCGTGACACAGGCCAAACTCTCGATTCGCGACTGAACGAGAAGCCGGACTTCAAGCGCGAGGAGTCGAACGCCGTCATGTGCGATTCTTCTTCGTAACGAAACGCACTGGGAGAAGCCCCAGCACACCGCGCGCCTCGTCCTTCGTGGGCGCAGAGAGGCTTTCACTGCCGCTTTCCCTGGGTGCACCCTCCTAGCCATGGAAGGCCTTAGAAGTGTTCACACAAATTCATTGCACGAGACGTTTCCTCGAACGCGCTCAAGCGGCGGCCCTCTTTGACCGATCTCCTCTGTGCAAGTAATTCGAGAGGGCCGATTATGCGTTCGCTTTCAAAGATCAGAGTTCTCCTTCCACTCCTCGCAACCCTTGCTGCCACTTCGTGCTCAGGTGCCTCCGCGCCCAACAAATCCGTGAGCCCTCGCCCTTCGTCTAGCTCTTCGCGGGAGGAAGCTCTTGCCACCAAAGTTGTGGACCCCGTTTCCAAGGCTCAGCCCTCCCAGCAAACGGAGGAAGCTCGATCCGTAGACCTCACCTTGAGTCAGTGTGTTTCCGGTTCCGAGGCGCCTGAGCCACCTCGATTGCGACGCTTAAGTGAGCGTGAATGGAAAAACACCGTGTCGAGCCTTTTTCGCCTCCCGCGCGACCTTGTGGAGAGCGTGCGTGCATTCGCGTCCGACGGTTTCGACAACCACTTCTCGAATCAGTCTCGTGCCCTCACACTCGAACTCGACACCCTGAAACTCTACCTCGCGCAGGTTGCGAGGCTTGAGGACGCGGCATTCGCAGCGCTCTCCAACTCCTTAGGATGCGAAAATCAGGATGTCGCTTGCTTGAACTCGAAGTGGCCGACCCTCATGGAACGCGCCTGGAGACGCCCCCCAAAGGCGGAAGAGATCTCAATCTTCAGGTTAGCGTTCAACAATGAGGCCGCACTTACAGGCCCCCGTGGAGGCTTCTCGGTCGTCTTCAAGGGTCTGCTCGTGTCGCCTTCGTTCCTTTACCGAACTGAGCTTCTTGACGCTCCGGGTGCAGCACTCAACATGTGGGAGTTGGCCACCGCTGTTTCGTACGCGCTTACGGGTTCGCCCCCCGATGAGCCTTTAACTTTAGCCGCCAAAACGGGAGCAATCGCCCGCGAAGAGGTGTTGAGGACCCATGTCGATAGGCTTCTGGAATCGGAAGAGTTCGAGCGACATTTCGTTGATTTTCTGCGCGAATGGTATGGGCTGAACAGATACTCCGGAACAACTCCCGAACTGCAAGAGGGCGTCTATAAAGACAAAGCAGCCGTCCTTTCGCTTGCGCTGACCGCCGTAGAAGGGGTGCGACGCGATGCTTCCTTGAGCGAGCTGTATTCCACCACCGACTGGCGGATAGACACCTCAGTCGCGCAGCGCCTGGGGATTCAGGCAATGGGACCAGGCTTCTCCTCTGCAGCTGCCGACCCCAGCAAATACCGGGGCATTCTTACCCACCCCGGCATCATTGGCCTGTTTCGATCCGGAGAACAAACGCATCCTCAACTCAGGGGCGTTTTCATCGCAGAACGCGTGTTGTGCCTCCCCATTTCGGCCCCTCCGCCCAGCAACATCGTGTCGGCGGCACAAACCGCCGCCCGGCCCGGCATGACAGCACGGGAAAAAGCGGAGGCTACAGGCGCGCTGCCTCAGTGCGCGGCTTGTCATAAAAAGATCGATCCCCTTGCGTTCCCTTTTGAAGCGTACTCCCCCGAAGGGGCATGGCGCACACACGATGCTGGCAAACTCGTCAACATTTCTTCAAGAGTTGAGGGTGTGGCCGACCTGAAAGGCGACGTTGACGGCCCAGTTGCCATGGCTACCAAACTTGCATCGAGCCGTTACGCGCATGAGTGCGCGACCCGCCACGCGTTCCGTTATCTCATGGCTCGCGCCGAAGGTCCTGGCGACGAGTGCGCGGTTGCTGCAACCAGGGAGGCCTCTCTTGGTGGGGGCTCTTTCAAGGAGATCGTCCGAAGGATTGTTCTGCACTCCAATTTTCGCACCAGAAAGAGGTGAGCCATGGCAACACGTCAACTCCGCATCGGCCGAAGAGACGTTCTTCGTGGCTTAGGGGGCGCTATGGCCCTCTACCCCTTCCTACGTTCGTTTCCTGCGCTCGCACAAACGGGAGGCGCCTCCGCCGGCCGGCTCGTGTTCTTTTTCAAGTTTCATGGTTGGGACAGGCTCTCGTTTTTTCCAGCGAACTTTGGGGCACTGACCCCAGGCTCTTTGGATACCACCACCATGAATGGGTTTGACGCTGTTCGTGACGATGTTCTGTTCCTGAGAGGCCTCGACGTCATCCCCTATGGCAACGGCAATGGTCATACAACCGGATGTCAGGCCGTTCTCACGGGCAGCGGACTCAGCGACGGGCAACGCACTTCTGTCGATCGTTTTCTTGCCAATGAGCTGGAAAAATCAGGCTACGGAAATAGCCAAGCCCTCTGCTTCGGCCCGGCCATGGGCGGGAATCTCGAAACCGAGGTCTCAAGAAACAACGGCGTGGCGTCGCCCATCATCGGGAGCATGGCCGAGGCGTACAATCTCCTTTTTGGAAACTACACTTTCTCGACGGCAGGAAACCCAGCTCCCGCGCCCCAATCCCCTTCGGCTCCTGTGCGAGACAACGCCTTGTCCCAAATCGGAGCCGCGCTCGACTTGGGCGCTCAAGACGCAAAGGCTCTCAAGGCGCGGCTGCCCGCAGACCTCAGGCCTCGCCTAGACGCACACTTGGAAATGCTCTCTTCCCTGCGCGACGAAGTCGTGCCCGGCTCAAACACAAAGAACCCGACCGTCGCTCCCAAGGCTCGGATCGTCGCAGCGCAATGTACGGCGAAATCTTTGGCGGACTTCAATGCTGAGACCTCGGCCGAGAACCCTGGCGGAAAAACGTTTGAACGAGACTTCCGAGTCGCGGTAAAAATGCTCGCGCTGGCCATTGCGTGCGATCGCCGAAGGATCTTTGTTCTTCAGTCGCCTCAGCTCGGCAAGTTGCACGATTACATGACGCTTCCAAGTTCAATCGGGATCGAGAACGACTACCACGACGCATGCCACAAGGGTCGTCCGGTTCAAAGGTTCCATGACACCTGGATGAACAATGCAGTGGCGGAGCTTGCAGTCGCTCTGCGGGGAGTGGATGTCCCCGCAGGGGGGCGCCTCCTCGACTCTACTGCAATCGTAACAATCTCAGACGCCGGCAATGGGTCTCATGACCTTTCCGATTATCCGTTCGCCATCATAGGAGGACGCAATATGGGTGTGAAGGGGGGACGGTATGTCAGGGTGAATACGGCGATGACGAACGGAAAAAGCCACACACGCCTCCTGACCTCCCTTGTGCGAATGATGGGACGCGCTCACGGCATCCCAGCGCTCACTAACCATGCGCATTACGGCCGGGAAGAATTCAAAGGTGCAACTTCACAAATTGACGCCGAAATCCTCGGTTAGGGGCGCCCGCATGAAACAAACCTTGGCTTTACCTTTCACT
>JBIKVI010000110.1:0-12813 GCA_044356935.1 Silvanigrellaceae bacterium | reverse complement strand
CGGCCTCCTGACACAGGCCTGGTTCGGCCTGTTTCTGGACGCACCCCCATGCCAGCGAAAGGCCCATGAGGAGTGCCAGGAGTCGTGCCAGTACACCCCTCGCACAACGACGGATATCGGTGTGAGCTGCCCCAGGCACGCGTCTGGAATCGATGTGCCGAGCACCCATCGCCCTCTTCTCCCTAGGGGCCACATCGACGCGAGGGGAGGCAAAGTTGAATCTTTTGTGCCTTTGAAAGGTAAGACGGCCCTTTAGGCAGGTTTACAAAAGGATGTCTGAATCGAGTTCTGAGTCGAACGAGGGGGTTGACGCAGTTGCCTTGCCCCCAAGGAGCTCTTGGCTCATGAGAACCTGCTCCACGACGTCGGCCGCAGAGTCGACCCCGCCACTTGCCCTCAGGGCGTCGCCAAGGTGGGTTGCGGCAATGGCATGGGAAGGTTCGTGGAGAACTCCCGATAGCGCGTCGGCCAAACCATGAACTGTTACCCGCGAAAGGGGAATCACCCGGCAGGCGCCGGTGCGCACCAGCCGCGCGGCCAGTGCAGGCTGATCGTTGGCGAAAGGAACAACCACCAAGGGAACGCCCGCGACGCAGGATTCGATGACGGAGTTGAGCCCTCCGTGCGACACGAAGGCGTCGGCCTCGGCGAGGATCTCGCGCTGGGGCGCGCGTTCGAGGACGACCGTGTCACCCGGCAGATCGCCCAGGGCAGCCGCGGCTCGGGCGTTTCCGCCCAGGCCAATCACCAAGGAGTGTCCTCCCTCGGCGCAGGCCCGCGCCACGGCGCGGTAAAGGGGGGCGCAGTCGTTGGTGAGCGTCCCAAGGCTCGCGTACACGAGTCTGCGCCCCTTCGGGAAACGCGCTTTCCAAGGGCCATCGCTTATCGCGCGCATCCTCATGTCCTCCCGTCCGAGGAAGAATGGCCCCGTGTAGCGGAACACGTGGGGGAGGGCGGTGCGAGGGAAATCCAGTTCAGGCACGATGGGCGCGATTTGCACGAGCGGCGAGAAGCATTCTTCCGACACGGAGATCGATGGCAGGCCCAAGCGGCGACGGATGGCATTGATGCGCCGACGGAGCGGCCACAACAGGACATCCCACGCTGCGTAACCCACTTTGTTCCGCAGCCTTCCTTTCCAGCTCGCGTCGAACTCCCACGGCACGACGGGAGGAGGGATGGACGCTTCGCGATGGATAGGGAGAGCGGGGCAAACCGTTACGAAGGGAACACCCGACGCCTGTGCGTGCGCATGGCCCACGAGGTCGGATTGATCGACCAGGAGGAGATCGGGGGTCTCCGAACGCAGCAGCGGCCCGAGCGCTTCACCGAGGAAACTCGAGTAAGCCATGGCTCCCGCGATGGTCTTGCGCAGGGCGTCGAGGCCCGAGAGGCCTGAGAGCTCCCTGAAGAAACGGTCGAGCTGCGCGTCGGCATTGGGGAGAGCGACGTAACTAAGCCCCGCTCTCGAGATGGCGTCCTCCCAATAGGGGAGTTGGTAAACGTGCACGCTGTGGCCGCGAGCAGCGAGCGCGCGTCCGAGATCGAGATGCGGGCCCATGTGTCCGGGGAGAGGAACGCTTACGATGCCGATGCGAGCCATGCCGAATCCTCGTTGGCTTCAGGCGTTGGGGGGAGGGGGGCCCAAGGAGCGGCCTTTCCAGGTCCAGCCCCTTCCGGAGGTCACACGCCACGCGGAAGCCATCACGATGGCCGTCACGATGAGCGCGCCCACGGGCGTGAGGGCGAAGCCCACGGTGTCGAGGCGCAGACGCCGCGCGAGGAGCCGGCGCACGGCCCAGGCGATGGCGATACTTCCCAAGGCAAGAGCGGGTAACGGTCCCGTAACGTCCACGGTCCAAGCCGCGAGGGCGGCGGCAAAGGTCAGGAACGGCAAAAGGAACACACCCAAGACGAACGCGATGACCACCGCCGCGCGCACGACGCTGCGCTCGAGGCCAAGGAAGACGTTTTTGGTCCAGCCCTCCCAAAGCGAGGCGAAGTCGCCGTACATGCGCACCGAGCAGAGTTCGTCTCCGTCGACTTCACCCACCGCGCCGGAAGCCAAGCGGAGGCGTCCTCCGTTCGCCTTGGTGAGGCGTGCGAGCGCAACGTCGTCGACAACTTCCGAAGCGATGGCGTCGTGCCCACCCAGCCCGTCGTAGAAAGCTCGCCGGAACAAGAGGAACGGCCCCGCCGCAAAGGCCAGCTTCGAGCGGGGATCGTTGACGGCGTCGGGCCGGAACAAGGCGGCCATCATGCCCACCATGACGGGCTGCACGAGTCGTTCCGCGAGGCATCCGCAGCGCACCGACGGAACCAGGGTAAGGAGATCCGTTTGCGTGTCCACCGCATGATGGAGCGCGCGCGACAGCGCGCCAGGACGCAATCGGACGTCGGCGTCGACGAAGCACACCCAATCGTCCTCTGGTTCCAGGAGGCGGGCAGCGGTGGAGCATGCCCAATTCTTTCCCACGTAGCGCGCAGCCGGTGGCGACGCAGGACGCGCCGCTGTGCGCACGACCCGCACGACGTCGGGGAACTCGCGCGCGAGGGAGGCCAAGAGGCTCGGCGTAGCGTCGGTAGAGCCGTCGTCGACCACGAGGACTCCGCCCGAGAGCCTCTGCCCTTCGGGAGCATCGGAAGCGAACTGTGCCGCCAGCGAGCGGACGCATGCCACCGCGTTGTCCTGCTCGTCGAACATGGGGACGATCACGCGCACGCGCGGGAGTGGGCGCGCGCCTTCCGGAACAGGAGGGACGCGAGGCAGGCGAGCAAGAGCGCGCGCCACGATGGCGAAGTAACAAATCTGCAGAATGAGGGCGAGGGCGCCCAGGGCCGCGAGGGCCGTCCACACGCTCATGCTCGCTCCGCGGCGTTTTCGGGACGGAAGCGGCTCACCACGCGCCGGAGCTTGCGCTGGCCTAGGGGAGGTATTGCGCTCGAGAAGACGAGGCGCGGCAACTTTGCGTCGAGGAGACGGCACAGGGCCGCGAGGTTATCGCGCACACTGGCTTCGACGGCGTCGCGCGCTCCCTGCCGTGCCGGTTGACCCGGTGCGGGCTCCGAGAGCTCGAGGTGCACGACGACGCTACCGTCGCTCTCCTGCTCCACGAGGTAACGCTCCAACTCGTCGGACGCGGTCATGACGGCGCGGCGCACGAAGTCGGGGAACACCGCGCGCCAGCGCGAGGAGCCGTCGGCGGCGGCGAGGTGGAACACGTCGTCGCATCGACCTTCGATGCTTTCTATGGCGCGGAAAGGCGAGCCGCACGGGCAGGGCGTTCGCCGTTGGGTGAGGATGTCGCCCAACCGATAGCGGACGATGGGCTGACTGCGTCGACGGAAGTCGGTGACCACCGGGATGAACCGTCCGGAAGCCTCGTCGAGCCACTGGGGTTCAACGTGGACGAGGTCCTCGTTGATGTGAATCGTTCCGTGCGCGCAGCTCGCGCCCAGGAAGCCCTCGGTGGCCTGGTAGCCTTGGTGAATGGACGCCCCCCCGAAGGCGCGCATGATGACGCGTTCGTCGAGGGGGTCGAGGGTCTCCGCCGCCGATACGATTTTCTCCACCTTCAGCTCGAGTTGGCCTTCGAGCAGGGCGTCGGCGAGGCGGCGCAACACCTGCGGCGGGGCGATGAGCACATCGGGTGCGAGTTCGACCAGTGACGAGAAGTGCGACTCGAGCGGTTGGAGCATGTCGAAGTAACTCAGCCGTACCTTCCCCTTGTTCACGCTCTGGTAGAGGTTGCTGTTGGCGCGCAAGAAAAAGGCGATGCGCGCTCCGCGCCACAAAGGGCGAGGTAGGATTTTGGCGAGCATGGTGCCCGCCCAGCCGTTGCGTTCCTCATCGCTCACCAAAAACAAGCCGCGCGACCCCGATGTGCCCGAAGAGAGTCCCACCGTCACCCCGCCAAGGCGGGGCGTGAAGTCACGCGTTTCCTCGGCCCGGGTGGCGATGGCGAAAGCCTCTTCGCGATTGACGTTCAAGGTGTTGAGTCGGCTGAAGTGGGTCATCATCTCGCGCTTCTCGATGACGGGAAAGCGACGCCACGCGGCATCGGGCAATTCCTGCCAAAGGTCGCGGTAGAAAGGCGATCGAGCGCGGACCCAGGCGACGTGCGCGCGCACGCGCCTCTCTTGCCAGGCCTCCAACGCCGCGCGGTCGCGGAAGCGACGGCGGAGCCAGAGCGTGCGGAAGTAACTCACCAGGAACCAGAACGTGTCACGCATGCGCCTTCTCCCAAGCGGCGTGCGCCTTTCCACAGTGGCACGGGACGATGCGCACGTCGGGCCGGGCGCGGTGGAGTGCGGCGAGCTTGTCCACAGAGGCGACGTAAGCGTCGTGGTCAAAGTTGCGGAGCACAACGTGCGCGAGGGGATGGGGAAGCACGCCCTCGGTGTAGGCGCGCTCCGACCAAACGGCGTCGGCTGCGAAGAGCGTGGGCCCCGTGCGGGAGTGGACGAAGGCGCCCACCTGGCCAGTGGCGTGGCCGGGCAGATCGATGAGCGAGATGCTGCCGTCCCCGAACAGATCGAACCCCTCGCGGAACGGTCCGAGATCGAGGGCGGTGGCCCGGTCGTCGTTGAAGGCGTCGAGTCGGTCTTCGAAATCCGAAGGCAGAAGGCCTCGGAGGAAGCCCGCGAACGTGGCCGAGAGACGCGACCTGTGTCGCACGGCCTCCCAGGCCGAACGCTTGGCCACGAATCGCGCGCGCGGAAAGAGGCGCGCGCCGCCCACGTGGTCGGCATGGAAGTGAGAGAGGATCACCGTCCGGACGTCGTTGACGTCGTATCCTGCCGCACTCATTTGGGCAGCCACGGTGTCTTCGGGTGCGATGGTCACGGGAGTGACGAGGGCGTAGATTTTCTCGGGGAGGCGCGAGGTGGCCTCGAAGAAGAAGGGGCTGTAAGCGGTATCGAAGAGCACGAGCCCTTCACGCGGATGCTCCACGAGTACAGCCGTGGCCGGGAAGTGTGTTTTGCGCAAGGGGCCATCGCGTTCCGCGAACACGGCGAGCTGTTCGGTGTGCCCTGCGGAAAAAACCCGAACATTAAGCGCCATGGGTAGCCTCCCTGTGTTTCCACGCCTGAGCGAATTCTTGGAGCCCGTCTTCGACGCTCGGTCCGGGCATGTAGCCGAGCCGTTCGCGCGCCGCCGAGATGTTGAGCGTGCGCGTGCGTGCAAGCACCACGACGCCGTAACGCGTGATGCGCGGCTCCCGACCTCGCAAAAGGACGCGGTGAATGGCTTCGGTGGCGGTGGCGGCCGCGTAGACGATCCCGAAGGGCAGCTCCCGCGTTCGAAGCGGCTCGCCGAGCGCTTCGAACAGGGTCGTGAGGACTTCGTGCACGGGCTTGGGCGTTCCGTTGGTGATGTTGAAGACCCCGCCCGCCGCGCGCTCCGCGGGAGCCGTGGCAGCCAGGACATGGGCTGTTACGACGTTCTCGACGTGGGTCAGGTCGAGGAGGTTCGAGCCACCCTCGAAAACGGGCACGCCGCCTTCGCGGTTTGCGCGCACCAGGCGGGGGAAAATGGACGTGTCGCCAGCTCCCACGAGAGCCTGCGGTCGAAGCGTGACAAACTCCAAGCCCCGCGCCGCGCCTGCGCGCACTTCGGCCTCCGCCAGTGCTTTCGTGCGCGCGTAGGCGTTCACGTGGACTCGCGGCAAGGGGGCGTCCTCTCGCACATCGAATTGATGGGTGCCGTCGATGTAGATGCTCGGGCTCGAAGTGAACACCAAGCGCCCGACGCGAGCCTCTAGGCACGCCTCAACCACATTGCGCGTGGCCACCACGTTTGCGGCCTCGAAGTCCGCCTCGGTGCCCCAAGGCGAGCTCAGCGCGGCAACGTGGAACACTCGGTCGCTTCCGCGCAGGGCTCGCAAGAGAGCCGGGCGATCCGCAAGGTTGCCGCGCACCACGCGCACGCCTCGTGCCTCGAGCGCATCGCATGCCTTGGGGGAGCGGCCGTGGGCGACGACGTCCCACCCGTCGGCGATGAGGCGCGCCACGAGGCGACCGCCCAGAAATCCTGTGGCTCCGGTGACGAAGGCTTTCATGGAACGGTGTCCCTTCGGTAACTGCGCTCGCTGCGGTAACTAGGTCACTGAGGTAACTTCGCAGGCTTGGAAGCCTTGGCGAACCTTAGTACCGGATCACGACGCCGCCAATGGAAAGCCCCGCCGAAGTACCGCACAGCAGGACCACGTCGCCCCGCTGCACCCTACCGGCCCGCACGGCGGCATGGAGAGCCGACGGTATTGAAGCGGCAATCATGTTGCCGTTCTCAGCGAGGACGTTGAAGAACTTCTCGTCGGGGAGATTGAGGCGTCGCTGGATGAGGGCGAGCGCGCTTCCCGAGGCTTGGTGCGGCACAACGAGCTTCACGTCTTCCATGCGCACGCGTGCCTTGTCGAGCAGCACGTCCATGAAACGAGGCAGCTTCTTGAGAGCCAATTTGAAGACCTTCGGGCCCGACATGTGGAAGAGGTAGTCTTCGCGGTTCTCTTCGGAGAAGCGCGTCGCGTAGAGGCCAGTCCCGCCACCGCGAATTTCGCAGAAGTCGGCTCCCTCTGAGTAGGTTTCCATGTGCGAGGCAAGAAGTGACGAGCCATCGCCCTCTTGCGAGCGCTCGAGGATGGCGGCTGCCGCGCCGTCGCCGAAAAGCGAAATCACCTCGTGATCGCTCCAGGTGAGACCCACCGAGCCGACTTCCGCCGACACCACCAAAGCGCGCTTCCAGGCGCCGGCCTGGATGGCGTGCGAGACGAGGTCGAGCGCCGTGACGAAGCTCAGGCACGTGCTGTTGATATCGAAACAGGGGATGCCGGAGTCCTCGAGGCCCAAGCGGCGTTGGAGGAGGGCGGCGTTCGAAGGAATCGGTTGCTCGGGAACCGAGTGGCCGCAAACGATGACGTCGACCTCGTCGGGACGCAACCCCGCGGCGGCCAATGCGGCCAGCGCCGCATCGCGGCCCAATTCCGTGGCCGTCTCGCCCGTGGCCCAGGCGCGTTCCTTTACGCCGGAGGTCTTGGCGAGCGTCCCCGGCGTGAGGCCAAGCTTCGCGTCGAGCTCTTCGGTTCGGACGATGCGCGGCGGACGAGCCACGCCCGTAGCCAGGATTTTTATGCGTCGTTCCACGGGGATCCCCTTTTGTCGTCGACTAGGCGATGTCGGCGTCTCGCGCAGGAGCGCGACCGCCATTTTCTCTATAGAAGGACTCGATCGGACGTCCCGGGGATGGGGCCGACCGACGGCTCGTTGCGGGTAACATGTGTTACCCAGGCCCTCAACGACTTTTCTTGGACGGTCGTCCCGTCCCGCCTGTCATTTTTCGTCAGGATCCAGGCGGCTCAAGGCCAAAAGCGCATCCTCGTTGCGCGGATCGATGGCGAGCGCCTTACGATAGGCTTTGGCGGCCTCCTCGAGGCGCCCTTCCACGAGATGATGATGACCTATCAGGAGATGATAGGCCGCCACGGCTTCGTAGCGGGCCCCATTGGCAGTCATCCACTCGCGCACGGCGGCGGCGTCCTTGGAGAGGATGGCCGCGTTGAGCTCCAGCAGCTCCCCGAGGGCCTCGCCAAGCGCCCCGGCGAATCCTCCGCGCAGCTGCTTGAGGAACCAGGCCTGATCGACCTTCTCGAGCGAAACCCGCAAACGGGTGTCTCCCGCTGGCAACTTCGGAACGACGACGTAGCGAGGGTGGTGACCGGGAGCCTCCACCACGAGGATGTTGGCTTCGCTCTCGGGAAGGGTGCCTTCCTCTAAGGTTACGGGTGCAGAGCCGAGTTCGCCGCGCGCCTGTCCGCCTTCTTTCAAGAGAAACACCTGCGCCCGTGGTGCCTCGCTCTCGACCACAAGGTTCCTGCTCGCGCACCCGCTCGCGCCCCAAGCCGCCGTCGCTGCCAAGGTTGTCGTCGTGGCGAGGACCGCAAGGCGCACACCGCTCGCTCCGCGCGCCCGCTTTGGATTTTTTCCGATCATGTTCTTCCTCCGTCTTTCACGACGCCATGGGCAGCGCGGATCCACCACCTTCCCCATTAGCATCACCGTCACCGCCCTTGCTTTGGCGGCGTCCCGTTTCCTCTTCCACTAGCGGCGCCCAACGCCCCACGAGCACCTTGGCCAACTCGCGTCCCCTGCGGCGCGATTCGCGAGCCTGCAGGCGCGACGAGCCAGCGCGCTCGAACAGCGCGATAACAGACTCCGCGCGCACCGGACCGAGGACTCCCGCGAGGATCTCGCGCTCGCGTGCCTCGACCGCATGACAGAGATCGGCCACGTCCTCGTCGCCCAGTGGGAGGATGATTTCGCGCAGCGACGCCGCGTCGAGGGCCAGGAGATCCGCGATGCCCACGGTGGCGTCGTCGAGGCGTCGACGCAAGACGGCCAGGTCGCCCCCCTGCGTGTCGGGCGCTCCCGTGCGCAGGCGCGCGGCAAGCTGGGGCACGTCCTCTAGGATGCGCGCCGCAAGAGGCGCGATGGCATCGTAACGTTCCTGCCCGCGAGCCGTCTCCACGTCGCGCGCCGCCTCGGCCGGAGAACGCTCCACGTCGAGCAGATGCGAAAGCAGCCAGGAGGCGTCCTCTCCATCGAGATCGGCCAGGGCGGCCACGGCGACGCCGCGTGGAAGGACGAAGAGTGCGCGGCGCAAACCGATGTCGTCGCGACGTTCGATCGCGGCTCGCAGGGCAATTTCGTCGCGGCGCAAGCCCGGACCTGTGAGGAAGCCCGTCAGCGCCAACAAGCGCGGCCCGAACTCTTCCGCGAGGAACAGCTGAAGCCGGATGGCGTCACCAAGCGCGGAGTTCCAATCGACCGAGGCTCGCGCCATTTCACCGCGTCGAGATCCCTGCACGTCGCCCGAGGCGAGCGCCCTCGCGCGGAGAACGGTGGGGAGGCAGTGGAGAAGGGTGTCCATGGCCGCGATCTCGCCACGGCGCGAGAGGGCTTCGAGTCCTGTGAGAGCCGCATGGGGCGAGGCGCAGATCTCCTCGAGGATCGCCACGACTTCTGCTCGCGAGGCGCCGCTTTGTGGGAGGCCCGCGGAGGGTGCCGCGAGCGCTCTTGCGCCAGAACCCTCGAGGTGAGTCATCGCGCCGGCATCGCGCCCGCCGGAGCGCGGGGGCCGGGCCTGGAGGCCTTGCTGGAGGGCCGCTCCGAGGCGTTCGAGTCCCTGCTGCAATGCGGCGTTGCGCCGCGCGCCGAGCAACCCGATCACGAAGAAGGCCACCACCCCGAGGAAGAGGGCGACGACCGCGAGTGGCAGGATCGACAGTGGAAGCTCGAGCCCCCGGATGGTCTTTTTCAGCTCGCCCAGAGGCGTCTGGTAGATGGACAAGTCTTCGCGCAAACGCGCGGCTTCGCCGAGAGCGCCGTCGCGCTCCTTCTCGGCTTGGGCCAAACGCGATTGCAGGGGCGTCGGCCTTGGAGCGCTCTTGTTCGCGCGCGAGGTCGCGCTGCTCGGTGAGGAGTGCCCGTTGCCCCTCGCCCAGGACGTCGCTGGCGCGCGCCTGGCGGAGGGCGTCGCGTTCGCGACGCGTTTCCTTAAGATCGCTCTCGAGTGTCGAGAGGCGGGAATTCAGGGCGTCGACCTTCGACAGTGCGCTCGTCGAGACCTGCGTGTCGAAGGCCAGGGGTGCCGTCACGATTTTGGAAAACTCACGGCCCACCGATGCCTCGTACCTCTGGAGCCACGCCTGGGTTCCGGCGTCGTCGGCTTCCACTTGGACGGAGACTTCGATGCGCGTCACGAACGACGCGAGCTCCTGAAGCGACAGCGATTGGAGCCGTCGCGACGGAACGTAGGTGGCGCCTACGTCGGCCGCCAAGGTTTTGAGTTTGAGGGGCCCCGCACCGCGCGTGACGCGAGCCAGGAGGGCATCCTCATCGAGTCTCGCGGTAACGCTCAGGGCATGGGCGGGAGCGTTCGTTGCGTTTGGACGCGCCCGTCGCGCAACGTCTTCGAGGAAACGCTCGAGCTCTCTCCCTTTTTCCAGGACGGCGACACGCCAGAGGGCCGGATCGCTTTCGCCAGACGTGCCTTCCCCACCCGCGCTCGTTTCTCCTGCCGTGCGAGATTCACCGCCCGAAGGTGCCCGGGGCGCGTCGTCCTGCGCCCGCGCCATGCGCGCGGTGAACGCCATCATGAGAGCGCACGCCGCCGCCAGGATGGCGCGTCCTTGCCCTTTGTTCATCGTGTCGTTCATTTCTTGCCTCCTCCTTCCCGCACGCGCGGGACCTGGACTCTCAATTCGATGCGGCGGCTTTGGGCGTCACTGGCTCCGAGGCCGGCGGCTTCGATGGTCCAACCAAGCGGTGCCGCGGTCCTCGCGACTTCCGCGAGCGCGCCCGCGCGCGTGGCCGTCGTTCCCCAGGGGAAGCGTCCTGACGCGCGCGTCGTATGAACCTCAATGCTCAAGCGGCGTCCTTCGGGAGTCACCGCCACCAGGCCAGAGACGAGCGCGTGGAAAAGGCGCGCATCCTCGGGCACGAGTGTCACGGCGCGCGGACGGAACAAGCGCGCCACGGGGATGACGACGAGTGCCGCGTCGTCCTCGGCCAACGTTTGGGCGCCGAGCGCTTTGACGAGGCGCGAGTCAAGGCGGCGCAAAACGTCTGCGAACGCAGCGCTCGGGTCGGCCTCGCGAGACTTTGCTTGCGCCTGCACCTGTGTCTGCGCCTGTGTCTGCGCCTTGCGCGACACCTCCGGAGCCGATTTCGGCCCATCGCTCGATGACTTGGGAGTTGCAGTAGAGCGGCGGCCGGGGGGGCGCGTCTTCACTTCGCCGGTGAGCGCCTTCTCGACGCCTTGCTGCACGATGGCGAAACGTTCTTCGCTCACCTGCGCGAGCGACAACAAGACGAGGAAGAACATCAGGAGCAAGGTGATGAGGTCGGCCTAGGAGAAAATCCAGGTGCCTTCGTCTTGGCCTCCGCCGGCATGGCGCCTGCGTCCTTGCGCCGCCGGCCGGGAACGTCCTCGACCCGCCGAGGCGCGCGGCCGCGGGCCGACGACGGTCGACCGGGGAACTCGCGGTGAACCCAAGCCCGTGCCATGACCCGGCACCGTTCCCTCGTGGGTCGCGCGCCCGCGTGCAGACGAGTCGTTGTAGGGCGACGGTTTCATGCCGCGCCTCGAGGCTCGTCATCGGTCGCACCGATGCCTTTGCCTTGAGAGCCATGCCCACGCATGGCCAGGAGCGCTTCACGGATAACGATGGGCGGTCGGCCGTCGAGATGGAGCTCGAGCGCAGCGGCGACCATGCGGTGACGCAGCGCAACGCGCTCGGCACGCTCACCGATGGCTTCGGCGGCGGGCGAAAGAAACAGGTTGGTGAGCCCGATGCCTTAGAACGTGGCCACGAGGCCGGCCGCCATGGCTGGGCCGAGTCCCGCTACGCCCATGCCCCCGCCGCCCATGTTCTCGAGGACGTTGATCATCGCGAGCACCGTGGCGAGCAGGCCGAGCGCGGGCGGGAAACGAGAGATGGCGTTGAAGCACTGCCTTGCCGTTTCGCGGGCGTCGGCGTCCGCCTGCACGCGTCGCTCGAGGAGGTCGACGATGGCATCGGCGTCCACGCGTTTCTCCAGCAGGGCCAACGCGTAACGGAACTCAGGGAAGCGGGTCGCTCCTCGCACGGCGGCCAGGTCGTCGGGGCGGCGATGGAGATGGGTGAAGCCGGCGTCGAGTTCGGCGGCGAGTGCGGCCTCGTCTACCGGGTCGCGACCGAGCGACTCCGCGAGGAACCTCAGCGCGGCCTTGATCTCACCGAGGGAGCGCGTCGCCATGGTCACCCCCGCCGTTCCCACCAGGACGATGGTGATGGCCTTCGCCGAAAGGAACATCGCCGGATTCGACGAGAAGAGAGCGATGGGAACGAGGCCCACGGCGAGCAGGATGATCCAGCCCAGCTTCTGCGTCATTTTTCCTCCCCCCGATTCCGGATGCGTGCCAGGACCCGTTTATGATCGAACAGGATCCTGAGAACTTGAGGAGAATATTGGGTATGAAGTGCGTTGGCGTGGCAGCGATCCTACTTTGCGCGGCGGCATTCGCGCCCGTCGCCCGGGCGGCCGACCCGGCGCTGGGCGTCGGTTGGATGCAAACGCTCATCGCCTTCGAGGTCAAAGGAAACGACCTGGGAACTTATTCGCCCCTGGGCTTGGAGATTCTGGGGCTCGTTCACCGCTGGGAATCCTTCGCGCTGCAGGGGGCATACCGGATCGTGACCGGTGGTGAAGGTCTTCTCATGCACGGTCCGGCGCTCCACCTAGGATGGGTGCTCCTTGGCGATCCCGCGCGGGTCCGCACGGGAGAGGGTGTGGAATGGAAGAACTCAGGCTCCTTTGTCGCGCGGGTGGCCCTGGGCGCCTCCTATGATCGCTTCAACATGAGCTCGTCGGTGACCGAAGAGAGTCGGGCGAAGCTTTCGACTTCGGCGCTGGAAGTGGGGGTCGTGTTTCCGGAGCTGCTCTTGGACGTGGACTACGCCGTTACCCCGACGATTGGCATCTCCTTGGGCCTCGTCGCAACGCCCCCTCTGACCAACCCTGCGGAAGAGCAGACGGTTTCCTTCGCCGCCGCCATACTCGGTGCTCGTTTCTTCCTCCATTGAGCGTTCCTCCGGCCCGTTTCGGAGCCCGTTCCTTTGGGAGTGCGGGGGGGGAACCGTCAAACGGCCAGCGCCAGGCTCATGTTTTTCACTGAACCCGCCGAGTTCAACGGATGTCGTGAGGGTTGCGTCGGGCATTCGCCTGACCTGCGCTCATCCGGAGATTCGGGGGGGGCATGAACCCGGTTTTCAT
>JBIKVI010000390.1:0-3655 GCA_044356935.1 Silvanigrellaceae bacterium | reverse complement strand
GTTTTTCGGCGGGTGAGGTGTACTTCCCCGTACATGAGCCCGCCGAAAAACGACGGTGACGAAGGGATCAGGTCATTTTTGAAGGGGGCCTACTTTCCATTTTCAGGACAGGCAGTCCCTTCTCCATGAGGCCTCTCGGGTCCAGCGTCGGTAATGTTTGCCGCCGACGCCTTTGGCGCACACGGGCGAAGAAGGAGCGCATCGGCGCCGATACCCCCCCCCGACAGGCGCAAGGGGCGCCCGGAGGACGGCAGCGCCGGCGCGCGCGAGGGCAAGGGGAACGTAATGAGCAAGGGCGGCGAGGAGAAATCCAGCGTGTTACCCGCATGGGTGCGCAGAGTCTTCGGGCTCTCGCCCCTGAAGATATCGCTCATCGTAATGTCGGCCTGCATTTTTTCCGTTGTTCGCCACTACCAGGCCCCGCGCAGCCAGGCCTCGGTCGACCTCATCGGCATTCTGGAGCGCTCCCTTCTCGACGTGCGCTTCAAGATGCGCGGCCCGCGCCCGGTGTCGGGCGACGTGGGCGTGCTCGCCATCGACGAGCAGAGCGTGGCCAAATTCGGTCGTTGGCCCTTCCCCCGCAGCGTCTACGAGAAGGCCATCGGGAACCTGCAAAAAGCCGGCGTGAAATGGATAGGATTCGACGTCATCTACTCAGAGCCCGAGCGCCCGTACCTCGACGAGAGCGTCGAAGGCATTCAAACCGCGCTCTCGGAATCGTTGTCGGGAGGAGGGTTCGACGCCGACACTTTCTCCGAGCACGTCAACGTGATGCTGGAATCCAGCCAAGGCGACGTGACCTTCGGACGCGCGCTCAAGAAGTTCAAGAACGTCATCCACGGTTACTTTTACTTCGAGGACACCACCGGACTCGAGTACGACTGGCTCACGCACGTTCGGAAACTCCAGGGTTCGGGCATCGACTTCGTGAGCTTCGAGGGAAAAAAGAAGCTCAAAGACTTCCCAGAGATCCTCACCAGCGGAGCGCTCACCAACACCGACGCCATCGCTGGACCCGGGAGCGTCATGGGATTCTTCAATAACCAAGCCGATCCCGACGGCATCGTGCGTGCCTCTACGCTCATCAAGGGTCTCACGCCCATGGGGCCCGACGGCAAGCCGGCGGGAGATCCCATCCTCCTCCCCTCGCTCTCGCTGGTGACGGCCTCTCGTTACCTTGGCCGCGAGATCATGGTGAAGTTCGACGATGTGGGCGTGAAGTCGGTCCAGCTCATGGACCCGGCCGGCGAGGTGGAGCCCATCAACATCCCCCTCACCCTCGACGGGACGGGTCGCGTCCTCATCAACCACTATGGGCGCGAGATTACGTTCCCACACATTTCGCTAGCCGATGCCTACGAAGGCAAATTCCCGAAGAAGCTACCCAAGATCCTGCTTGTGGGCGCTGTGGGAACGGGCATGGCGGATATCCGGCCAAGCCCCTTCAGCGAATCGTTCAACGGGGTGGAGCATCACGCTGCCACCCTTGAAAACATTCTCTCGGAGAACTTCATCCAACGCCCCGTGAGCGCATTCATCCTCGAGCTCTCCATCCTCGCGGTGAGCGGGCTCCTGTTCGCATGGGCGCTCAACAAGCTCTCGGCGCTCTCCTCGGCCGGTCTCCTGGTGGTCGCGGCAGTGGCCTTCTACGTGGGCGACAGGTTTTTCATCTTCGGGCGCGGCGAGTGGCTCTACATCGGGATGATCTATTTCCAGAGCTTCGCTCTGTTCTTCGCCGTGACGCTCTTCAAGTACTTCACCGAAGAACGCGAGAAGAAGAAGATCAAGAACGCCTTCCAGCACTATCTCAACCCCGCGGTCATCAACGACCTCATGGAGAACCCTGGAGCGCTCAAGCTCGGCGGCGAGAAGAAGGAAC
This sequence comes from Silvanigrellaceae bacterium, assembly GCA_044356935.1. Classification (GTDB taxonomy): domain Bacteria; phylum Bdellovibrionota_B; class Oligoflexia; order Silvanigrellales; family Silvanigrellaceae; genus JADCJN01. Next base: position 1,776 of record JBIKVI010000390.1, on the reverse strand, counting down.
TCACCGTGTTTTTCTCCGACGTGCGCGGCTTCACGACCATCTCCGAGACGCTCTCGCCCGAAGCCCTCAGCTCGCTTCTCAACGAGTACTTCACGCCGATGACCAACATCATCCTCGAGAGCGGCGGCCTCCTGGACAAGTACATCGGCGATGCGATCATGGCGGTGTGGGGAGCACCCCTTCCCTGCGACGACCACGCCGACCGCGCACTGGTCTCGTCGCTCAGGATGCTCGACGCCCTCGACGTCCTGCGCGAGCAGTGGCGAAGCCGTGGGCTCCCCCTCATCGACATCGGCTGCGGCGTGAACACCGGCCACATGGTCGTGGGGAACATGGGTTCCGATCAACGCTTCGACTACACCGTGCTTGGCGACTCTGTGAACCTCGGCGCACGCCTCGAGGGCGTGACCAAGCAATATGGGGTGCGTCTCATATGCTCTGAATTCACACTGCGGAAACTCAAGCGGCCGCAGGAGTTCGTGATGCGCGAGCTCGACAGCATCCAGGTGAAGGGCAAGACCGAACCCGTGCAGATCTTCGAGTGCATGCGCGTACTCCAAGGACAGAGGCAGCTCTGCCAGGACGTCGCGGGCCTGTTCGCACAAGCACTCGCGCACTACCGCGTCCAGGAGTGGGAGAAAGCCGAGGAGATCCTCTCGCGCATCCTGCGCGTGCGCCCCGACGACGGGCCAGCGCAGGTGTTCCTCGAACGGTGCGTTTACCTGCGGGAGCACACTCCCGGCGATGCCTGGGACGGTGTGTGGGTGATGAAGTCGAAGTGAAGTGAAGTGGGCGCCTGCGCTAAAGCTAAGGCAGGCGAAGTGTGAGGGACAATCGTGTGAAGGGGACGAAGATGCGCATGCGGAGGATGGGACGAAGGCCCCTTGCCGCACTCGCGAAAGTGCCAGCGAAGGCGCTCTTGTTGGCACTCTCGAAGGCGCTATGGGCTGCGATGGCCATGGGAGCCGGCAGTGGTTGCACGGCGAAGGAGGAGGACAAGAGCCTTTACGCGGGCGAGTTCGCACGCGCCTGGGAAGGAATAGCCCTCGCAATCGAAGGTACCTCCAGTACACCATGCGTGCGCTTCTCCATGCACCCAGGCCAATGCATCGTGTGGCGCAGACAGCCCGATGGCGCCATGGCGCAGTTCAAGGGTGCGTGCGACGTCGAAGGCGGCAAGACCGGCAAGTACGTTTCGCTCAATTGCCGTAACGGCGACCAGGCTTGCGTCCCGGGCGAAAACAAAATCGTCGTGAACCTAAACAGCTCCGTGGAGCTCGAGGGCACCGAGAGCTCTGTGGTCGACAGCGGGCTCGCCCGTCGCATCACTCCCATGGCGGGGACGTGCGAACAACTCGTGGGACCAGCACCAGCACCAGCATTACCAGCACCCGGCCCCGGTCCCGGCCCCGGTCCCGGCCCACAGGGCAACCCGATGCCCGGAGGCACCACCGCCCCCTGAAGGCCCCCTTGTCTTAGCGCGCACCAATGCGGGCGGAGAGCTCGGCGTTGAGGGGATGATCGACACCATGCCAAAGAGTCCACTCTTCGAGCGCGGAGCCGTCGGCGAAAAAGCACACTCCCAGTTCCCCGCCCGCGATCCCGGTTCCTGGAGCATAGGAAGCCTTGACCGAGGTTCCCCCTGACGGCCTGTGTCACGAGGCCGACCAGTCGTCGTTGCCCATCGGGCTCGGCCTCCTCATGGACCCGCATGTCCACTGCGTCGGCTCTCGCCTCGGTCGCCTCGACTGGTCGGCCTCGTGACACAGGCCTGGA
>JBIKVI010000246.1:0-6838 GCA_044356935.1 Silvanigrellaceae bacterium | reverse complement strand
TGAAGAACTCGAAGGCTTCCACGCCACCGCCGACGTCGGCGAGCCAAGCGCGGACCCTTTGCCGAAACACGAGTTCATCGCGTTCCTGGGAAGCGAAGTCGACCACGCTCGCTTCCACGAGAGACTCACTCCGATCGAGGTAGCGGCCCGTTACCCCGCCGACAAGCACGAATTGCCGCGCCTGCACGCGAGCCGACGTCCCGGCGAAATACACGCGGTCTTGACGCAGAGCGGCGGACACCAAAGGCAGGTTCGGATTATGAAGAAGAAACTGCCCCGCAATGCGAAAAGGTGCGACGCCTGCGCGCATCCACGGAGTCTCGTAGGACACGCGCGCGTCGGCAAGAAGTTCCAAGTGATCGTAGTTCTCAAGGAGCTTACCGACCGGAGCCTCTTTGGCTTGCTCTTCCGACTCGAGTTTATCGGCCACCTCAAGGAGGATGTCGGTGGCCGAAAGAAGGGCCGTGGCGCGTAATTTCTCACGCGCGCCAAAGGCCGGGCGAGCAGGGCCGCACTCATGGAATCCCGCGTCGGCGGGCGCCGAAGCGCATCCTCCGACGGTGGCGTAGTCCGCGAGGCTAGCCCATGTTCCCGAGAGCCAGTAAAGGGAGCTCGCATCCGCCCGCGCACGCACGGACGGAGCGCCAAAGACTGCCAAAGGAGTCAAGGCGGCGAAAAATGCGTTACATGCGTTGAATGGGGCGCGACGGCCTCTGGGGATGTTCATGGGACCGCCAGTGTACACCGCCCACGCTCTGCCCCCTATGCACGAACTCGGATTCCGCGAGGTTCTAAAATGGGGCGCGAGAGCAACGAAGCGGCGTTTTTGAAGCGAGCCTAAAGGATGGGCGCTTCACCAAACCCATTCAATCTGCAAGGGACTCGTCGCCTGCCCCCGGGGCACGAACTCTGGGGACAGCGAGAGGGCAACTGTCGTCTCCCCCACCCTTAAGACTTTTCCCGCCCCCGGACCACGCGCACGCAACGTCACCTCCGCAGCGTCGCACCGGGCGGCATCTGGAAACGCAAAGATTCGAAAGACGCGCAAATAGACTTTTACAGCACCACCCCATCCCAAGAGACGACCCCACAACCGCAGGTTCCGGCATTGGCGGGGTCGCAACGCGCTCCGGAGGAAGTCACCACCAAGCAGAGATTCGAGGTGCACGCACTCTTTGACAGCCAGGGTCTTCACCTCTGCCACGAGGTACGAGCGGCCCATGCGACCTCCGTGGGCGTAGACGCGGTCGATTTCGCCTCCTCGAAACCTCCGATTGGAGGCGACCGCCTCCCAGCCCTCCTTCCCGAGCCGAACATCGAGTGCCTTTTCACCGAATCCGCCAAGTGCTTTGCGCCTCTGTGACACACCAAACCTCCAAAATGATGCCCGAAAGATGCATCGAAGCGGGGTGGCGAACCACCTGACAACCAAGATCAGCCCATGGAACAAGAGAAACATGCGCATTCACAACCACTCGTTGACATTGAGCGCGTGTCGACGTTTACTATCGGACCCGGCGCCTCTATCCGCCGACACCTCTGTGGATAGCGTGTGGATAACTGACTGAGAGCCCGCTCCAAGTTTCCGCATTCCCACCACCAAATGTGAACATGTCATCCACGAGGCTTCGCCCAACGGCCGGGCAGGCCTTGTGGATAACTCTTTGTGCTTAACGTAAGTGCTGCGTGGAGTTGACAATTTTGACTGAAGATATGGCAACCCAAGGCTCATTGGGAACCCTGGTCGCCGCGCGGCAAATCACACCAGAGATTCACACCGCGATCCTTGACGCACTCCGCCGAGCGCTCGCACTCCTTCAAGCGGGCACCCCCCAAGAGCCCGGCGTAAGAGAGCTTCGTGTGCGCGATTGGTGGATCGTCGTCGACGAAGGCGAGCCCTGCCTCGAAATATTCCTCGACAAAGGCTACGTAGCGGCTCCGCAATCTCCCGGTGGCCTCGAAGCGAGCACGCGCCTGACCCTCGAAGAATGCGCCGAATTCCATGCATTCCTCCTGGAAACCGACGTCCTCGATGTGTTTGGGGATTCCCTCCAAATCCGCGTAGGCAGCCCCGGGGGGGAGCCCTTCCTGCGTGACGTTACCGATTATCAGGCGTCCATCGGACTCATGGTCGACGTTCGGACGTGGACAAAGATCGAGAACAGGGATAAGTTCGTGATGCTCCTGCAAGAGGTCATTGCCGATTCTGCCGCCCCCCCAACCGGCACGACGGGGGCCGCGATCGTCCTCCAGGAAGGCCCACATACTTTCCGCGTCCCGCTCGGGAACGTCCGTTTCGCGCAAGCGATGCCGTTCCATCCGTCATCCCGGGCGGGTTCCAAGAAGGGAAAGGGCCCCCGGCGGAAGTGAGCCACGAGGACACGCACGCCGACGCGTCACTATTGTCATTTCCACGGTCTTCGCGTTATGAGGGCCGTCCAGTCGGCCCCGGCGGGAACGCCAGGGCCGCGAAGAGTAAAGGGTGAAGGGCAATGCAGGTAAACTTGAAGCAGATCATCGAGACGGTGGGCAAGGAAAAGAACATCGATCTCCAGCTCCTCGTCGGCGCGCTGAAGGAGGCTCTCCTTACCGCGGCCAAGAAGTACTTCGGTGACTGCTCCTTTGAGGCCCAGTACAACGAGGAAGCCGACGAGATTGAGCTCTTCCGTTACCGCGTTGTGACGGAGGACGGAGCCGTCTCCAACCCGCTCAGGGAAATCGCCCTGAGCGAGGCCCTTGCGCTCGACGACAGCCTTCAGGCCGGCGATGAAATGGGGGAGAAGCTCCCCACGGAAGCCCTCGGCCGCATCTCCGCTCAATCGGCTCGCCAAGTCATTGTCCAGAAGATGCAGGAAGCGGAAAAAGAGCGAATCATCCAAGATTTCCGCGACCGCAAACACCAGCTTGTCACCGGCCAAATCCGCCGCTTCGACAAGCAGGACCTCATCGTCGATCTCGGAACGTACGAAGGTGTCTTGCCGGCGCGCGAGCAAATCCCCGGTGAGAAATTCAAGATCCGCGACAAAATCACCTGCTACCTCCTTGATGCGAAAAAATCGACGCGCGGTCCGCAAATCGTCCTCTCGCGCGCCCACCCAGAGATGCTGGTGCGTCTCTTCGAGCAGGAAGTCGCCGAAATCGCCGAGGGCGTCGTGGTCATCCACGCGTGCGCGCGCGATCCCGGAAGCCGCTCCAAAATTGCCGTCTACAGCAACGAACCTTCTGTAGACCCCGTGGGAGCATGCGTCGGCGTGAAGGGCTCGCGCGTGCAGGCAATCGTGCAGGAGCTCCGCGGCGAGAAGATCGACATCATCCCCTACGATCGCGACCCCGCGCGTTTCGTCTGTAACGCCTTGGCACCAGCAGAAGTGTCCAAGGTCATCGTCAACGAGCGGCTGCATGTGATGGAAGTCGTCGTCCCCGACGATCACCTTTCTTTGGCTATCGGCAAGCGCGGACAAAACGTGCGCCTCGCCGCGCAGCTTTCCGGCTGGAAGGTCGACATCCGTTCCGAAACCAAGATGCGGGAACTCGTGCAAGAGTACCGTGTCGTTCTCGCGCAGATTGCCGTCCTCGGAGAAATGCGCGCAGAAATCCTCGTTAACGAGGGCTATAAGGATCCGTCCGACGTGGCCCGTATGGATCCCAAAACGCTCGTCAAACTCCTGCGCCTCTCTCCCGAAGAGGCCGAGCAAGTCGTTGCGGGAGCCACGGAGCTTGCCTCGCGCCGCAACATCAAGCCTGATGCGGATACGAGCGACGAGGACCTCGAGCTCATGTTGTCGAGTCCTAGGGGCCAAGAAGATGGGGAGGAGGATGCTCCACGTTTCGAGGAACAACGAGACGCCGCTCTCGAAGCCCTCGTAGCCAAGAGCAAACCAGCCCCGCTTATGGACCCCGAGAAAGTCGATCCCAAGGTGGTTCCCGGCGAGGTTCTACAGTATTGGATGAAGTTGCGAGGTGTGGGTGAGCACACGGCGGCGGTGCTCCATACGGCTGGCTTCACTGACTTCGCGTCGGTTGCATCGACCTCCCCCGACGACATCGCCGTCAAAACGGGATTGCCCTACAAGTTTTCCGGAAAGATTCATGCTGAAACTGCCAAAGTCCTGGGAAGCTGATCCGTCCAGGGAACAGCTCCTCTCCATGCTCGAAGCTTCTGCGCAATCGCTGCGCGAGGGCGGAGAGTTGCGAGTACCATACCTGCCGTTCACCGAAGCCCTCAAGGAGTCGCTCCGGTTTGCCCGCAGGTGCGGTAAGATGCGCGGAGGACTAGAGAATATTGAGAACCTCCTCCAACGGGAAGAAGCCGGTTACGCGAAGCTCGCGGGCCGGGGTCTAGGCGGTAACCGCCCTCAAGGCATCACACGCCTCTTGTTCGTCACCGACGACGGAAGCGATCGTTTCTACCGCCATTGCGAGGCGCTCGTCGCCCGCCATGCCCCGCGCGTCTTGTGCGTGCGTCTTCCCGTGTCCTCCGCCGACCTTGGGCAATCCTTTTTCGGCAAGGAGGCGTCCGTGAAGGCCGTCCTCGTCGAAGAGAAAGAGTACGTCCAACGCGTTTTGAAGTCCCTTTTGCCATCCGTGGCAATGGGCGAGAAGGTTCCCGCGGTCTGATATCGCCCCGTGAGGGCACCCCAACCGCTCGTGCGGCGATCCCGACTTACGGTCGGGCCCCGTCGCGCGAGCGCACGTCTATGAGTCGGAAAATCCCCCAGCAGGATTGAAAAGGCGGAACGAACCGCCTACAAGAGTCTGCGTGCACCGAACAATCGTTTTCAGGAGCGCTTCTGGATGAGTCGCATCAGGGTCTTGGACATCGCTAAGGAACTCAACATCGACACCAAAACCGCTCTGGCCAAGCTCGGTGACCTCGGCATCCAGGTGAAGAATCATTTCAACGCCATCGGAGACTCGGAAGCCGACAAGCTCCGTGTCTACGTCCGCTCCGGACGCAATCCGGACAAAGAAGCGGCGAAGTCGGCCAATCGAATCATTGTGCGACGTCGTGCCGACGCCGCACCTGTAACTGCCGAAGAGGGCGCTAGCGCAGAGGGGGCTCCTTCGAGCTTCACTCCGGCTCCTTCCCTCGAACCTGTCGCGGACAGAGCAGCAGCGCACGAGCTTACAGAGCCGTCGCGGGTGTTTGCGCCGCCCGCGGCTGAATTGTCCTCGCGCACTCCCGCGACTCCTGATATTGCGCCTGCGAGGGTCGAGGTGGCTTCGGCAGAGAGGCCTGCCGCACTTCGAGAACCTCGTGGCAACGAAACGCCCCTCGCAACGCCATCCGCCACGGAGTCCGAACGGACTTCCCATGGAGCGACGGCGAGCGTTCTCCCCGGACAGGACCCCCTCGTGAAACCTACTGGCACTCCCACCGCAGCCGGCCCCACCGCATCTGTCGTTCGCCCAGGCGCCATGCCTGCGGAGCCAACGACGGGAGCTCCTGCCAGTGGAGCAACTATCCTGTCGCGGCCTACCGAAGGCAGCGCGACAATTGTTCGCTCGGCTCCTCCGGCTGGCGGAGCCACCATCATCCGTCGCCCTGAACCCAACCCAGGCGGTGGCGTTTCCACGTACCGCCCCGAGGGACGCAATCAGGTTGGCTATCGCTCAGATGGCTTTGCCCCTCGCGAAGGCGGATTTGCTCCTCGAGAAGGCGCTGGTGGTTACTCCCGTCCAGCCTATCGGCCTGGTGAAGGCCAGCCTGGCGGCCCCGGTTACCAGCGCCCAGCCTATCGACCTGCCGAAGGCCAGCCTGGCAGCCCTGGCTACCGTCCCGCTCCCGGCGGCCTTGCGAACGCGTTCCGGCGCGAGGAAGGCGGCGAGGGCGCGCAAATGCGTGGTGGCTACGGCCCACGTCCGGCCGGCGCACCTGGCGGCTATGGTCCTCGTCCCGCCGGCGCACCTGGCGGCTATGGTCCTCGTCCCGCCGGCGCACCTGGCGGCTATGGTCCTCGTCCCGCCGGCGCACCTGGCGGCTATGGTCCTCGTCCTGCCGGTTCTCCAGGCGGATTCGGGCCGCGTCCGGGTGGTTTCGGCGCACCCGCCGCACAAGAGCAGCAGCCAGCGGGCAAAGAGGGCACGGTTCGTCCGCGCGAAAAGGAAAAAGAACTCGAGTTGCGCAAGCGCAAGCTCGCCGAGGAAGAAAACCGCAAAAAGGGTCTTCCCGCGAAGGGACGCCATGGCGGCCCCGACGAGTTCGATCCCGATATCGAGCTTGTGGTAACCGAAGAAGGCGAAGCCATTCCGCAAGTTCGCACCATGATTCCCAACCGGCGCAAGCCGGGCGGGGCCCGCCGCAAAGACCATCGTCACAAGATGGAATCGACGCCCATGAAGGCGGCGAAGCGCGTGGTTCGCGTGAACGAAGGCATCTCCGTCAACGACCTCGCCGGCGAGATGGCGGTCAAGTCTTCCGCCGTCATGAAGGCATTGATGGGCCTGGGCATGATGGCCTCGGTCAACCAGGTGCTCGACGTTGAAACCGCCACCCTTGTGGCGCAGGAATTTGGATTTGAGGTTCAGAACACCACGGTCACCGTGGATGACATCATCAAAACCAAAAAGACCGCGAGCACCGACACCGCTCAAACGGAGTCCATGACGCGTCCTCCCGTCATCACGATCATGGGTCACGTAGACCACGGCAAGACGTCGTTGCTCGACGCTATCCGCGCTGCCGACGTTGCGGGAGGCGAAGCCGGCGGCATTACCCAGCACATCGGCGCTTACCAGGTCGAGTGCAACGGTCGTAAAATCACCTTCCTCGACACTCCCGGCCATGAGGCGTTCACGCAAATGCGGGCACGCGGCGCCCAGGTGACCGACGTTGTCA
>JBIKVI010000335.1:0-4815 GCA_044356935.1 Silvanigrellaceae bacterium | reverse complement strand
TCGTTGTTGCGGCCGACGACGGCGTCATGCCCCAAACCCTGGAGGCCATTGCTCACGCGAAGGCCGCAAAGGTCCCCGTCATCGTTGCCATGAACAAAATAGACAAGCCTGCAGCCAACACGGATAGGCTCATGCGCGAACTTTCGGGACATGGCATCACTCCCGAAGAGTGGGGCGGTGAATCCATGTTCCTCCCCGTGTCGGCCGTAACCAAGCAGGGTATTCCCGAACTCCTCGAAGCCATTTTGCTTCAGGCCGACGTGCTCGACTTGCGTGCGGCGCCTGAGGGTCTCGCGAGTGGCTTTGTCATTGAAGCCAAGCTCGATAAGTCCCGCGGTCCGTTGGCCACCGTGCTCATTACTCAGGGCACGCTCAAGCAGCACGACTGGCTCGTTGCCGGTCGTACGTACGGCCGCGTCCGAGCCATGTTCGACGACAAGGGTAACCGCATCAAGGAGGCCCTGCCGGCAATGCCCGTGGAGATCCTTGGCCTGAGCGAAGTTCCTGCCGCGGGTGACACCTTCAACTGCGTCGTGAACGACTCTATCGCCAAGGAAGCAGTTGCGTTCCGCATCGAGAAGCAACGCCAAAAGGAACTCGTGGCCAACCAGAAATCCTCGCTCGAGGAAATCATGGCGCGTCTCGCGGTTGCTGATTCGGACAAGCCCAAAGAGCTTTCTATTATCCTCAAGGCCGACACGCACGGTTCTGTCGAGGCCATTCGAAGCTCGCTCTCCAAGCTCGACACCGAGAAGGTCAAGACGCGCGTCATCCTTGGAGCCGTTGGTGGCATCACGGAAACCGACATCACTCTCGGTGAGGCTTCGGAAGCCTTGGTGGTTGGATTCAATGTCCGGCCCGACCGCAGCGCTTCCCAGGTTGCAGAGAGTCGCGGTGTCGACATCAAGGTCTTCAGCATCATCTATGAGCTTCTCGACACCGTTCAGGCGGCCATGGTGGGCAAGTTGGCTCCCGTCAAGACCGAGAAGGTGCAGGGTCACGTGGAAGTTCGAAACCTGTTCAGCGTACCGAAAATTGGGGTCATCGCGGGCTCGGCCGTTACCGACGGCAAGATCACGCGCAACTCCCATGTTCGTGTTGTGCGAGACGGCATCGTGATTTACACGGGCCGCATAGGGTCTCTCAAGCGCTTCAAGGAAGACGCCAAGGAGGTCCTGCAAGGCTTCGAGTGCGGTGTTGGCATCGATGGGTACAACGACCTTAAGGTCGGAGACATCCTCGAATCGTTCATCATCGAGGAAACGGCGGCCACCCTCTGAAGCGTTCCCCGGGCGCGCCCTGGGGTAAGAATGCGGAGTCTGTGCCACATCGGCATGGGCTCACCGGGACCCTCGGGTCCCGTCTTTTTTTTGTCCGAGAGGAAGATCCCCATGGCGAGCAAACGTACCCTGCAAATTGGCGAGTCCATCCGCGAGCACATCGCGATGATGCTTGTGCGTGGTGAGATCTCCGACCCCCGAGTGCGCAACGTGACCATCAACGCGGTCAAGGTTTCCCCCGACCTCCAGCTAGCGCGCGTCTATTACTCGGTGCTCGGCGACGAAAAGTTGCGAGCCGGGGTGCAACAGGGTCTCAAGAATGCGGCCGGGTATCTGCGCAAGTCGCTCGGCGAAACCCTCGGACTTCGCTACACGCCTAATCTGACATTCTTTTACGACGAGTCCATCCAGCGCGCGGCGCGGATGGGTGAGCTTTTTGCAGGAATCGAGCGCGAACGTCGCGAGGTTGAAGCGGCGCACTCGTCCAGCGACGAAGGCGGCGCGGCCCCCATTGCAGGCGTTGCTGAGGACTCGGATGACGAATCCGACGCATCCCTGGCCGACGACTCTGACCTTTTGGATGACGAGTCCGAAGGCGAAAGCGCCCGCATTGGGCGCGTGTCCGGCGTCGTTCCCGCGAAGGAACAGAGCCCAAGCGCATGAGCCGGACTCTGAATCGCGTGAATGGACTTGTCTTGGTAGACAAGTGCGCGGGCCCCACGAGCCATGCCGTCGTTTCCGCGTTCAAGCGAGCCTTGCACCCCGAGCGCATAGGCCACCTCGGCACGCTCGACCCCTTCGCCAGCGGTCTTCTTCCCATCATGCTTGGGGGGGCAACACGCCTTGCCGACGAGGCCATGGATGGTCGGAAGGGCTACCTCTTTACGGTCGTTTTCGGGCACGAAACCGATACCCTGGACCCTTCCGGACGAATCGTGCGCGAAGCTCCGTTTGAGCAGGTCTCGGCCGCAGGAGTCGAGGACGCTCTAGCCGCATTTAGAGGCGCCATCGAACAGACGCCCCCTGCGTACTCGGCGCTCAAGCTCAATGGCCGCCCCCTGTACGAGTACATGCGCGCCGAAGGAAAGCTGCCCGTCGACATCGAAACCAAACGACGAACCGTGGTGGTGGAGTCCTTCGACCTTGTCGACTTTTCAACGAGTGAGGACGGGCACAAGCGGGCAATCCTGCGAGTGCGATGCGGTAAAGGAACATACGTGCGCTGCTTGGCGCGCGATATCGCCGCGGCGCTGGGCTCCGCGGGCACGTGCGAGACCCTGCGAAGGGAGTTCGTCGAACCTTGGAGCGTCGACGATTCCAACGTCTATCGTTTCACGAACGAAGGCCCACTGGACCCCGAAAGGCTCATCGCATCCTTGCAACCACCGCGAGCCATGGTCCCCCACCTCCCCGAGCTGACACTTCCGGCTGATCCTTGGGAAAAGAAGCTCTTGTCGGGCAACTTCCTCGTGTTGCCAGCGACCGAGGTCCCTTGCCGACCTGAAGGTGTCCAGATGGTCAAGGCTTTGGTCAGGGCGGGTCACACCTTGTATCTTGCGGAACTCGGAAATGTCGGTGATACAGTTAAAGTCCAACCTCGCAAGATGTTGGACTGGCGCTGACCCCAGACCCGAGGAGCCCCTCCATGGACTTCCTGCGTTCGCAGCTGAGGCTGAGCCTGATTGTCGACATCGAAATCGCTCGAAAGGGTGAGTCCGGGCCTCAGTGGACCGATCTCGCAGAAGCCGGAGTCACATCCCTCTTCCTCCGCACCGGAGGTGGTCACCGTTCCGCCGCGGATCTCGGCACGCTCGTGCGACTCACCGACCTCTGGCGCGCTCGCGGAGGTTACGTTTTCGCCATGGACGACGCTGTGCTCGCGCTGCGCCTCGGTTGCCACGGGGTGTTCCTGCGCAATCCACGGCAGTCGCTCTCGCGACTTCGCGAAGTTCTTGGGGCGGAACGCTTCCTCGGACTCGAAGTGAATTCCGCAACCGCACTTGGCAGGGTGCACGGGAGCGAAGGTGAGCATGTGGACTTCGTGGGTGTAGGACCCGTGCTCCAATATGGCGATAAAGTGGCAATGCCCTTGGGCGTCGAGAGCGCGCTTCGCCTGACCCGTGGCGTGGGCGGCCGCCCCGTGTTCTGGACAGGAGGTATCCGACCCGAGGATGTGGAGAGCTTCGGGCCGGGTTTTGCCGATGGAGTGGCCGTGGTCCGCTCGCTCATTCCCCCCTGCGCACCACAGCCACCCGACTTCGCCGCCGTAGTGGCGCAAGTGCTCAAACTGCACACTGCGCTCGGTGCGGTGCTCGGCCCATCGCAGTGGTCCGTAGGTCATCCCCCCATCGATCCCAACTTCCACTTCAGCAAGCTGTCGTCAGATGATCTCCGTGCACAGAGCATTCCCTACGCGAGGCGCCACGCGTAATCTCCGCAGTCCAGCTTGCGTCACGTGAGTTTCCCCGCATCGAGGAAGCCGAGATAGTAACGCAGCTCTGCCATGGATTCGTGGATGTCCTCGAGGGCGGTATGCTTGTTCTGTTTCTTAAATTTCTTGCCATAGAGGTTCTCGAAAACCAACTTGAGGCTCGAAACGTCGAGCATGCGGTAGTGGAGCAAGGCGGCGAATTTGGGCAGCCACGTCTCCACGAACCGGCGGTCTTGCCCGATGGAGTTCCCGCATAGGACGATCTTCTCGCCGGGGCAGACCTCGCGCGCCAATCGGCACAGCCGATCGTCGAGCTCGGACTCAGTGATGCCCTGCGGGACGCGCTTCAAGAGTCCGCTGCCCCCATGGGTTTTTTTGCACCAGTCGTCCATGCGCGCGAGTGCATCGGGTTCCTGGAAGACCGCGGAGTCCCAAGTGGCCAGGACTTCGAAGCGCAGGTCGGTGACCACGACGGCAACCTCAAGAATGCGATCGGCGCGCGCGTCGAGCCCCGTCATCTCCATGTCGAGCCAAAACATTCTCTGCATACGGGACTCTCCTTTGCCGACCTTCGCTCAGCGAAACGGTGAAACTTGGCAGGGCGGCAGCGCGAGCCTAACATCGACCCGACTCTCTTTGAAACGCGGGGCCCCCTAGGGATTCCAAGGAGACGCGCATGAAAGCCACTGGCTTTGGACTCTCGCACGTCGGACGCGTACGCGCCCGCAATGAGGATTCGATCCACATCGACGAAGACGGGCGCTTCGCCTTGATGGCCGACGGCATGGGAGGCCATCGCGGAGGGCAAGAGGCCAGCCGGATGACCATCGACCTCGTTCGTGCGGCACTGGAACGCTTGCACTTCGAAGGTTTCCCGAGCGACGACAGCGACGCGCGGTCTGCGCTGCGGGAGACGTTCAAGTCCGCCGCGGTGGAAGTCGCGACGCGAGGGCGGCAAGTCCAGGAACTCGAGAATATGGGCACGACGCTCGTGTGCTGGACGCTTCACGGCGGTGCGGTGCACGTGGCCCACGTAGGCGACAGCCGCGCCTACCTCCTGCGCGACGGAAACCTCTTCCAAGTGACGCTCGATCACGTTTTAGG
>JBIKVI010000409.1:0-3269 GCA_044356935.1 Silvanigrellaceae bacterium | reverse complement strand
ATCCAGCTCGTGGATCCAGAGACAGGAAGCAAGGCGCCGTTGCAGCCCGATACCCAATACCTGTTGGCGGCAACGGATTTCCTCCAAGAAGGTGGGGATGGATTCGAAAGCCTCAGTCGAACGTCCGGAATCGAGTTTGTCGACGAGGAGACCCCTGCCCAAATTGTCGCGAGATTCTTCAAGAACAAATGGAAATTGCTCACAACGCAAAAGCGAGTCTTCGAAAGTCGAATCAAGCTCTAGCTCAATGGTGCCGCTGAGAAACGGGGAGCGATATACAACAATGAATTTGGAACACACGATGGGAAACATTTCAGCGAGTTCAGTGAAATTTATCGCCGCCATGGCTGTTTGCGTGGCAACCGCGATGGGCTGTATCGAACGAAAACCAGCTGGAGTGAGTGCGAAAGGCTCGAGCCAATCCGAGCGCACGATATCGGGATGCGAGATTGACACCTTCGAGGAGGCTTTCCCGCATGAGAAAGTCACTCTTTTTCATGGAACGACCTCCACGGACTTTGACGTCCTCTTGAGGAAAGGCATTAACCAGGATGGGTCGAGCGACAATTTCGGCGATTTCGGCTTCGGCCACTACAACCACCACGGAAAAGACCTCGACGTATCGCTCGAAAAAGCCTCGGAGTGGGCGGTCATCCGCAGTCAGGAATCGAAGGGTTCAACTCCCGTCGTCCTGGAAATCGAGGTGAAGCGGGAGGACCTGAGGAACTTCTACGGGAACGCCGTTTTGTTCAACGACCTCAGGGAGAAACGGAGCTTGACGCCCGAACGGCAGACCGCCTGGCTGGACTTCATGAGAAAGTACGGCCGATATCCCGAGCCCACAAGGTACGACGAAGAGGGGGCGACGTACTGGATCCTCGAACGCAGGAAGGAGTTCATCGAAGTCCCTCATGATCTCGTGATTGGCCCGATGTACAAGAGCCCGACAAAAAACAACCGGGAAGATCTCTCTGATGCGGACTACGTTCCGCACGATCACGAGGGTCGATACTTGATGCAGTACGTTTTCTACCGCTGCGGACTCAAGCTCTTGAATAGCGCGAAGGTGGTTTGGAAATTGCATACCTACGATAAAGAAAAGAAGTCGTTCGCTCGTTCGGCGGACGAACCCAAACGAACTGTCCAGTTGACGGACGATGAGTTGAATTCTGGGGAATGCGGAAGCCCCTGAATGCCAAGTGGGACGCGAATAATCGGGCGAAGGAGGGGACTGTGAGAACGACAAGACGGACCAGCAAAGTTTCGAAGATTCATGCTTCCGCAATCATTTCAGGCGCATTTGCACTCACTGCTGCATGCATAACTCGAAAACAATTGACCTGGGACGCATCCAACGAGGCAAACGTTCCAAGCCCCGAACCAAAGAACATGAACTTCGCCACCGACTTCCGAAAGGTCGATGACCTCGGGCGCAACGAACCCATTTTCCTTGTTGGGAAAGTCGAGTCCAGGGACGCTGACTATTTCAAACGCCGCTCAGGCGCAGCAGACGAAGCCTCCATGTTCACCCAAAGCAATCCGAAAGTGTACGACGGGTTCGTAGCGTCGGCACGCCTGAAGTCCATTCTCGACATTGAGGACTCCAATTGGGTTGTTCGAGGTCCCAGCCCACGAGACGTCGCAGCGAACGCAGAGGGACTCGCTGTGGCTTACAATAGCACGGTAACCATGTACCCCTTCGCGAATCCACTGAAGGCTTCGCATAGCTAGTCGCTGTCGCGCAATTGGGCCCGCGGGAACGGTTGAGGTCGCTTGAAGGAGGGGAGTTTGACCATTGCCGCCAAGACGTGTTTCTTCGTTGTTACCAAGCACAGAAGGAACGCATGGAAGCAAGGTCAAACCGCCATGAGCATAGATCGCTCGGGCCTCGTCGCCAAGGTCGAGGCTCTGCCGCTGCAAATTGCAGTTCCGTCCGAAGCACCCCTTCTTCAGCTCGCCAACCTTATCGACTGGGCCGATCTCTCGGACATCGTCATGCCGGACCTACAGAAGATTGCGAAGGGGTGCTGGTGGCGCGGCCGCGCGCTCAACCTTCGTGTCCATCTCGGCGCGCTCGTCTTGCAGGCCCTGTTCGACGAGACCGACCGGGGAACCGAGGAGCGCTTGCATGGCGATGCCCTGTGGCCGGTGTTCGCCGGGCGCAGCGTTGTCGCCAGGTGGAAGGTGCCCGACCACACGCGCATCGAGGACTTTCGGAGTCGTCTCTCGCCCTCGACTCAACATCGCCTCAGCGTTGCGGTCGTCGGGTTCGCTCGGGCCGCGGGCTTCGCGAAGGCGTCCTGGATGGACGTCGACTCGACCGTGCAAGAGGCGAATATCGCCTACCCCGCAGATGCCTCGCTGATGGTAAAGCTCGCGCGCAAGGCGGAAAAGCTCGTGGAGACGGGGGGAGAAGCCTTCGCAGGGCTGCAGGTGTGCGCACGCAAGGCCGCGTCACTCGCCAAAGAATACTTCTTCGCGAAGAAGTCGAAGGTGCCGGAGTACAAGGCCGAGTTGTTCCGCGTCCTCCGCAAGGAGACGGTCGCTCAAGTCGTCCCCGTGATCGAGGCCGGCGCTCGGATGACGCAGGAAGCGTGGGAACAACTCGATTCCAGGCGACGCACGTTGGTCGACCAAGTCTGCCAGACCGGAGCGCATCTTCTCGCCTCCATCGAGTCGTTCATCAAGACCAAGGTGTACGACAAGAGCAAGCCGATGTCGTTGCATGCGAAGGCCATCGCGTGCATCAACAAGGGCAAGGCGGGCAAGCCATACGAATTCGGGCGCGTGTTCCAGCTCGGTCGCGTGGAAGGCAACTTCCTGCTTGTGGCCAAGGCGAAAGACCTTCGCGAGAACGACAAAGCCGCCATGGGTCGCATGATCGACTTGCACCGCAAGGTGTTTCCCTCGGGCTCTCTCGAGGAACTCGGCGGCGACCGCGGGTACCACTCAGCCGCAAACGTCCGTGCGGCGCAGTACATGGGGGTCAAGACGATTGGAATCCAGAAGCCATCAGGCTTTGGCTCTCTAGCACCGGTTCTGACGGTGGAGGACGCGGCCCGCCTCGCGAACCGACGAGCCGGGATCGAGCCACTCATAGGTCATGCGAAATCGGGAGGGCTGCGAAGAAGTCGGATGAAAAAGGACGAGACGACGGGGTGAGTAGCCCAGGGGAATCTCACCCCCAGGCCCTCTCAGAACCGGACTTGAACCTCTCAGCTCATCCGGCTCCCATCATCCAGTCGATGGTAGTATTTTCATCTGCCATT
>JBIKVI010000109.1:0-13214 GCA_044356935.1 Silvanigrellaceae bacterium | reverse complement strand
ACGCGCGCGGAGATCCTCGATGGCCGCGAAGAGAGCCATGGACACGCTATTTGCCAAATTGATGCTCCGCACGCGCGACGAAAACATCGGCAAGGTGAGAAGGGCGCCCTCTACCCGCCCTGCGCGCACTTCCTCCAAGAGGGTGGCGGGCAGGCCTTCGGTTTCCGAACCGAACACGAGGAGATCGCCTGGCGCAAAGGCGAAGCGGGAGGGCGAAACGGACCCGCCGGTTTCCACCAGGATGAGGCGTCGGCCTGGACGCGCCATTCGCAAGGCTTCGAGGCTTCCGTGGACGGTGACATCGACGGCGTCCCAGTAATCTAGACCCGCGCGTCGAACGGCCTTTTCGGAGACGTCGAAGCCCAGGGGTTCGACCAAGTGGAGACGCGCGCAGAGGGCGGCGCATAGGCGTGCCACGGTTCCCGTATTCTGAGGAATGCGGGGTGCCACCAAGACGACCTCGGGATGGAAAGCACGCAAATGCGTGGCGTCGGCGTCGTCCACGCGCCAGCCCTCGCCGAAAGTCACGCCCGGCGGGACTCTAGCGGGGCTCGTGTCGAGATGGGCGCCGTCGAGGGCTGCAAGGGGGCCAGTGGTGGCGCCAGCGGCGAGCAGGACGTGTTCCCCTCTTGCCGAAGGTGCCGCGATTGAGGCCGAAGGGGTGCTAGGGGCAGACTGGGCCGGGGACATCGCAGACGCGCTGGGAAGCGCGGCCGCCCGGGGCTCGCGCGCATGATATCGCTTGGCGAGCGCTTCGGCATGAGCCAGGAGAGCCGCTGCGCAGTCCTCGCGCGAGGACTCGGGGCGGGTCGCCTCCAGCGCGGCCAGCTGTGCGTTCACAGCGGCTTCGAACCGTTCTCGCACGAGGCGGGTCAGGACTCGTCGAGAGCGCGTGCGCGCCTTTTTGCCCGGCGGTGTGACAGCCCCTTGCGCGTCACGCAACTGGACCACGACTTGGCTCGCTTCGAGGTGTTGAGTCCGATTGAGGCGCAGGCGCGGCCGCGAGGTCATGAGCTCCTCGTCGGAGCGTCTCCCGCATCGCCGGAGCCGTCGGGGTCGTCGGGTTCGTCGTCGACAAGCGCAGCAGTGAGAAGACCCGACAGGCCCGCGAAAAGGTCGCGCAGTCCGATTTTCTTTTCGGCGCTCGTGGACACGATGGCTCCCGGAGCCAACCCCAGCGCTTGCGCCTGGCGCGCTCGAACGGCGCTCCATTGGCTCTTGTGGATTTTATCGCATTTGGTTTGCACCGCCAAAACGCGCAAGCCCAAAGAGAGGAACCAGCGGCAAAGCTCGGCATCCTCTTGCACGACGTCACGCCGGGCGTCGACCAAGAACAAGACCCCCACCAGACTCCTGCGGCCCTGGAAGTAGCGGGCAAGCTCCTTTCCCCAGTGCGCTTGGATTTCGCGCGGCGAAAAGGCGAAGCCATAGCCGGGAAGGTCGATGAGCGAGAAGGCCTCCTTCTCCGCGGTGAACATGTTGATGAGTTGGGTGCGACCGGGCGTGGAGCTCACGCGCGCCAATTGTCGCTGGCCGGCTAAGAAGTTCAGGAGCGACGACTTTCCGACGTTGCTTCGCCCCACGAGGGCAATCTCGTATCCTTCGGTGGTGGGGAGGTCGGAAAGCTTGGCCCCCGATTGGACGAACTCGAGGCGCAGCGGGATCTCGCGGGTGGTCAGCGCCTGGCAAAACGCGTGGGAAAGCATGGTCGGAGTCGTCCTTCCTGGGGGGCGCGGGCGGGGCGGGTGAGTTGCGTTTTGCGCCTGGGATGCTTACAAGAATTGCCCAGATGATCGCATTCCGTCACGAGGCATCTGATACTGAACCAGGAGAACCCCAATGTCCACTTCCTACGATCTCGTCGTCATCGGCAGCGGTCCCGCCGGATACGTTGCGGCCATCCATGCCTCGCAGTCCGGCCTCAAGACCGCCCTGGTGGAAAAAAAGGAGTGGCTCGGGGGCACGTGCCTCAACGTCGGCTGCATACCCGCCAAGGCCATGCTTTTTTCGGCGGCCATGCTCGACAAGGCCAAGAAGCTGGCTGGCTACGGAGTGAAGGTCAAGGGTGCCGCCGAAGAGGGCGGCATCTCGCTCGACTTCCCCCAGGTCATCAAGCGCAAAGATGAGATCGTGAAAGGCGTCAACGGCGGCGTTGCCTTCCTCATGAAGAAAAACAAGATCGACGTGGTGCGCGGCCACGGACGCCTCAAGGGCGCTAGCGGCGTGGAAGTCACGGCGGCGGACGGATCCAAACAGGTGCTGCAAGCCAAGAGCGTGCTGTTGGCCATGGGCTCCAAAGTGCGTGAACTTCCGCACATCAAAATCGATGGCAAGGACATCATCTCCTCCGACCACATCTTCTTCCTCGACAAACTTCCCAAGAGCATGTGCGTCCTGGGCGGAGGCGTCGTAGGTTCGGAATTCGCGTCGTGCTTTGGCCGCTTCGGCACCGCCGTCACCATCCTGGAAATGGCGCCGCAAATCGTTCCCACCGAAGACCACGAGACCGCGGCCGAACTCGCCAAGGCCCTCAAGAAGCAGGGTGTTGGAATCCTCACCGGCATCAAGGTCAAGAGTATCGTCGCCAAGGGTGGATCGGTGGAGGTCCAAATCGAGGGCGAGGACAAGCCCCGCACCTACGAGAAGGCGCTCATCTCCGTAGGCCGCGCGCCCGTCACCGAAGACTGCGGCCTTGAAACCGCGGGCGTGAAGGTCAATGAGCGCGGCTTCATCGAGGTCGACCTCAAAACCTACCGCACCAACGTACCAAGCGTTTACGCCGTGGGCGACATCATCCCCACGGCCCAGCTCGCCCACACGGCCTCGGCCGAGGCGATATTCGCCGTCGACATCATCGCGGGCAAGAAGCGCCAGCCCATCAATTACTTCACCAATCCGAGCGCAATCTACACCCACCCGGAAATCGCGAGCATCGGCCACACCGAGAACGCGCTAAAGGCACAAGGCAAGGAATACAACGTCGGGAAATTCCCTTACAGCGCGCTGGGCAAGGCGAAAATCGACGACGCGTCCGAGGGCTTCGTGAAGATCCTCACCGACAAGAAGTACGGCGAAATCCTTGGCGTCCACATCGTGCACGCCAAGGCGACCGAGTACATCGCGGAGTTCTCGCTCGGCTGCAACCTCGAGATGACCATCGACGAACTGGCCAACACCATCCACCCGCACCCGACCCTCTCGGAGGCGATCATGGAGGCGGCGCATGCGGCCAAGGGCCACGCCATCCACATCTGACCACACCGACATCCACGGCTAGGGGAACGACACGACATGGCAATTGAAGTACTGATGCCGCAGATGGGCGAGTCCATCAACGAAGGCACGCTCACCAAATGGCACAAGAAGGTCGGCGACAAGGTGGAGCGCGAGGAGATCCTCTTCGAGATCTCCACCGACAAGGTCGACACCGAGATTCCCTCGCCAGCCGCGGGCGTCCTTACCAAAATGCTCTTCGAGGAAGGGGCTACCGTCGCGGTCAACGCCGTGGTCGCCCTGCTCGATGCTTCAGGCGCGGCCGCCTCGACGGCCGCCGCTCCCGCCGCTTCGGCCGCTCCCTCCGCTTCGGCGGCACTGACCACTGCGGTGCCTGCTCAGGCGTCTGCGGCTTCCGCAGCCACGCCGACTGCGGCGGAATCCGTTCCCCCGCAGGCCGCAGACGCGTCCTCCGAGGGGGGCCGCGTGCTCTCGAGTCCGCTCGTGCGCAAAATGGCCGAGGAGCACGGCGTCGATCTGTCCCGCATTTCCGGATCGGGCGACGCGGGTCGCATCAACAAGAACGACTTCCTTTCCTTCCTCGCGCAGAAGGATACGCCCGCTGCTCCGGGGTCCGCTTCAGCGGGGGCGGCTGCGCCCAAGCTCGTGTCCGCCGCCGCGGCATCGGCGAGCGCGCCCGTGAAAACCGCGTCCGGCGCGGCCGTGGGAACCGTGGGTGGAACCGTGGCGGGCAGCGCCGACGGCGTGCGCGTGGAACGCGTGCAGATGTCGAGCATGCGCAAGAAGATCGCCGAGCACATGGTGATGAGCAAGCGCACGAGCCCCCACGTAACAAGCGTCATCGAGATCGACCTCCAGAAGATCGTCGACCTGCGCGAGAAAAGCAAAAACAAGTTCGAGGCCGCCCAGGGCTTCAAGCTCTCGTTCATGCCCTTCTTCATCCACGCGTGCCTCGAGGCCATCAAGGCCGTGCCCATCGTCAACGCCAGCGTCGACGGCGACACCATCCTCTACAAGAAGGACGTGAACCTCGGCATCGCCGTGGCTCTCGACTGGGGCCTTATCGTGCCGGTCATCAAGAACGCCACCGAACGCAGTTTCGTGGGCCTGGCGCGGGAACTCAATTCGCTCGCAGATAAAGCTCGTACCAAGAAGCTCGCCCCCGACGACGTCAAGGGAGGCACGTTCTCCATCTCCAACTTCGGCGGATTCGGCACGCTCATCGGCCAGCCCATCATCAACCAGCCGCAGGTGGCCATCATGGGCATCGGCGCCATGCAGAAGAAGGCCGTGGTCGTCAACGACGCCATCGCCATCCGCACCTGCTGTTACGTCGTCTTGTCGTTCGACCACAGGGTCATCGACGGTTCCGATAGCGGGAAGTTCCTGTCCACTGTGAAGAACACCCTGGAGAACTGGAACATCCCCATCCTTTGACGCCTCGCGCCCGAGGGGGGCGCACCCCGTCGCCTGCAGCAGGTCGTATGGAACCTGGTGACCAACGCCGTGAAATTCACCCCCAAGGGTGGACGCGTGAACCCAACTCGCGCACGCGCAAGCACGGCGGGCTCGGGCTGGGTTTGGCGATCGTGCGCCATATCGTTGAGCTTCATGGTGGCCAGGTGAGCGTCGAGAGCGCTGGCCGGGGTCAGGGGGCGACTTTCCGCGTGTTCCTTTTGGCCGACGTGGGGTTTGGGCGCATGACGGGTCCGATGCCGGACGAGGCGGAGTCCGCGTCACCGACGGCAACGCTCCCCGTGGGCCAGAACCAAGCGCCACCGCGCGAGGGATCCCTCCTGGGCATGCGTGTGCTCGTCGTTGAGGACGTCGAAGACACGCGCGACCTCCTGTGCGCGGTGCTCGCGCGCGAGGGAGCGGTCGTGGTGAGCGCCCCGAGCGCCGGGCAGGCCGACGCAACGCTCCTTGGCGAGGCCTTTGACGTGATGCTGTGCGATATTGGCTTGCCCGACGAGGATGGCCTTGACTTCATCCGACGCCTGCGGGCACGGGAAGCCACGCAGGGACTCGCCCGTCTGGCTGCCATCGCCCTGACCGCTTACGCACGCCCTGAAGACACCGCCAGCGCCGAGGAGGCGGGATTCGATCGCCACATCGCCAAACCCGTGCTTCCTTCGAGGCTCGTGGCCATTGTGGCCGAATTCGCGCGTCCGAGGACGCCTTGACTTCTCGCGCGTCGCTGCCGCGGCGTGTCTCGCGTCTCTTGGCTCAAGTGCTTCTCGGAAGCTTCTTATTGTCGGGGGCTCTGTCGGCGTGGATCATCTTGGGCCGCTTTCGCGCGCTCGAGGAGTCGCAGGCTCGCGAGAACCTTTCGCGTCTGAAGGAGGCCTTGGCCTTCAAGTTGGAGCAGCCCGCCTATAAGTTGCCCGACTGGGCCAATTGGAGCGAAGCCTACGGGTTCGTGCGAGGAGAGAACCCGTCGTTCGTAGAGGAAACCCTCGTGACCGAGACCTTGGGCCTCATCGGTATCGATGCCATGCGTTTCTTCGACGCGCGCAGCCGCATGGTAGGAACGCTGAACCTGCCCGGCGCCGGCAACGGGTTCGCCAAGGCGCTCGACGCAGTTTTGGCGAAGGAACGCGATCTGCTCCTGGGCTCCCTGGAGGCGAGGGTGCCGCGGAGCGGATTCGCGCGCGAAGGGGATATCCTTTTCACCTATGCGAGCATGCCCGTGAGGCGCACCGGCGGCATGGGCGCAGCGGGAGGTGTTCTCCTCTTCGCCAAACGCGTCGGCACATCGTTCTCGCGCGACCTTGCCATGCTGGCCCGTCTGCCCGCGGAAGTCCTCCCTCCAGACGCGGGCTTTGCGGGCCGCAACGTGCCAACTCCCTCCACGGAGTTGGTGCCCGACCCCCAGATCGTATGGATGGGAGGGGCGTGGGCTCGCAATCTCGATGCGGGCGAAGGCGTCTTGACCCTGGCCGTGCGCGACGGGCTCGGACGGCCGGTGGCCACGGTGAGCGCACGTGTCGTTCGGAGCGTCTACCTCGAAGGCATCGTATCCGTGGGCATCGTGCTCGGAGCGTTGGCCCTTTCGGCGCTGGTGACCCTGGTTTCCTTGAACACACTCCTGGGGCGCCTCGTGGTGGCCAGGCTCATGCGCCTGCACGCGGAGATCGCCGCCGGCGCGCGGGAGAGCGCAGTCACCGTTTCGGGCGACGACGAGATCGCCGGTGTGGCCGGCGCCCTGCGCGACCTACTGGCGAACATGCGTCGCGAGAGCGATCTGCGCGAGGAAAGCCAACGCGCGGCCGAAAGCCGTAATCGCCTCGTCACGCTGGGCGAAATGGCCGGAGGCATCGCGCACGAAATCAACAACCCAATGACCATCGTCGCGGGATACGCGCGCATCCTAGCCGACTCCGCCGATAGAGGCGAGCTCGACCCCGCGCGCGTGAGCGAAATCACGCGCGAAATGGATGCCGCCATCCTCCGCGTGGCAACCATCACCCGATCCATGAGGGCTCTCGTGCGCGACGGGACGCGCGATGCGCTCGAACCCCACGACGTCGGAAGGGTCATCGCTGAGACCCTGGAGGCGTTTGCATCCAAGTTCCGCGACGAAGGGGTCCTCGTGGAGACCTCGGGCCTTGATTCGGGGCTCCTCGTCGAGTGCCGCGTGGTTCAAATCGCGCAGGTCGTCCTCAACCTCGTTTCCAATGCCGTCGACGAGCTGCGCGACGCACCCGTGCGCAACTTGCGCGTTACTTTGGCTCGCGAAGGCAATTACGCCGTCCTGTCCATCGCCGACAAGGGGAACGGCGTGCCCGAGGCCGTGGCCTCCCGCATCATGGAACCCTTCTTTACCACCAAGGGGCCTGGCGAAGGCACGGGCATCGGACTCGCCTTGGCGCATGCCATCGCTTTCGATCATGGCGGAGCGCTGGAACTCGTGTCGCGCGAAGGTCCGACCGTTTTCACTTTGCGGTTGTTGTTGACGCAGGCGGGTGAACTTGGGCCGGTGTTGTGAGGCTGGGCGGGGGGGGCGCGGTGGGGCGCCGGGCGGAAGGTCGGATGTCAAAATTGCGGACAGTCTTCGGATTCTGGTGCTCCGGTCGACGCTGGCAAGTTTACACTTGAGGCGGAAGCGATCCTCCGGATCGGGGACGATTCAAGGATTCCCAAGTGGCGGCGTAGGGAGAACCCTGCGCAAGCCAACACGTGTGAACGGAGCCGGTCATCAAAACCCATTCGAACGCGTCGCATGTCTTCTTGAAGGTTCTGTTCCTGCAATCCGCGCTCATTTTTGGCTCGGCGGGCTGCAAACAAAAAAAGGCCGCGCCATCGAGCCAATCGAGCGATAGGTTCGGGCCAAACGACGTGTCGTTCCTTTACCCGCTCGCATCGCCTGGCGACGTGCGGCTCGGTGACCTCGCCACGTCGGCCGTAGGCTCGAGTATCCAGTCCTTCTCCCAACTGGCGAGCCAGTACATCGGCGGAGGGTTTGAAACCATCTACATTCCCTTGTTCAAAGTGGATGAGTTCCATCGCGAGAACGGGGACTTTCCGGGCCTTTTGAGTGCCGGTGACGCTCGCGCGATCCTTTGCGCCCAGTACCAGGAATCACTTCCGCACATCAACCTGGAAGAGATCGATATCATTACGACCATGCGCTCGGTTATCAAAGGGGCGTCCTTGGAAGAGCTCAGCAAGAGGCAAGGGCTCGACGTCGGAAGATACTGCGGAAAGGAACCTACTCTCAACGCGAAGGGCCCTTCGGTGTGGAAGACGGGCCCCATCGAACTGATGGCGTCCTACGATCCCGTTTTGCACCTCAGCCATTGGAAGGTCGTGTCCGCGCGATTCGAAATGTGTCACGGCACTCGCCAAGCCCTGATCCTCAAGGGAGGCGAGACCGTAACGTCAAAAGCGATTCCAGGGGACGTCGAGAAGAGTTGCACCTCGAAACTCAGGCTCGTGGCGCAACCCCTTGCCTATCCGACACGCTTCAATGGCGTCGGAAACGGCGCCGCCGCCCGCGATTATGCCGTCCATCTCATCTACGACATTCCCATGAGGGATCCCGCTGGCGCGGGGTTCGCGGACATGCTGCAGTCCTTGATTCGCGTCAAAGCATTTGCCGAGGAGAATGGATTCCCCACAACCGGACGACCGTTGTCTATACACCCGGCGTTCGGGGCGGTGGACAACGCCCAGAACATCAATCTCGCGCTCACTGGGGGCGGATTGCCAGCCGGCCGCAGGACCCCAATGGAATCATTCCTACAGGCAGCGAGATTCTCCTCCGTCCTCAATCCCATCATCGAGAAGTTCGCTAAAAGGGACAGGCTGAAGTCGGTAAGCACCATGTTCGCGAATATCGACAGGACAGGACAAATCGCCACTTCATGGAACTATGTTTCCTTGGAAAGCACGAGCGGTGGTGGACTCGGCGTCACCCACATCCCCATGGTCGGCGGGTCTTCAGGCGAGAAGAAGTTCATCATGGCGCATCTCGAGAAACCGAGAATCCCCGCCGAAACGTTCTCGCCCGATCTCGCCCCGAACTTTAGGGCGGGCGTGAACCTCCCAAATATCCAACCTCTCATGGCGCTCGCTTACGCTCATGGGCGAAGTCCTTTCGGTTCGTCCGAAAAAGCGGATGCGCTTTTGGGCGCATTCGAAGATTCCCACCGGATCGATGATCCGTTCACTTTGAACATAAAGAGCATCGACTGCGTGTCCTGCCATACGTCGACACCCTACCGCACCATGGCCATGAACCGCTCCCCGGAGGAATTGCGGCGGCGACTGTCCGACTCCGTGGAGAGGGAAAGAAGCCGGCTAGTGTCCTTGGGCGTCGACGCGAGTTTAGAGAGGTTGCAGGGAGCCTTCGCCGATCACCTGCTTTCGCAAGAACATGTCGTCAGTTCCGGAGCCTTCTTCGCGCGGCCGAATTCTCAAATGACGTTCAGGGGCTACGATCCCAACGTCCTGGACTCGCAGAGGCCGGACCGAAGCGCGAGCAAAGAAATCAAGAGGGACTTTTTCAATCGTCGAGAAGAGTGGCTGGCTGGCGTCAACAAGGAGTCCTTGGAGAATCCCATCTACCGAGTCGATTACGTCCAAAGGCAGTTCGGCTATTTCGGGGCGCTGCCGATGGTCAGTCAACGGGTCATCAATGAAAGCGCGGTCAGCGCCGCCTTCATGAATGCCCGCGTTTCGCGCGAGTCCTTCCCTATTTCACGAGTCGATCTCCAATTGAAAATCAAGCAGTCCGACCTCCTGCATTTCGTTTCGCGCGTCCAGCAGGCCAAAATAGATCCGTTGGTGCTCTTTCATCAGGACACCGGCAACTACAGAAAAGTCCTGCAGCCGGGAAGCGCGAACGTTCAGAAGCTTGCGGAACTGTGCTCGGCGCCTAATCTCAAGTCGACCTTGTTCCGATCCTTGAGTCCTACGCGAGCCGGAGACCGACCGGATTCGAGTTCCATGCCTTCAGGTGCGGTTCCCGATGATGCCACGATTCAGGAGGCGGTGCGGGAACTCCAAAGTGGTGGGGAGGTCGCGGGGGTGCGGGGGCAGCTGAAGGACATCGCTCCCGCGAAGATTGAGCTCAGTTGGGATGACTTCCGGGCCATCGAAGGACTGGTGTTTCAAAGGATCCTGGAAGAGAGATTGAACCCAAACGACGTCGTGGAGTTGTCGGATGCGGTGGATGGGTTCGAAGAAAAACACGGCCAGGCGTTGTTCTCTCTGCTTGATGCGAAGCCTCTGATGCGTCAACTGGAGCCGAGCGAGAGCCTTGTTGACCTCAGCCTACTTTCGAAGTTCGTCCTCCCCAGGGTGGAGGATGCGGTGAGCCGGAAATAAGCGGGGCCGACCGCGTTTTGATTGGCCTCGCGTTCCTAGCCGCGCGCTAGCGGCGCGATCCCAGCCGCGCGCAAGCGGCGCGCTTCCTTTCTTTCACAGCCTTCTTGAACGAGGACTCTGTGGACTTCCGGATGCGTTCGATTTCCGCTCGCGCCTTTTCTCGCACAGAAGTGTCCTCCGAAACCCCCATGCCGGACTCCACCCGTCTTTTCAGGGGGAAGGACGCGCGCTCAGCGAGGGAGTCCGCTCCGATCCTACTTGCCGTGATGTCGAATTTGGATGCCGGGCATTCCGAGCAGAGAGCTTGGGCCTTTGATGGGAACCGAGGTCAAGATGCCACAGAATCCACCCTGCCGGCTTTGACAAGAGGTCTGACTTTAACTAACCTCGTCCATGTTGAGAATGGTTCTCATTATCAAGTTTAGCCAAAGGTGACTCCATGCGTTCCGCACGCTCCTGCCTCGTCGCACTTGCCGCATTCTCCTTGCTGGGGGCCGGCTCGCCTGCTTTTGGCCAAAGGAACGCCACCGCCTCCACGGCAGGTGTCCGCTCCCAGGCGGTGGTGGCGAAGCGGGCCATGTCCGACTACGCAACGCTCGTTCACGCTACCTACGCCTCGCTTGTCCGCACAACCGCCGACCTTCAAAGAACGGTGGACGCGTTTGTCGCGGCGCCGTCAGCCTCGACCCACGCGGCGGCCAAGGAAGCCTGGATCGCCTCCCGAAAAGTCTACGGGCTGACCGAAGCGTTCCGCTTCTACGGCGGTCCCATTGACGATCCCAAAACGGGACCCGAAGGCTTCATGAACGCTTGGCCCCTGGACGAGTCGTACGTCGATGGCGTCAAGGACGCACCGGGAGCTGGCTACGTCAACAATCCAAAAGCCTTCCCGGACATCACCCGCGAGCTCCTCCTCTCCCTCAACGAGAAGGACGGCGAAAAGAACATCTCCACCGGCTACCACGCCATCGAGTTCTTCCTTTGGGGACAAGACTTCAGCCTCAAGAGACCCGGCAATCGGACGTTTTCCGACTACGTCGACAACGGAAAGAACAACGCCGCGCGTCGCGCAAAAGCGCTCTCGCTCCTGGCCGCGATACTCCACGGTCACGCCAGCGCGCTGGAAGAGGCTTGGCGTCCCGGCGTGAGCGGCAACTACGCGGCCACCTTCGTTGCTCTCCCAGCGGAGGATGCCGTGCAAAAAATGATTTCGGGCGTGGCGGTCCTCTCGGTCGATGAGATGGCCGGGGAGCGCATGATAGTGGCGCTCGCCAAAGACGATCCGGAGAACGAGCAGAGCTGCTTCTCCGATACGACCCATCTCGATTTCGTGGCCGGCGCGCAGGGCATTTCCAATGTGTGGAAGGGTGAAGCCAAGGGTTTGCCTGGCGCTGGTGCCTCGGCTGCGGGCAAAGGCAATCCCGCGGGCCTGCGCGACGTCGTGACAGCCCTCGACGCCAAGCTCGCCACTCGCATCGATGCCGCTCTCGCACGGAGCGCCTCGCAGCTCGCCAAAATTCCGGCCCCTTTCGATGCCGTCATCGCTTCACCCAAAAAGTCCGCGGGTCGCAATGCCGCCGAACGCGCCATCGCTTCCCTCGAAGATCAAGGGAAGCTTTTCGCCTCGGCCGCGCGCGTGCTCGGCGTCGAAATCAACGTCCAGGAGTGAGTCCGACATGAATCCCGCCGGGCTCCTGCTCGTGTTCCTTTTTGTTTCCCCTGCGAAAGGGGCACCCGCCGCGACGGTCGCTCCCGACCTCTCGCGCCAAGGCGGCGAGCTCACGGTCCGCGCCGCGGGGCACGACGCTTTCTCGCGACCCGCGCCCAAGGCCGGTCGCGCGAACCGGCATGCCTTCATCATCGGCAACTCGCTCTTCAACGAGAATTGGGTCGCGAGCCCCGCAAGTGTAAAGACCCGCCAGGGACTCGGGCCTACGTTCAACGCGCAGAGCTGTTCTTCGTGCCACTTCAAGGATGGACGTGGAGCTCCGCCCGAGAAGGAAGGCGATCCCTTCGTGGGACTGCTCCTGCGCCTCTCGCTCCCAGGCAAGGGAACAAACGGCGAACCCTTGCCGGTGCCCCGTTACGGCGATCAACTCCAGCACCGCGCCATCGTCGGCGTCCCCGCCGAAGGCCGTGTGGTGTTGACGCGCACCCTCGTGAAGGGAACCTATCCCGACGGCACGCGCTACGCTCTCGAGAAGCCCGCCTATGCCTTCGCCGACTTAGCCTTCGGGCCTCTGCCAAACGATACGCGCATCTCGCCGCGCGTCGCGCCGGCCTTGCATGGCATGGGACTCCTCGAACAGATTCCCGAGTCGGACATCGTCGCGCGCGAGGACCCCACCGACGCCGACGGTGACGGCATTTCCGGCCGCGCCAACCGCCCTTGGAACCTCGCTTCCGGAAAGAGGCAGGTGGGCCGCTTCGGCTGGAAGTCGAACCAACCCTCGGTGGCGCAGCAGAACTTCAGCGCCTTCCACGGCGACATTGGCATCACTTCACCGCTTGCGCGCAAGCAGAACTGCGAAACGGGTCAGGATGCCTGCGCGAAAGCGTACGCGCTCGAGGCTCCCGAGATCGACGCCGAGTCGCTCAAGCAAGTGGAAATCTACACGAAGATCCTGGCCGTACCGGCGGCGCGAAACGTCGGTGACCCGCGTTTCGTCGAGGGGCTCGCCGCGTTCCGCGCCGCGGGGTGTCCGTCTTGTCACGTCGAGAGCCACGTCACGAGCGCCGATGCCGCCACGCAAGGCTTCCCCGAGCTCGCCTCCCAAACCATCCGCGCCTACACCGACCTCCTGCTGCACGACATGGGTGAGGATTTGGCCGACGGCCGCGAGGATTTCGATGCCGATGGCCGAGAATGGCGCACGCCCCCGCTCTGGGGACTCGGTTTGGTGCCCGTGGTCAATGGCCACTCGCGTTACCTCCACGATGGCCGTGCCCGCTCGGTGGAAGAGGCCGTCTTGTGGCACGGCGGCGAGGCCACCAAGGCGCGCGACGCTTTCAAGGCCTTCCCCCGGCCCACGCGTGAGGCCCTGCTGTTTTTCCTCGAGAGCCTTTAGGCATCTTCAGCAGGCATAAAAACTCCCAATTGGTTTCCCCGTTCCCATGGTCTTTTGAAGACGTATCCGTCCGTTCGGCGG
>JBIKVI010000389.1:0-3756 GCA_044356935.1 Silvanigrellaceae bacterium | reverse complement strand
GCCCTTCGCACCACGCGAGTCACGTCCGTTTGCCAAACGGCTGTGCAGTTCTAGGATAACCCCAGGCGCAGAATCGAGGATCGCGCTCACACGCGCGAGTTGCTCGGAAAAGGGGTGGGCCGAGTATTGACGAAAGAGGGGCTCGTGTAGTTCTCTTGCTTCGCGCATGGCCTGACTTTCTCGGTTTGAAATTCGGTGAAGACGTTCGATTGGTACCTTACGTATTCCACGAAAATCTCTCAAAGTCGATCAGGCCATGCGTCCTTCTTTGCGTTCTACGCGGCTTCTATTCGGGACGGACACTGACTACGAAAAAGGCCAAGCGTAAACAAAGCCACCGCAACCCGAGCCACAGCTCGAAAATACAGAGCGCAACGAAGGCAAAGGGTAACAAGAACAAACCGAAAAAAAATCTCCGGCCTTGGAAAGAAATCAGGCCTCGCGTTCCTTCTCCTGCGTGGTCTTCTCTTCGAGTTCCTTGCGCGCGTCGGACGCCTTCGCTTTCCAACTGTCGCGGCTGTCCTCGACATCCGAGAGGCGCTCCTTGAGCCGCCGAATCTCGCCGGCGCGCTCGAGGGCCTTCTGTTTCCAATTCTCCTTGGAGTCTTCGAGTCGAACGACCTTGCGACGCTCAGGCGACATGGAACCTCCGTGGCGGGTTCCAAAAGTTCTACCCGAGCAACACGGACGGGCAAGAAGGAACAAGGGGAAACGCGGGTACGGGATTCTGGGGGTGGTCAGCCCGCTGCTTGCAGCGGGCTAAGTAGGAAGTGATCGCTATGCCCTTTTAAGCGCGGGCAATGGCTTGTCCCATGATGTCATTTCAGTCCCCTTGTTACGCTCTGCATCGTGTTCAATAACCATACTCGATTCCCAGGTCGTTTTAGGAACACCAAAGGCTTCGAAAATAGACATGTACACACGTGAGTACGAAGTGCCGTTGAAGTTTCCATGTCTGCTTGAAGTTTGTTGTGTAGAGAAGTCCAAAAGCCGCCCTCCGTCGAAACCTCCGCCCCCCCCCACAAGCAGGGTTGGAATCGTTTCACGACTGTGACCATTGGGCGTCCCGCTGTGTTCAAATGTGATGAGGACCAAGGTGTTATCGAGGTAAGTCCGCCCCGTTGAGGTGTCCTCGACCTCGTCGAGGTCGATCAAAAAATCCGCGATCAAATCGAAATAATGCCGTTGCGCCTTAATGAAACGAACAGCATCGTTAGGGGTCGTTTCGCTGAGCATGTGGGAATAGGCATGCCAAGGATCCCCGCCTGCGAGTTCAAGCTTGTCACGCGAAGTTTTGCCGTCGGCTGCTATCGCGTCGAAGGCGTGGGTCCAGTTGCCGTTAGCGGCCCCGTATATGCTGACAACCTTACTGAGGTTGGCCTTTATTGCCGCAGCTGCGTTGGCAAACTGCATACGAAGAAATGACTCTTTGTTTTCGTAATAGGATTCATTAGGCATCGCTTTTGAAATGTCGTGGCGAGCGGGAATCTGTTTGTCGGAAATATCGGACGGCTTAACGACCTTAACCTGAGCGGCAATGAGGCCTTCCATGGAACGGATTCTATCTCTGTCGTGGGCCGACAACACCGATGAACTTAGAAGTTCCCTGTAGCCAAGGAGAGTCTGATCCAACATCACCTTGCGCCGCTCTTCAGGGGATCGAACTACAGAAACGGAAGAAGCCTTTGCGTTCTTCTCTGCGACGATTTTGGAGAACAAAGTATCCCATGCCTTTTGCGGATTGGCGAGCATGGGAACGCGTTCGGGCTGGCCTGAAGAATTCTTGCGATAAGACATCGAGAAATAAGAGGCGATCTCGGAATAGGAGGTTGTGAGTGGTGGCTCCGTAGGAATCACGAAACCGATAAATGGAGTCTTCAGGTGCCTTGCCACGACCACGTCGATAGACTCTCCTGGTGAGAAATCGTTGGCGTTAGATTTGTTTCCGCACAAGGGTGCTGTCGCTGTGTGTCCTTGAGTGCTTTGACAATGACCACCGAGTGACCTTGTGAACAGGGTCTTGGATTTGATTTTCTGCCATTTGGGACTAAACAGAGGAGAAATGTCTCCTGTGATGCCCGACAGGTCGAATTCTTTCACGTTCACACCCCTTGGCGTGAACGTGCGTCTCTGCATGTATGCCGATGCCGCCTTGAGATTCTGACCAGGATTCTCCGAACTCGGGGTCGCATCGATGGGTACGAAAGGCAGCCAGTTTTGGTTGAAGACTCCGTGCGGCACGCAGATGGTGACGAAGCGTTTCTTGTCGGCTTGTGCCTGCCCCAAACTCGGAAGGCCGAGGTTGAGAACCGAAGTTGCGAGACCAAGTCCCGCGAGGCGTTCGAGAAGTTCGCGCCTGTTTATTTCGCTGCGTCGGCTCATGCTTGCTCTCCCTCGTTTCAGTCGTTTCGGAATGTAGCGAAATCTCGAGAGCTCAGGACCTCAACGTAGGTGTCGATAATCGATTTTCCGCTCGCGACGGCATCGGACCCTGGGTTTACCAAGCATCCGTCATCGGCGTCTTCGCGTCCCAGCGCGAATCGAACAATTTGAGACGGAAAGCACTGCTGGAACATGAGCGACGAAGCGAGTTTATCGGACAACTGAGCGCCACCCTCGACGAATTGCGTGGGTCCAAAGAGGCTCAAAGAAACCTTGGCATCGGCAGGAACCTCAAAAGTGGGAACTCCGCCGTCGAAATGCCGCTCGACCGTCACCACACGCCCGAGCGCATCGAAGTTAGAGAAGGCTCCGCCCAGCGGGTTGATCATGACGTGACAACCCGCGCAGGCGGGTTTGTTCGTGATGGACTCGATGCTCTGGCGAAACGAGAGCTTTGCCGCCTGCGCTTGAGCCTGTGCCATAAGGACATCGTCGGAAAGAGCGGGATCCGCCGGCAGAGCGCATGCGAAGGTCTCAAGGACGTTCAGACCTCGCCTGACAACCGAAAAGCCATCGGCGCCCGTTGCAAGAAAAGCCATGCGGGTCAAAAGCCCTGCGCGGCGCGCGTCGAGCGACCCGGTGACCTCGGGCGTTGCTCCGTAAACCCTCGCCAATGCCGCGCCAAGTGGAGGGTGGAACGTTGAACGCAGAAGGTCGCTCGGTTTGGCGTTGTCGACCCATGTCAATTGAGACAAGAACCCCTCAATTTCGGACTTTGCCTGATCTTCGATTCCAGCCACCGGCATCCCCGCAAGGAACGCCGGGCTATAAGAACCTACTTTTGCGACGTCGTATCGAAGCCAGCCACGATAGAACAACTCGATAGTAGTCTTGCCTGCGGGCGCGCCGAGGAGCCGCATCACGTGTTCCCTCACACCCTCGGGTGTCCCAAGCGCACCTGAAGCGGCGGCGTCGAGGAGAGCCGAGTCGGGCGCGCGATCTGTCGAAGCGAAGGCGATGCGCGAAGCAAGGCTGTACGGGTCGAGTGCCGCGCCATTGGCCAACGACGGGGAACCCATTTTCGGAAAATCACGAACGAAAAGGAAGTCCTGGTGCAGGAGCAGGCTCGCGAGGACCTGCCGAAACCCCTCACGGGGGCCGACATTGAACTCCTGCTCAAAAAATTTCCGGAAACTGACTTTTTCGCTCGCTGTCAGGGGACGGCGCAGGATCCGAGTGCCCATAGAGTCAAGGAAGGCGTCCAGGCAAACACGGGCCGTAGCGAGCGTGCTGGTGCCTATGGGGCATCCGAAGACCTTCTGGGCATTGGATTCCAAGATTGCCCAGTCGGCGACGGCTTCCTGCGCCTCGATC
>JBIKVI010000388.1:0-3784 GCA_044356935.1 Silvanigrellaceae bacterium | reverse complement strand
TCGCGCTCCACTGCCTCTGCCACGAGCTCTCGGGCCCTCTCGAAGCCGTGGCGGACACGCGCCCAAGACTCGCACGCCTCGGGTGCCAGGAGGGGCTGCGGCAAGCCCGGCACGATGAGCGATAAGGGAACATTGGGATTCCTCATGGGGCGGGCACCTCCACCACGGCGTTGCCGGTGCCAATGACCGTTCCGTATGCGTGCACGGTGCAAGGAGCCTCGGGGAAACCCATGGCCGCGAGCAGCCACGTGAGACTGCCCGCTTTGGTTTCGCTGGTGGCCTGTTCGACAAAGTCGGGAGCCTCGTCCACGAGGCGACGCGTTCGCCCCGATCGCAAAAGCCCCAGCATGCGGACGTCCCAAAGGTATTGGTTGTAGTTGTAGACGTGCTCGTGAGTCATGTCCTCCGGCACCACGGGTTCGCGCGTGAAGTGGCGGTGCGAGAGCGAGCAACTCGCGAGCAGCAGGGCCCTTCGCCCCGTGCGCTCCACGGCGCGGCGCGTGGCCTCACCCAGCGCTATCATGCGGGCATCCCCCACTTCCACGGAGTAGTCATCGTGCGAAGTGTTCGAGGAGATGGCGACCACGGGAACGTCCCATTTGGGACGCGTCATGTGGCAGCTCACCAGAGTGCCGTAGTCCACCCGGAAGTCGGGATTGCGCATGGGCATCGCCTCGAGGCCGCCCGCCCGGGCCTCATCCACGAGCGCCGATGCCAACTCCACGTCGACCCTCACATCGTAGGTATAACGAAACAAATGAGGGAACACCGGGTCCACCGACAACCCTTGGAAACGCGGGTGGGCGAGAACGTGGGTGCCGCGGGTGGTGCGCCAATGAGGAGTGTGGACGAGGATGACATCGAAGGCTTTGGAGGGGGCCGAGAGACTCGCGCGCAGGCGCTCATAGCCCATGCGAAGCTCCTCCCAACCGCACTCCGAGCGCGGCGCGTTCTGCGGAGGGTTCTCCGCGTAAACCAAATGTGGAGGGTG
This sequence comes from Silvanigrellaceae bacterium, assembly GCA_044356935.1. GTDB lineage: Bacteria > Bdellovibrionota_B > Oligoflexia > Silvanigrellales > Silvanigrellaceae > JADCJN01. The sequence goes on along the minus strand of JBIKVI010000388.1, from coordinate 2,793 downwards.
GGGCGCCAAGGCGCCAGCCACGATTCGTCCGCGGCCGGCGGAGGAGGGAGTCATTGGGGGCGTCATGGCGCAGTCTCCTGGCTTTGGACGTCGTCGTCCCAGTCGAAATCGTAGGTGTCGCGATCGGGATCCCAGTCGTCCCAGGTGCGCACCGCTTCGAGCGACGCGGCGTAGCGCTCGGGCACCATTCCTGGCACGAGGAACGCCTTTTGGCGGTTGAGCGGCAACGGGTTGCGCAGATCGAACCCAAGGACTCCGAGGATGGCGCGCGCCACGTACCAGGTCGCCTGGGGATTCCAGCCGTGCGCGATTTTAACCACCACTCCCAGGCCATCGGGATACGACGGATGAACGATGGACAGACCGAGGAGTCCGTCGGCTCCTTCCTTGGCGACGACCGCGCCTCCGCAGCTCTTGATGATTGTGGAATCGAGGCGTCCGAAGCCGCCCACGAGATCGGGATTCTCCACCATCGCACGCCAAATCCAGTCGTCGTCGCGACGTGCCGCCAGCGCCGCGCACAAACGTGCGAGTTCCCCAACGGTATTGCTCACCGTGGGAAGACCGCAGCCATCGCGAGCCACGCGCAATGGTTTCCAATCGGCTCCCAAGTGGCGGCGCAACTCGGCGAGGTAGGCGGCGAAGAACGGGTGCGTGGGCATCATGTAGCCCGTGCGCGGCCAGCCGGCGAGGCGGCTCGCGCGGAGGATCGCGGCGTGCTCGCCTGAGCAACAATGGTACCAGCGCCTCGGCCGCCGGACCTGCCTCCCGAACTGCACCAAGGGAACATCGAGGGGCGTTTGCATGAGGCCCCACTCGCCCTCTTCGAGGAGTGACTGCGCCGCGGCCACGTGTTCGGTCGTTCCATTGTGCGACGAAACGGCGATGGCCCTCTGCGCCGCATCGGTGACCGGAGCGAGCAGGCCCGCGAGCGGCTTGATCATGAAGGGCTTCATCATGCTGCGACCGTAACAGAGGACGTCGCCCCCGAAGGAATGCACCACTGATTGGGGAGTGGCCCATGCCACCGCGCCGTGGATGGTGGTTTCAGAGACGCCGGCGCGTCGGTAGTCGACTAGCGGCATCCACTCCACGTCGCGGCCCGATGGGAGATCGTCGTGGCGCTCGCCCAGCGGACTCGAGGGGAACTTCTCGGCGCCCGGAGTTCGACGCGTGGTGGCGCGCTCGAGACCGGAATAGAGGGAATCGAGTTGAGCGGACGGATCGTTGGGCATGTGACACCTGTGCATGAGTGTGCGATATCTACCAGCCTCCGGCCGTTCCGTAAACCGGCCTGCGTCGTTGTGCGCGCAGTGGGAGGCATCGCGTACTCAGAACCGCACTGCAACGCACAGCAACGCACAGCAACGCACAGCAACGCACAGCGCAGCAACCCCAAGCCGACCGCGAGGCCCACGAGCCATGTCGACGCCCTCTTCCCACCGCCGTCTCCTCAACGTCATCGCAGGCGAGTGCGTGCCGCCCCGCCAAGGAGCGTTCCTCCCGAACGTGAATCCCGCCACAGGTGAAGTCATTGGCGAACTGCCAGCCTCAACGGCGGCCGATGTCGACTCTGCCGTTGAGGCAGCGCGCGCGGCCTTCCCCGCGTGGCGCGATACGCCGCGCGCGCGGCGCGCCGAAATCCTCACCGCCGCGGCCGACGCGCTCGCCGCGCGTCGAGAGGAGTTCGCCCTCGCCGAAACACGCGACCAGGGCAAACCCCTCTCGCTCGCGCGGAGCATGGATGTGCCACGCGCCATCGAGAATTTCCGGTTCTTCGCGGGGGCAATCGTCCACGAGGAGAACGCAGCCTTTCACTCCGACGGCCCACTCCTCAACTACACGACACGCGCGCCTGTCGGCGTGGCCGCACTTGTGACCCCTTGGAATCTCCCGCTCTACCTCCTGACGTGGAAACTGGCGCCCGCGCTGGCCACGGGCAATGTGGCCGTCTGCAAGCCCTCCGAGTACACGAGCACTACCGCGTTCCTCTTGTCCGAGGTGCTGCGTGCGGCGGGGCTCCCCCCAGGCGTGTGCAACATGGTGTTCGGCGACGGCACCGGCGCAGGTGAGCCGCTCGTGTCGCACCCCGGAGTCGGCCTTGTTTCGTTCACCGGTGGCACGGCCACGGGCGAGCGCGTCGCGCGCGCGGCCGCGCCCGCCTTTAAAAAACTCTCCCTAGAGCTCGGCGGCAAGAACGCCAACGTCGTTTTCGCCGACGCCGACGTCGATCTCGCCGCGCGCACCGCGGTGAGGGCGGCATTCCTCAATCAGGGCGAAATCTGCCTCTGTGGCTCCCGGCTCTATGTGGAAGCCTCTATTTTCGACGACTTCCTCATGCGCTTCAAGGCCGAAACGGCCAAGCTCGTGATAGGCGACCCCGAACACGAGCGAACCACCCTGGGCGCGCTCGTGAGCGCCGAGCATCGTGCCAAAGTCGAAGGCTACCTCTCGCTCGCCCGCGAGGAGGGGGCACGTTTCGTTTTCGGAGGTGGCCGACCTGCTCTTGCAAGCCCCTTCTCCTCGGGATGTTTTCTCGAACCCACCATTCTCACAGGTGTGCGCGAGGACTCGCGCCTGCAAAAAGAGGAGATCTTCGGCCCCGTCGTAACCGTAACGCCGTTCCATACTGAGGCCGAAGCGGTGCGCTTTGCCAACGATGTTCCCGGCCTGTGTCACGAGGCCGACCAAACTGCGTATCAGCGTAACAGTCTGATGATGCGCGGGTGATGCCGTAACGAGCAATTGTGGAGAGGGCACTCCCTGCGTTACGTTCCTTGTTCCAAAAAAATC
>JBIKVI010000387.1:0-3799 GCA_044356935.1 Silvanigrellaceae bacterium | reverse complement strand
GCCTCCGCCGTGAGCGGGGGGTTGGGCAAAACGCCGAGCAGACGCGCGCCCGCTTTGGCGATCCCCACGGGGACAGGCACGAAGGCGGGAACAGGATTCAGCCCTCCCGCGCGAAACATGGCGGCCAAGGTCTGGCGAAAGGTCAAGGCAACCGGTCCGGGCAAGTTGTGGGCTCCCGAGAGAGCGCGCTCGGCCCCGAATTCGACGACGGCCCGCGCGAGATCCTCGACCCAGATGGGGTGCAGTGGCGTGTCGCCTGCGCCAAAAAGAGGACAAAGGCGTGTGAGTTTGGCCGCGCCATAAATGCGGTTGAGTGAAGTGTCCTGAGCTCCAAAGACCAACGACGGGCGCAATGAAAGCCAGGTCCCGCCCGAGGCCAGGGCCCACTTCGAGAGGAGCTCCTCAGCGGCATCCTTGGCGCGGAACCAAGGCTCCGTGCGTCCCTGCCCAGCCCCCGCGCCCGAAATGTAGACGACCCTCACGCCTCGCTTGGCAAGTGGACCATCGAGAAGCTGCCGAAGGCCGCCAGCATCGTAGCGGGCATAGGTGTATCCCTTCGCACGATTTTGGACTGGGTGGCCAGGAAACTGGAGGGAGTAAAGGACCAAGCTGAGTTCCGGATCTGCGAGTGCTTCGCGCAGCGCATCGGATGGACCACTTTCGATGAGGTCGCAGGCCAAGACTCTTCCCCGTGGCGCACCGGGCCCGGCGTGCCCGAGCAGCCGAGAAAGTTCCGGATTGAAGGATTCGCTGCGCGAGACAACGGTGATTTCCTCCAGGCTCAGCCGAGGGGCAGCCTTGGCGAGGGCGGCGACGAGGCGGCGGCCAATGAAGCCGGTGCCGCCAAAGGAGAGGGCTTTCATGTGTGCGGGGTTCCTCCGGGAGAGCGGATGCGGGCTTGCGCGATGGATGTCGCGAAGATAAGTATGCCTGCAAACCTGAGGAGTCGAAAAATGAATCTCGCCGTCGCCCGGGGCCTTCGCCTTTCTTGCCGCTTCTCGACTCTGTTGGCGACTTGCGTCGCCGCCTGCGGCCTCCTCCTCACGTTGGCGCCTTCCTCGGCGCTCGCCATCATCCGCATCGGCAATGCGAAGTTCGGTTCCGAGAGCCTCGGTTTCGAGGCGTCCCTTTCCAAACCATTTGTTTTCCTGCGCGTGCTCGATGGCGAGTCGGCGCTGCTGGTGTCGCAAGCCGACGGCGTGTTTCGCGCTGGGGAGCCGCTTGTCGTCAAGCCTTTGGACGCGGCACTGCCGGACATTGAGGGTCTCACACGCGCCCAGTTTCGCACACTCTTCGAAGGCAATCCGAAGGCCCGCGCCACCTGGCGCAAAATCGGATCCCTTTCCGACGGTGGAGCTTGCCTCGAGGCCTACATTGGGGCGTCAGACGGCCGCCTCTGGGGCGTGGCGGCGTGGGGATCGCGCAAAGGAATCGTTTTCAGCGGCAACGACGAATCCTTCGTGCGAACCTCGGTCGAAGCCATGATCCGCTCCGTCGTCCTCCAGTCGGAGGGGTGCGAGTGGAAGTAACTGGCGGCGTCCGGCCTGAAATCGACACGGACGCCCCACGCGCGGGGGCGTCCTCCAGCGGCGCGACCGCGCGTCCGAACGTGCGGCGCTACGCGTCGTACCGCGACTTCCTCAAGGCATACTACGACTTCAAGAAACGCACGAAGCCTGGCTTTTCCTACCGGAAATTCGCCGAAGCGGCGGGCATCAAGAGTCCCAACTTCTTGCAGCTCGTCATGCAAGGCAAACGCAACATGTCGGAGGAGATGGGCTCCCAGGTTTCTCGCGCCATGGGCCTTGTGGGCGCGGAGAGGAGCTACTTCGTAGCCCTGGTGAAGCGTGAAGTCGCGCGGAAACCCGAGCAGGTCGCAGAAGCCAACAAGGGCCTCATCCGGGCGGTGAACCGGCTCGTGGGCAAAAGCATGACGTCCGCCCAAGCGCAGATTATCTCGTCGTGGCACCACGCGGCGGTGCGGGAACTCGTTTCTCTTCCCGATTTCGAGCCCCGTGGAGAGTGGATTTCACGCAAATTGCGTGGTCTGGTTTCACCCCGCCAGGCGGAGGAATCACTGGAGCTCCTGCAAGTGGCTGGCTTCGTGGCCAAGACACCAGCTGCCGGACAAGAAGGGTGCGACTCGTTCGAAGTCCGCGAACCCGTTGTCGACACCGGAGATGAATTCGACTTCGCTCGAATCCTGCGCATGCACATGCAGACCCTCGGCGTGTGGCAGGAAATCCTGCCGTCGCTCTCGAAAGAGGAGCGCGAAATGGGTTTGCTCATCTTTCCGGTGTCTTCCGAGCGCGTTGGGGAGCTCAAGGAACGCCTCCGCCAGTTCCAAGATGAAATCTTCAACTGGCTCGCTGAAGAGAAGTCTCCCGATCGCGTGATGCAGCTGGGCGTTTACCTCATGCCGGTTTCCAACTGAACGGTAGGTCCTCGGTCTAGACCAAACGGTGACGTTTTTTTTCGCGATCATCGTTCGTTACTTTATCGAGAATTTTCGGACGGATGTCAATTTCCCACGCCACGTGGAATGGCGCGACGTTGTGTTTGTGTTCAAGTGGCTGGAAAAGGAATCCGAGACCACTTGTAGGCCGTGCATGGAGCACGTCCTGGGTCCGAGGCAGCGCCCGCAGGCAAAGCGGAGCTGCGGGCAGCGCAAAGGGAGTTCGTCATGAGTATCGTCCGCATCGTTTCCGCTCTTCTCATTTCATCTTGCATCGCGAGCACTTCGCTCGCGGCTTCGACAGCTGGCCCTTCCAAGGACAGCATTCGTTTCTTCGTTTCTCGGGGCGCGCCCGCTGCAGTGTGCCTCGCAGAAGGCAAGATTTCGGGCAGCATGGACAAGGAGTCGACCGTCAACGTCGATTCGTCCAAGTGCGACACGGGCGCATTCCGCATTCAATCACCGGAGGAAGCTTCAGAGCTCCTCCGTGACCGTTCCAACGCCCTCTGATTGTTCGACGATTGGTCCGCTCAGGTGGACCTGGTGGCGGGTAGGCCGACGAACGGGTTCTGCGCAAAAGCGCGGAACCCGTTCCCTTTTTTGGCAACCTGCGTGCGCGATGTCTGTGAACCCCGGTGCAGACTCCGTTACCTTGACGGGGCAACGCAAGTACCTATGTCCTTTGTCCCTTTCTCCCCGGGCTCAAGTGGCGCAGCGCGGAGCCGATAGGTCCCAACAACGCGCTCGCATCCCGGTCGGGCGCGTCCTCGACGGCCCATGGGGCCAAAGGCGTCCACGCAGGAGAACCGATGATGGCCAATCGCTCGTCCCCCCTCGCGCTGACCATCGGCCTCGGCATGATGCTCGTGACGATAGCCGCTTTGCCCGCGTGCCAGGAAGCATCGCGTTCACGCACCGCGACACCAGAGGCATCACCGTCGGTAGCTGCTTACCCAACTCTACCTCCTTCGCCGTCACCAGCCACAGGCGGCGGCCAGGTGCCTGCGGTTGGCGGCGAAACCAAGGACTGCGCGGCCCCCTCGCCGGCCGTCGTGACTGCGTGCAAGGCGCTCACTCCGCCCGCCACCGACTGCGACGCCAAGCCCATTCCCGCCGAGACTTGCGACCGCATCGTCATGCCGACAACGGGCGCGGCTCCCGGTGGAAAAACTTGTCTGGTCACAGTCCAATCGTCGCTAAACGTCCGCCCGTCCCCATCGACTTCGGAGGCGCCAATCGGATCCATGGGTCCCGGTGAGTCGTTTACGTTCGTCGAAGAAAGCAACGGCTGGGTGAAGGGCAAGACTCAAGGCGGGCTCGAGGGCTGGGCCTGCGACTCCTGCA
>JBIKVI010000386.1:0-3826 GCA_044356935.1 Silvanigrellaceae bacterium | reverse complement strand
GGAACGTAACGCAGGGAGTGCCCTCTCCCCAATTGCTCGTTACGCCATCAAGAATGCATCATCAGACTGTTACGCTGATACGTAGTTTGGTCGGCCTCGTGACATAGGCCGAAAGAGGGGTCTCCATCGGCATGGCTTCAACTGACTTTAATCCGAAACCTTACTTTTTCGTGGGCTGCGGCGTGACTTCGCGATGAAGTTCACTGGTCCATACGACGCGTTCAGTCAACGTTCTCAATGGTCGCTGCCGTTGAACGCGCATCCATCGAAGAAGGCGGCCATTAAAGCAAAAGTATCGCAAGCAGCAAAGGCGACCGCATCCCTGCGCGCCTCGCGCTCTAAACCTTCCGGCAGGCCGGCATCGAACTGGGCTAGCGCATCGAGCACCTCTTTCCAGAGAGTCGGCGTGCGCTCGCCGCGTCCGCCAAAAAAAGTAAGTCCGCCTTCGCCGGGTCGCAGAGCCAGGGCTGGGCCGAGGTGCGATGCAAGGTACGCCCCACCGAGTGTGGCGCCTTCCATTACATACAAGCGCCCGAAAGCTTCCTCGAGGCTGCCCACGGGTCTGCGCCATGCATTCTCAAGGCCTAGAGCCAATGCAGGAGGATTCAGACGCGGATCACGCGTGCTGCCTTGGGCGCATGGCCCGGTCCGATTCCGCAACAGTTCTTCTATGTAGCTCGCGTCCGCGAGCGCAGCCCCAGCGCGCGCGCGCGCAGCAAGGCGCGGAACGCGACGGCCAAGTTCCTCGTGACCCAAGACGGCATCTTCCAAAGGGGCGAGCACGGCGGCGAATGCACGCAGGACGCGGGCGTAGTGTTCGAGCGTGACGTCGGAGCGAGCCAGCGCACCGAGGAAAGCCGACGCGTCGAGACGTGAATGCAAGCGACCAGTGCGGCGCCGCAGGTGAGCGTGCAAAGGACCAGGTTCGGTCATGGGGTTTTGCTCTCCTCAGGACACGCGCGTTGGCCACGCTCCCGATGCTTCCGGTATACTCGCCACACGGAGTCTTTGTCGAGATCCCAGGAGTGAGTGAAACCACGAAGCGAAGCCCGATGGAAGCCGTCCAAGGGGAGACGCCAATGCCACCCAATACGCCCAACAAGGCACCCACCAATACACCCACCAAGGCACCTGCGCCCCCTCCGATGGCCGAAGTCGACGTCCGTCCCGTGGACGCGCGCGTGTCCGACACCTTTGTGCGCGACCACGCCGAGCGGCTCTTCGCGGGCGTCGTCGAGTTCCGTTACGGCGACCTCCTCGACGCGGGCAGAGTGCGCCGTCTCAAGGAACTCGAGTCGGCCGTTGGGCGTGTTCCACGTTATTGTTTCGGGGCGTTCGCGCAGGGCGCGCTCGTGGGCGTGAGCGAGACGCGGCAAGTCGAGCGCGGCACCCTCCTCATGAACCTCAGCGCGGTGCTCCCCGAGGAGCGCGGGCGCGGCCACTACTCGCGCCTGCTCGCACACGTGGTGGCCTTCGCCCGCGCGCGCGGTTTCCAACGCGTCACGAGTCGCCACAATGCGGCGAACAACGCGGTCCTCGTGCCCAAATTGCGCGCCGGTTTCCTGCTCTCCGGATTCGAAATAAGCGACGAGCAGGGTCTTCTCGCCACGCTCGTGCACCATCTCGATGCCGTGCGACGCGACGCGCACCTTTTCCGAACGGGTCAATGCGGCCTGACACCCGCCCTTGAGTCCGTGGCCGTCAACCTCTTCACAGAGCCTTGCGCACAGCCTCGGCAAGGGACCTGCGCCCCTCCTTGCGACCGTTGACAAAGAACGTGGGCGTTCCGTTGACGCCCGCTCTCCCCAGGCGTTCGTGGGTTTCGCGCACGGAAGCGTGCGCCTCCTTGGAGTCGAGGCAGGACTTCATGTCGCCAATCGCCAATCCCGCGGCCTTGGCCACAGCGAGAGTCGCCTCGACATCTCCGCTCGCGCTCGCGTGCTCGCCCGTGAACGCGGCTTCGTGGAACTTCCAGAAGGCCTCCTCGCCTTTGGACTTGCGCGCGCACCATGCGCCGCGCGCGAGCGCTCCCGAGAGGCCCTCAGGACGCAGCGCGAAGTTAACTTGCACGAAACGCACCGCCGATCCATGCGCCGCGACGATGCGTTTCACCTCAGGATACGCCTCGCGGCAGTGCGGGCAAAGGTAGTCGGAAACCTCAACGACGGTGACTTTGGCGCTCGGCGCGCCCTTTGTCGGGTAGGTGGCGAGATCGAGGTCGACAACCGGCCCCTCGGGCGCCTTGGCGAGCAAACGAAACGCGCCTTTCTTCTCCTGGCGATCCACGGCGCTATTGAAGGTCTCGGCGGCCATTTCGCGACCGAGGTAGGCCATGATCTGCGGACGCACGCTCTCGATGGTGGTGCCAGGCGGTATCTTGGCCTTGTTCTTCTCGAAGAATTCCTTGACCCTTGCCTCGGATGGCTCTGGGATGGGCATGAGCTCCTCCATGGGAGGCAACTTCGCGAAGGAAACGCCCTTGTTTTTCTCACGCGCGAGGCTCGCGCGCAGCGCGAACTCCTTGAGAATCGTCTCTGACTTTTCGAACGCTTCGCGTTCGATGTCGTGCAGGGCCGATTGGACTTCGACGGGCAGGTCGGCGCGCCTCACAGCTTTTCCGGCGAGTTCGAGCAGGGCTCCTTGCGATGTCGCACTCGCGGAGGCACCGGGTATGCCGCATGTGGCCTCCTCGGCACGCGCCGATTGGGGCGTCATGGCGGCGAGGAAAGCGAGGGCCGCGCACGCGACCGGAACGAGGGGGGAGTGATGCATGCCTGTTTCCTTTTCGGACGGGTTCCACCCACTCTCGCCCGCGATCACTCCAGGCGCAAGAGGGGAACCGGACGCGCGCGATGACGAACCTCGACGGTTGGCCATACGGGATCGCGCGTAAGAACCTCGAGGCATCCTTCGCCGTCGAGCAGGAAGGTGTCCTCGACCTTCGCACCCCGCACGCTCGGATTCCAGGCGACGGCAGTGCGGGGAGCGAGCCGCTCCCGCGTGGCGGGGCGCGCAACGACCTCCCGCGCGAGATAACCCGTCGTGCCGCCTTGGTGATGCTCGTGCAAAGCCTCGGCAATGCCGTGTCGAGCATAGGAAGCCGCAATCACAGCATGCAGATCCGAAAGCGACGCGTCGGGACGCGTGGCGTCGAGGACGTCCGCCTCCACCTCGCGCACGAGCGCATGGGCTTTCTCCGCTTGCGCGTCGTGTCGCGAGGCATCGCCGTCCAAACTTGCCGACGCTGCCCAAGAGGATCGACGCAAACGCACGAACCGGGTGAGGTTCGCGTAGAGCCCGAATCCACGCGCGCAGAACACGAGCATGGCCTGGTCGCCCAAGGGGGCGGCTGTGGGCGTCCCATGCCGATGGCGTGGTAAGCGCGTCTCACCCGCGACAAGTGTGAGGGCAGGATGGAGGCCCCGTCGCCACAGTGCGCACGCGCCCAGCCCCGCCAAATCGCGCTCACTCATGTGCGAACGCGCTTGGAGGAGGGCGTCGGTCATGGCCTCCGCCGCCAGTCGACCCACAACTCGGTAACGTCCGATCTCCGCGTCGCACAACGTGCGTTTGGCCGCGAGAAGGGCTGGTGGGAGGGGATGCTCGTCTCCGCGCGGCCTATCCGAAAGCACCACGCCACCGTGCTCGAGTCGGGCAGTTTGGGCGACATGGGCCTCGCGGCGCGCCGAATCGTGCCATGCGTCGACGCGCAACCGGGTGCCTTCGGGAAGTTCCTCTTCCTCTAGGCGTGACGCCTCGATGACGTCGGTAAGCACCTGGGCGCCTTCCATGGTCACGAGCACCTCGGCGATGCCCACATCGGAAG
>JBIKVI010000385.1:0-3835 GCA_044356935.1 Silvanigrellaceae bacterium | reverse complement strand
GAATCGTGGTCGAATCCGCCACGCTCCCAGCCCCGCCTGGACTTGCGATAGGAATCTTTGTCTGTGTCATGCCCACGTGCCGGCTCCAGGTGACGCCAACAGGACCAGTTTTCGTCAGCTACGTCGAGCGAGGCGATGGGGACCCAAGGGAACATGTTGAGCAACCGCCCCTTGAATCCCTTGGCGTCGGGAACCGCCTTGTCCGGATCGACCGCCATTCCCGGGCCGATGGCCTCGGAAATGGAGACGTCCCGGGCCTGCACGAGCGCAGGTGCAGACAAATGGAGGTCGATCTGCGTGTTCGATACCGATTCTCGAACGCCCGCGCGCGAGCCGGGCTTGCAGCCCAACGCGACAATCAAAGGAACAGCGACGAAAACGAGGAGCGCTTGACGCGCTCGGAGAGACACGATCGCCGTAGTTCGCACGAAAACGCCTCCCTCGTCGCAAGCGCAGCGTCCCGAAGTGAGCGTGTGCGGCTCGTCAAGAGTCGACACGGGACAACGGCCACGGTCTTGCGTTCCCTATTCTTCCACGAAGAGCGTCTCGCTTTGAGAGTCGTACGTCAGGAGGTCGACGTGGCGGGCCCATTTGAGGAGGGCCTCGAACTGCACGTCGGGGTCCTCGAAGGGAAGAAGCAAAACGAGCTGTTCAACGGCGATGCTCTTCTCGAGCCCTTCCTCTTTGTGGCTACGCACGACCTCGTAAATGTTGTTCACGACGGGCAAATCCTTGACCGCGTCACGCAGGATCGCCTGACGGCTCTGCGGCTCCTGTTCACCCACGAAGGCGCGCCCGAGCTCGGTGAACACCAGGCGCGTGCCCGGCGTGCTGATGAAGCCCAGCATTTCGGCCGACGCCACCGCGGGGAGCATCTGATCGACGCTTTGTCCCATTTCGTCGGCGATGTCGTACAGGTCCATGGCTCCTTTTTCTTCCGAGAGGCGCGCCAAGAGTCCTTCGACGAGCACGAGGCTCGTGTTGATGAGCGGTTTGATGCGACGCGGTGGCGGGCGCGAGAGGGTGGTGCCCGTTCCCGCGGCTTCCAAGCCAGCGGTTTCCATGCCGGCGGAGGCTCCCGGCACGCCGGGCTGTCCTGACGACCCCGTTCCCCCGGGCATGTCGGTGGGAAAAATTTGCAGGTCGTAGTGGCTGCCCGTGAGCTTGTCGAGGTGCAGCTCGCCGAAGGTCCGCTCCAGGTAGGCTTCGAGATCCTGGAAATCGCGTGCGTTCGACATGCGAGGTCGCGCCAGCGGCACCTCGATGGTGCGGTAGATGGTCCCAGGAGACGAGCTCAGGATGACGATGCGGTCGGCGAGTTGGAGGGCCTCCTGCAGACTATGCGTCACCAGCACCACGGATCGGATGGTGCGCGAAGGCTGCACCCAGAGTCGCCCCATTTCGGCACGAAGAGACTCGCTGGTCAGCGGATCGAGGGCGGAAAAGGGCTCGTCCATGAACATGACCATCGGGTCGCACACCATGGCGCGCGCGATGGAAACGCGCTGCCGCATGCCGCCCGACAGCTCGCGCGGGTAGACGTCCTCGAAGCCGCTGAGGTTCACCAGCGCCAGAATGGCATCGACCTTCCCCTGGCGTTGTGCGCGCGGGAGGCGTTGGAGGGCCAGTTCGACGTTCTCGCGCACGGTGAGCCAAGGGAACAAAGCGAAACTCTGGAACACAAACGAAACAAGTTGTTGGGCTTGCGAAGGCGGTTTGGCGTAGCTCACCTGGCCGCGATCGGGCTTGAGCAGGCCCGCCATGCAACGCAGGAGTGTGGACTTGCCGGATCCCGAGAGGCCGAGCACGGCGAGGAACTCGCCATCGTTGACTTCGAGGTTGATGCCTTCGAGGGCCGTGAACTGCGTGCCGTTGGGGCGCACGTAATCTTTGCACAGCGCGCGCACGGACACGAGGACCTTGCGATCGTCGCGAGGACGCGCGGAGGAGCCCGGCGTGGACTGGAACGGGGGCGGGCTCATGGTTTCACCTTCTCAACGTATTGATGCATGGTCCGCCAAAGCGAGCGGTTGATGACCACGAGCGCGATGGTGATGACGATGACGGCGGCAACCAAGCGCGGAAAGTTGCCCTCCTCGGTCGCTCGTCTGATTTCGGCGCCGATGCCCTCGGCGCGCAGGACGCCGCCCGGATAGCTCACCATCTCGGCCACGATGCTCGCGTTCCACGAGCCGCCGGCAGCCGAGATCCAGCCCGTGAGGAGCGAGGGGAAGATGGCGGGGATGTAGAGCTTCCGCAAGCGCGCCCATCGCGAGAATCCGTAGACGTGCGCCACCGCCTTGAGGTCAGGAGGAATCTGAGAGGCTCCCGACAGGACGTTGAAGAGCATGTACCACTGATTGCCGATGGTCATGAGGAGCATGGCCGTCAAGCCCGCGGGCATCCCCCAACGCGCCACCGAAAAGACGATGAGTGGATACAGAACCGGCGCCGGGAACGCTGCGAGGTTCTGGATAATGGGTTCGGCCCAGGCCGCTACGCGTCGGCGTTGACCAATCCACAGGCCCACGGGAATGGTCCAGATCGAGGAGATGACCAACACTCCGAACACCTTGAGCGCGGTCATGACGAGCGCGCTGGTGAGCTCGAGCCAATCGTCGCTCCGGACGCTGGCAAGTCCGGTGGCGATTTCCGGTAGCCGCGGCAGGAGCGAAAACGCCAATCCCCCGATGGCGAAGCTTACGATCCATTGCATCGAGGTGCGTATGGCCGCGGTTCGTGGGCGACGCTTCGCCAACAGGGTGGCGCCGCCTCGGATGATGGTCCCCATGGGCGAGACCGAGACCGAGACCGAGGCCGAGGCCAAGGCCGAGGCGGCCGGAGAACCAGCCGAGCGACGCCATCGACGACCGAGACGGTCGACGACCAACGTGAACGCCGACGCCGATTCCTCGATGGCGTCGGACACGGCGCGATGGAACCGGGTGCGCTTCAGGAGATCGAGGAACGCGCTGCGCGCCGCGCCTCGGGCATCGCCCTCGCCCACGTCCCTAAACTGCGACACCCAGGCGATGAGGGGCTTCCAGAGGAAGAAGTCGACGCCCACGATGATGACAAAGAGGGCCGCGATGCCCGCCGCGAACGCGCCGTAGTGGCCCGCCTCGAACGTCACACCGAGGTAACTTCCCAGACCCGGCAGGCGGTAGCCGCGATCGCTCAGCACGAAGGCCTCGCAGAGCGTGAGGAAGAACCAGCCGCCCGCCATGGACATCATGCCGTTGTAAACCAGCGGCCGGATGCCGTTGGGCAGGTCGAGGACCAAAAACCGCTGCGCGGTGGTGAGGTGCGTGAGGCGGGCGAATTCGCGCAGCTCGGGACTCAGCGAACGCTGCGACTCGTAGTAGGCGAAAACGAGGTTCCACACCTGCCCCGTGAAAATCATGAGCACGCAGGCGATCTCGAGTCCCCATCGGCTGCCGGGGATGAGGTGCGTGAGCGCGAGCACCAGGCCCGGGAGGAACGTGAGCACGGGCAGCGATTGGAGCACGTCGAGCATGGGAATCATGACGCGCTCCCAGCGCTCGTTGCGCGCCGCGAGCGTGCCGTATGCGATGGCGAAAGCATAGCTGATGCCCAGTGCGAGCAGGCTGCGCATCAGCGAGAGGAGCGCGTAACCCGGGAGCGCGGCGAGGCTCGTGCTGATCTCGACCTCGGCCACGAAGGGAGCGCTACCGGTGTCCACGAAATAGAGGAGCCCAAAACCCACGACACATACGATGCCCACGACGAGGGCGTCGGCGAACCAATAGGCACCAGCGCCTGCGCGCGCGGCGGGGGAAGGCGGTGTCTTCAGGAGCGGCATGGGGCATCCGTC
>JBIKVI010000384.1:0-3839 GCA_044356935.1 Silvanigrellaceae bacterium | reverse complement strand
GCGACCGAGGCGAGAGCCGACGCAGTGGACATGCGGGTCCATGAGGAGGCCGAGCCCGATGGGCAACGACGACTGGTCGGCCTCGTGACACAGGCCCAACTTCAAGCAACAACAAGCCATCTTAAATGCGTTCTATATAGACTCTCCCTACTTCGCAAATGGCAATTCTCCTGATGCCACAGTAGGAAGTCTGGACTCGAACGGTTCTAGTTACAGCGTGAAGGGCCCTCGCACGGTTCTCATCAAAGACCGCTCTGGCAACGAACGCACGGAAACAGCCACTGATCTCGCGAACAAGGACGATGCCATCATGTGTAATCTGTTTCGCCCTAAACGAACTCAAGACGTGAGTAATTCATCGGGCCTCGTCAATCATTGTGAACTCGACAAAGAGTTCGTAACTCCATTTTCAAACGTCAATCGCTAGCGCAGAAAAGCTCTGTGCCGGTGATAACGCCAAAAGCGCGAGGGTCCGATTCAAAAGGGGACGGGGCCGCACGCACGGTCAATTCTTTCTGCAGCCCTTGACCTCGCGGCAATCGATGCGTTGCGAGTTGCGACCGGCGACGCATAGGCATTTGAGGCAGCCTTGCCTGTACCACTGTCCGTCTCGCCAGTAGCGGCCCACGTCTTCGCACATGAATGGGCGATGATGCCGGAGCGTCATGCCCGTGCCACGCGGACTGCCTTGGGAGCTTTGCGGCGCGGGAGCCATGGACTCTGCGGAGTGAGGCGCTTCGGAACGCGCCGGCGGGGCCGCGGAGGCGCGGCCGTACTCATCGTCTGCCAGGGGATCTCCAGTGCGCGTCGACTCGGGCGGCGGCGACGCGCAGCCCGCCAAGGCGAGTCCGTGGATGCCCGCGAGTGCCACGAGGACTCGTGTCCGCGCGACGACGCTCGACCGTGCCATGCCCGTTCCCCCTCTGCGCTCTTTAGGGTCATCTTAGGGCACGTCGACGATCCCTGAAACGTCAAAGGTCCGATGCCTGGCGCGGTCCCCGTGTCACTGCGCGCGTCCGTGAACCAAGCGCCGATTTATGGCAAACCTGGGCACCTGAAGGAATCCCGACGAACAACGCGGATCACGTGGTTGACGGGTCGACGCGGCCGGTTACCTTCGTTTCCAGGCCTGTCTTCGCTCCTGCCCGGGAGCCGATGCGCCCCAAGCGTCTGGTTTCCCGACCTCGGAGGAGATGTTGGCCATGGATTCCCCTCGCGCTCCCGACCCCGATGATTCCGCACGCCGCGTGGTTTCTCCCACGGTACATGTTCTCGACCTCCTCGCCACGCCCGAAGGTCTCTTCGAGGAACCCCGCCGCGGACCCTGGGGAGAGCGGGTTCCTGAGGCCTGGGAATTCCTCCCGAGTCCACGCAAACCGCTGGGCGCGTTCGCGAAGTGGCCGCAGCGCCGTTACCTTGGTGTGACGGCTCTGGTGGGGGCGGTGATAATCGTCGTTTCCTTCCTGCAGTGGGGAATGAGGCTCGATCTCTCGGTGAGCGGCGCCGACGTCTACGCGCGCGGCGAGGTGTGGCGGCTCGTCACCGCCCTGCTTGTGCACGGGGATCTCGCGCACCTTGGTTCCAACATGCTTCCCTTCCTGTTCTTCGGTTGGATGCTCTACGCCTATTTCGGCTTCTGGATATTCCCGGCTTTGGCGCTACCCATGGGCATCGCGAGCAACGCGGTCACGGTGGCGCTCTATCCGCCCCAGACCCACCTTCTAGGCGCCTCGGGCATGGTCTACGCCATGATCGCTCTGTGGCTCACGCTCTATCTGAGGTTCGACAAGGAGAGGACGGTTTCAAGGCGCCTCGTGCGCGCTGTCGGATTCGCGCTGATGATGCTCATGCCCACCTCCTACGAACCGGGCGTGAGCCACCTCGCGCATGCGAGCGGTTTCGTGGCCGGGGTCACCAGCGGCTTCATCGTCATGCCCTTTGTTTCTGTGCGGGATCCGTCGAGGACCTGACTTCGGGAACCGTAGTGTTTCCTCGCGTGCGAGTCGCCTTCAGAGTTCCCCCTCGGGCGGGCACGTGCCTTCGATGGCGTAACACTTGGGAGGAAGGCGCTTCGCAGGGACGAACGGCGCGGCCATGGGCCTTCCCCTCCCGTCGACGCTTTCGTGCGGATTGTCGGAGAACCGGCTCGTCTTGTAGACGAGGAGGTACAACCCGTCTTTTTCGATCCGGAAAAACAAAGGGCTGAGCGTCGCCGAGTTGAGCTCTTGCACCTCCTCGTACTTTTCCATCTGGAAACGAGGCTTGAGATCGGAGTCCGCGCGGTGGGCGCGCGTGAGGTCTGAGACCAGATTCGCGTACGCCCCCGGCACGAGTGCCAAAAGAGGCTCGTAGAGCTTCGAGATAGGCCTCACGTACATATCGAAGTCCGACAGGCTCTCGTTGTTTACTTCCTCTGCGTCGCCCCGCGTGTACCTCGTGAGGAGATCGGGGTTGCGTAAAAAGATGCCTCGCCCGTTGACCATGCTGCCCATGGCAAGGATGAAGGCCGGCTTCACCCCCTGGCTCCGACCCGAAAAATAGTCGTCCCAGCTGATCGAAGGCCAAGCGCGCGCCTGGTTCAATCCTCTGCGGAGGTAACTGAGTATCGATACGATGTCTTGTCCCGTGTACTGGCCAGCAAGAGACCCTCGGAAGACGCGGGTGCGGGTGAGCAGCAGGAACGTGTCGTAGGCCTTCACGACATCAGCTCCGGTGGCTCCTTCGCCGAGCATCCTTCCGAAAAAGGATTCGACGCGCGACGTATTCCGCAGGAAAGCGTCGATGCTCCGCTTCGGGGCGGTCTTCTCACAGTGGCCATCGCGGCGGACTTCGCAACCGCGCGGGATGCCCTTTTTGTTGAGGATCGCCCACTCGTAGAGGCCTGGCGTGCGGAACGCCTCCATTGGGTCGGAGAGTCGCGCGCGGACGTCGGCGCTACCGAGCTCATCGTAGAGGCGCGCGCGCAAAGCGTCGGGCATGGCTTCCAGCACGGGCACGAGGCTGTCCTTGAGCGCGGCGTCGCGGCGTCCCTCGCGGGAGAAGGCCCTCACGAAACTGAGCCATGTGGGTTCGTCGTAGACCGTCAAGCGCGCGGCAAGGTCCATGCGCGCGAGGTTGGAGTCGGGTCGCCCCGGTGGTTTGCGTGCAAGGATGGCAGCGCGGATTCTCGCGTAGTTCGTGGATTCCGAAGGATTGGCGCCGAGCGCGAGGAGGGAGCGAACGAACCCTTCCGTGCGGTGCGTTCCAGGCACGAATCCAGGAGACGCTTGGCAACATGGGCACCGACGACCAACGCTTTTCATTGGGCTTCGCGCCTCTCATGACGCACCTCGAACGCGACATCGTGGAAGCCATCAAGCCCCACATCGCGATCGCCTACGCCTCGGCGCCTAAACACCGAATGAAGTTGTCCGAACGCGGAAAGCCGAGAACTCAGGTGTACGAAGGGGCAGGGCCAAAGCGCCTCATAGACGCCTTCGTGCGTTACGCCATCATGCCCGAACGCACGCTCATGGAGCGCATAAGGGCTGACACAGACGCAGGCAAGCCGCTCGTCGACGCCGTTGGCCACGCTTACCAATCCTTCATCTTCGAGATGCGGGCCATCAATGGACTCAAGCAGAATTTCTGGGATTCGCGTCGGCGTGACAGGGTGGGATCGCGCCAAGGTGACTACGACTACCGTCTTCTCTTCGCCATCTATGAGAGTCTCCAAGGAGCCATTCGCGCAGAGA
This sequence comes from Silvanigrellaceae bacterium, assembly GCA_044356935.1. GTDB lineage: Bacteria > Bdellovibrionota_B > Oligoflexia > Silvanigrellales > Silvanigrellaceae > JADCJN01. The sequence goes on along the minus strand of JBIKVI010000384.1, from coordinate 105 downwards.
ACGCAATAGCCCGGCCACCGTTCGCGATGCTCTTCGGGGGGAGTCTTCCCCGCGGAACCGCGACCCTCGACTCGTCGGACATCGACGGCTTCTTTAAGGTGGGTC
>JBIKVI010000383.1:0-3855 GCA_044356935.1 Silvanigrellaceae bacterium | reverse complement strand
AGCACACAAGCTACAGGAACCGCGCCTTCGGCAGTATCGATGTGCAGCTTGTAGCCGATCCAGCCGGTCGAGATGCCTTTGGCATTTGTTTTGAAACCGTGATCGCAGCGATTCGGAAGATCGGCAATTTGTTCGGAAACGCTCATTGTTTGCTGACGCTCAAGACGCGTCAGCTCGGGTTCTGGGCGGATTTCTCCTTTCCTTGGCCGCCCGCGTTTCTTCGGCGACCTGGCCGCCTTTGGCGGCTTCAGAGCAGGTTTCTCACGAGCCCCGATGGCCGTGGAATCGCGTGACACATTGTGAACAGGGACCCCTTGGTGCGCTTCGCGCACCAAGGCTTCATGCACCTTCTCGGGAAAGGCGTTGCGTGCGAACCTTGCGAACCAGTTCGAAAAGGACGCCTCGCAGGGAACGAACGCCTTGCGCTCGAATCCGCAGATCCTTCTGAGCACAGCGTCGGCATTCAGCCGGTCAATGAGTGCGCGTGTGGTAGGGATGTTGAGCACGGCTTTCGCAACAAAAGCCCTGGCCATTGCCGTCGCATCGAGCCTTGGTCGGCCTGGTCCCATCGGGTAGGGCTCGATCTCGAGATGGTCTTCGAGTTTGATGACATCCAACACCAATATGACTTTGAGGTGCTTGTCCGTAGTCATGCCCAGCTCTTCAGCAAAGCCCGGGAAAAGTGCGCCTTGGATCTTTCGCCAGTACGAAGCGACTATGGTATTCATCGGAACAACCCCGCCGTGTGTTACGTCTTTGTAACCGAAACATACGCGCAGGGCCTTTCCTCGTCTCCGATTTCAGCAGAAAAAACTTGGCCGCTCTCAAGAATTTGGTGAGAGCAAGGCGGAGTCCCCCCGCCGACCGAGCGGAGTGTACGTGGGTACATGAGCGAGGCGGCGGGGGGCGACAACGACGCTATCGCCGAATTCTTGAAGCGGCCCAGTATTCAAGTATTTTCCCGCAATTCTCGGAGTGGAATCAAGGTGTCTCTCAAGGTTTTAGGGTCAAATGCCGAACCGTGACCCAATGTTCCTGAAGTGCCATTGTATGCGGCCTGTCCCGCAAGCGGCGGGCGGTAAACGGGGGCCGATTTTGCGCAGCCAAATGCCGATCTCTTTTCTCCTCGCGGTTTCGGTGTGCCTTTCCGCAGCCTGTGGAGCGGAAAAGTCCCAGGGGGCCGAGGAGCAATCCGCCTCCAATCCCTTGCCAGCCGCCCCGTCGGTCCTCATCGACACCGATGCACGCGCGGTGGCGCAGGCCGCGCTCCCTCAGGAACCCGCCCTCCTCTCCTTCGCCTCCGACGGCCGCCTGCGCGCCCGCGACGCACGTGGGGGCAGCTTCCTCCTCTCGCGCTCGGCAGCCCCGGTGGCGGAGTGGGTCTACACCGACGAAGAGAAGAAACAGCTCGGCTCGCCTGCGAACCTCTTCCGTGCCTCAGCGGACTTCGCCTGGAGGTTCGAAAAGGGTCAGGTGACGACCTACGTGCGCAACGCGCAGGGTTGGGGAGCGAAAGGAAACAGCAAGCTGTGGAAGACCGAAGAGGACGCATGGCGTCCCCTTGGGTTCGATGGCCGCGACGCCATCGTCTTCGTCGAGGGGAAGGTGCGCGTCGTTTTGTGGAACGCGCAAAAGCTCGATTCGCGCGAGGTGGCTTGGAAGGAAGCCAACCCGCCTCGTTGCGCGGGATTCTTTTCCGCCAACTGGATTTACTTCTGCGGCGCCGAGAGCGTTTACTCGCTCAACAAGGAAACGGGCGACTACTTCGTCTCGGCCATCGAGGACGCCGCGAAGGCGTTGTCCGGCGCATCGCTGCTGGCCTTCCGGTTGACCGACGAGGCGCGCGCCACGCGCACCCTGTCGAAAGCCACCTCCTTCGCCGCATGGCGCCCGGCGGCCGGCGGCGCCAAGGCGTCGCTCACGGCGGGAGACTTCGTGGAGCCGCCGCGGAAGTGAGGCTTCGCGCCTGCTTCGAGCGTCACCGACGACGGGGACCGCGGCACGCGAGGATATGGATCCGGGTGAGGGTCGTCCCCGTGTCGACCACCCCTTTGGAGGCGTCGTCTTCGTCGCTCTCCACCTCGAGCGTCGTCTGCGTTACGTCCGCGAAGGCGGCGAGCAGATTCTCGCGAGCGGCGCGCCACCGGTAACGTTCCGGGTCGGCAAGGTAGAAGACGCCTTCGTCGTGCAAAAGGGCCGCAGCCACCTTTGGGAGGAATTCCACGTGCACATTCTCATAGAGAACGTCGGTGGCGACCACGAAACGTTCGGCACCACGCGCGTCATCGGGGAGCTGCTTGGTCCAGTCGAGCGTGGCGAAACGCAGCGCGTCGGCGCGCTGAGAAAAGCCCGGGCCGTGGGCCTCGCAGACAGCCCGGGCGTTGGCGCGCACGAACGGCTCGAGGGAAGGCTCGTAATCGGTGGCCACCACCTCGCGCGCGCCCAGGGCGCAGAAGTAGGCACTCACCAGACCCACGCCGCATCCCAGTTCGAAGACGCGTTGAGGCGCGGAGTACGTGTGATGGATGCTCCCGGATGAGAGCGTATCGCTGCACTGTTGCGCGTCCCACCAACGCACGAAAGCCCGACCCGAGGGCCAAAGCACCGCGCCGAAGGGCGACCTGTCCGCGGGCACCGTCCCCAAGCCCTGCGCCGCGACGTAGTCGTCGATGAGGGCGTCCACGTCTCCCGCCATCAGGATGGGCGCGCGCACGGAACCGACCCTCACCTCGCGTGCAATTGCCTTGTCGAACCGAATCACGTGCTCACCCTTTGTTCGCGGGCGCTGGGCTCGAGGCCCTTGCCGCCAAAGCGGCCTGCGCCGCGCTCAAGATGGCGATGGGAATGCGGAAGGGCGAGCAACTCACGTAGTCGAGGCCGGTGTCGTGGCAGAATCGAATGCTGCGCGGTTCACCGCCGTGCTCCCCGCAGATGCCGACTTTCAAGTTAGGGTTACGCGAGCGTCCGAGTTTCGTTGCCATGGCCACGAGTACGCCCACGCCCGCCTCGTCGAGCACCGCGAAGGGGTCTTCGGGGAGAATTCCTTCTTGGCGATACACCCGCAGGAACGGCGCGGAGTCGTCGCGCGAAAAACCGAAGGTGGTTTGGGTGAGGTCGTTGGTTCCGAAGCTAAAGAAGTCCGCATACTCGGCGATGCCGTCGGCAGTGAGAGCGGCCCGTGGCACTTCGATCATCGTTCCGAAGGGAATGTCGAATTCGCCAAGCTTGGAGCCAGCCGTGCCAGCGGCGCGGACCTGCGCCGCCCACTCGACGCGCGCCACGGCCTCGAGGCGCTCGCGCAGCCAGCCAAGCTCTTTGGCCACACCCACCAGGGGGATCATGATTTCAGGGCGCACGTCGTGACCCGTCGCGCGTTTCGAGACCGTGGCCTGCACGATGGCACGAACCTGCATCTCGTAGATTTCCGGATGCGAAATGCCGAGCCGGCAACCGCGGTGGCCGAGCATGGGATTGGCTTCGTGCAGGGATCGCACGCGCGTGCGGATTTCCTCCGCGTGCAAGCCTGTCTGCCCGGCGAGAGTCATAAAGTCCTTGTCGGTTTGCGGGAGGAACTCGTGGAGCGGAGGATCGAGGAGACGGATGGTGACGGGAAAACCTTCCATGGCCTCGAGGATCTCCTCGAAATCGCCACGCTGGAAAGGAAGGAGCTTGTCGAGGGCGAGGCGGCGTTCGGAAACGTTCTTGGCGAGGATCATCTGACGCACGACCGGGAGCCTGTGCTCGTCGAAGAACATGTGCTCTGTGCGGCACAGGCCGATACCCTCCGCCCCGAACCCCCGGGCGTAGCGGGCGTCACGTGGCGTGTCGGCGTTGGCGCGCACGCGCAGCGATCGC
>JBIKVI010000382.1:0-3866 GCA_044356935.1 Silvanigrellaceae bacterium | reverse complement strand
CGCGCCCCGCACGGCACCCCAACCTGAAGGCCCCTTCTACCCGCTCCGCCGGCGAGCCGACCTCGACGCCGACCTCGTGGTCCTCGAAGGAGCCGACGCCCCCGCGCGCGGCGAGATCCTTCTCCTCACGGTGCGTGTCGTCGACGAAAACTGCCGCCCCGTGGCGGGTGCAACGGTGGATCTCTGGCAGGCCTGCGCCAGTGGGAAGTACGACCACCCGAGCGACCCCAACGACGCCGCCCTCGACCCGAACTTCCAGTACCACGCCATCCTCACCACGGGGGCCAGCGGCGAGGTCCGCGCGCGGACCATCAAGCCCGGTGCCTACCCCAACGACCCATCGTGGGTCCGTCCTCCCCACATCCATTTCAAGGTTTCCGCACCGGGATTCGCGCCGCTCACCACACAAATGTACTTCGCGGGCGAGGCCCTCAACGCCGTCGATCACATCCTCGCGCGACTGCCCGCCGACGAGCGCGCCGCCCTCACGGTGGAATTCACGCGACCTAACGACACGCCCCAAGGAGCCAACGCCATCCCTGAAGGCACGTTCACGGTCGTCCTGCGAAGGCGCTGAAAACGCGCCTGTCAGGATTCCCTCCGGGTCGCGGCAAAGCCCGCCGCCGCCGGCGGGCGCGCCGGTGGTACTTTGCAGCGTGGAGGCCGTGAGGGGCCGCGAGCCGCACGGCGCTCGCCCTTCTTCCCTCCGGGAGGCCAAGTCCATGCTGAGGAATGTTTACGGGCCGCTGTCGGGCGGCATCGGGCAGGAGAAGGTCCTCGAGATCCTCTCCAACAACATCGCCAACGCCGGCACCACCGCGTTCAAGGAGGAGACCGTCTCGTTTTCCGCCCTAGGCGCGGATCCTTGGCCGGCCTATGCCTCGCCGCTGCCTCCCGCCCCGTTCAAGGTGGACATGCGCGAGGTGTTCCCTTTGCGCGGTAATGAGATGGGCTACACCGCCCTAGCCAACGTAACAACCTCCCACGTCCAGGGCTCGCTGCGCCAAACGGGCAACCCCCTCGATGTCGCCATACAAGGGGATGGCTTTTTCGCCGTAAATACGCCCTTTGGCGAACGCTACACGCGCGACGGAAGCTTCTCGCTCACTCCCGAGGGCGCACTGGTCACCAAAACCGGCCAGCTTGTGCAGGGAGAAAACGGGCCGCTCACCGGACTCTCCGAGGGCGACGTGAGAATCCTGCCGGGTGGGGAGGTTTACGCGGGCGATCGATTCGTGGACATGCTCAAGGTCGTGGCCTTCGAAGACAAGGGACTGCTGCAGAAACTCGGGGCGAATCTCTACGTGCACGATGGCGCGCCCGAGAACGCGCGGGCGGCGCAGGGTGAGGTGTCGCAGGGGTACTTGGAGTCGAGCAACGCCAACCCCATGCGCAACCTCACCAACATGATCGTGGCGCACCGCACATACGAGGCCCTGCAAAAGGCCATCAAGTCGCACGATGAATCCATGGGACTTTCGTCGCGCGTGGGCGACGTCCAAGGCTGAGCGCGCGTTTCCGCGGGGGTCCGCGGCTTCCTCGTTACGCCCGGCGCACGCTTGCCGTCTTTCGTATTCTCCAACCATTCCAAAGAATTGCAATTCACCTTCAAGCCCTCGCACGCGTTCGACGACAAGACATTGGAATGGGTCGGCGCGAAGGAGGAAACGGGGTGCTTGAGACTTCACGGAGGCACCTGGCGTGTCCGCTTACATTGTGCTTGCTGACGGCCATTGCGCTCGCCTCTTGCGGGCGGAGCGGCGAGCGTTTGATTGTCGCTCGGGACGCGTCAGCGCGAGACGCCTCTGCGAGGGTCGCGGCCGAGCAGGTCCTCGAAACGTCGGCGCAAGAGACCTCACCTCGCGGGGCGAACCTCGAAAGAAAGGATCTGGAAGGCAACAGCGCGGAGGAAATCCGCGATGTCGCGGTAGAGTCGGGTCTCCTGGGCCTCACAATCGATTCACCCCGTTTCCTCGACTTCGAGAAGCGCTTCTCGCGGCTGCTGGCGTTGGTGGGCGCGGGTCCCTTGGCGGCCCTGCGTGCGGCCTCAGCCGATCACGGGGCGTACGACTTCGGCGCGTCGAGGCCCCCTGCGCTTACTTGGAAACTCAACTCCCTCGAGTCGTGGTCGCGCAGCATGAAGGGCGTATGCGAGTCGTCCCTGCTGGCTTCGAAGTTGCCTCGACTCTCGGAACTGGATTCTTTCTTCGAGGCCACGCTCGGGCGCATACCCGATGCCGACGATCGTGCGGCGCTTGCGCCTATTCTGCAGGACCCGTCGCTCGACGACGCCTCCAAGCGCAGCCTTGTGTGTCGCGTCGTGCTCTCCTCGGCCGAGTTCAACCATGCCAACGCGCAGGACAGACGCTCCTCGGGCAACAAAACCCTTACGGGCGAAGACTATGCCCTTTACCTTGGGCGCCTCGCGCCCACACTCGCGGGTCGATCGCCCACTCCTGCCGAACGGGATTCTGCTCGAGCGGAAGGACGTGCCGGTGTGGAGAAGGTCCTAAGGACCTGGGTCGATGCGCCAGGCTTCGTCGTAACGGCGCGCGACTTCGCCAACCGACTTCTTTCGCTCAATGGCAAGAGCGGCGACGTGAATCTCGACGAACCGGGAAACCTCATGGCGAGACTGGTCACACGACGCGAGCCTTACCACGACTTTTTCGCGGCGGCGACGTGCGTCAACGACAAGGGCGATTCCGTGGCCTGTGACAGCGGCGCGCCGGCACCGGCAGGGTTCCTTACCACGCGCGCGTTCCTCTCCGGGCTCTACAGCCGATACAACCTGAAGCGCGCTCGAAAGTTTGCCCAACTGGCCCTTTGCTCCGACTATCCCATGGACACGCGTTGGCAACCACACGTCGAAAAATCCGAACTCATTCCTATGTTTGGCGCCAAGGACGCAGCCGAGGCCGCCGCTGCGGGCGCAAACGAGGCAGGATTCGGAAATGGAACTCAATGTCACGCATGCCATGGTCAGTTCGCCGCGCACGCGCAGTTCTTCGTAAAGTTTAATTCGGTAGGCCGATGGATCGCAGATTCCACGGGTCTCCAAGGAACCGGAGTCCAGCCAGGGGAGTCGCGCACTGGACTCGCGACTTCGCACTTCCGCGATCCAGCCAAGGCGGGAGACGGTTTCGGGCACCTGGGCTCGGAGCGATATGGCGACATCCAAGCCGCAGCCCGAGGACTCGCCGGCATGCCGCGCTTTTGGCAATGCCAGGTGAAGCACATCGTGGCGTATGCGTTCCAAGCGGAATTCGTTCCCATGGAAGCTTTCCCCGAGGCTGCGCTCGCGGAAGTCGCGGCATCCGCCGGCGCCAGGGTCGCCACATTGACACCACAAGCGCTGTTCACCCACGTTTTGGCGTCCGACAAGGTGATTCGAAGTGCGCTGTTCACCGCGGGGAGGAGTTTCTGATGAGCAACAAACCCTTTCACGATGCCGCCTTCCTTCATCAATTGTCGCGCAGAAGCGCCTTTCGCAAGGCGAGTCTTCTCTTGGGCGCAGGCATGACAGGGGCTGCGTTGCGTTCCGATCTTGCCGAACTCCTCCTGGGCCGGGGAACGGGTGAGGCTCTTGCGCAATCGGCCTCACGGCCGACCTACTTCATCGAGATCTGCCTTCGCGAACAGTGGGACCTCATGCATGTCCTGGTTCCTCCTGGCCTCGCAAAAGACGGCGGCCTGGCTCGCTCGGGCAGTGGCAACGACGATCGCGCAGCGTGTTATTGGAGCGAACTTCACGAGAACGCCCCGCGTAGACTGTTCCTCACGGAGGACTCCGCGTGCCTTTGGTCCCATTTGGACAATATCGCCATGCTGGAGGTCAATGAGGGCACGTTCGGAACGGGAGGTCC